>CAWCRQ010000047.1:0-27618 GCA_963797885.1 uncultured Acidobacteriaceae bacterium | reverse complement strand
AGAAATTGGCTCTCGGTTGTGCGCGCTTCATTGAAGACAAACTGTTTAGGACCCTCCTCGCGCCGGAAGAAGTCGCGGCCATTTTTGTCGAGCCGATCCAAGGCGAGGGCGGATACGTCATCGCTCCAACGATCTTCATGCAAGAACTGCGTCGCATCTGCGACCAGCACGGCATCCTGCTGGTGGTGGACGAAGTGCAGAGTGGCATGGGCCGCACGGGCAAATGGTTTGCGGTCGAACACACGGGCGTGCATCCCGACATTGTTTGCATCGCGAAGGGCATCGCCTCCGGGATGCCGCTGGGCATCACCATGAGCAAGGCCGACATCATGGACTGGGTCCCCGGCTCGCACGCGTCGACTTTCGGTGGCAACCCGGTCTGCATTGCCGCCGCGCTGGCCACGCTGGATGTGATCGAGAAAGACGGGCTGCTGCGGAACTCGCAGGAAGTCGGCGACCACATGCTGAAGCGCATGGCCAGCTGGCCGAAGAAGCATAAGATTGTGGGCGACGTCCGCGGACGCGGCTTGATGATCGGCGTCGAAATCGTGAAAGACCAGACGACCCGCGAATATGGCGCCAGCGAGCGCGATCGGATCGTGCAGCGGGCGTTCGAGCGCGGCATTCTGTTTCTAGGCTGCGGTCCGAGCACGATTCGTATTGCGCCGCCGCTGATTGTCACCAAGGACGAAGCCGACGTTGCCATGGATGCGCTGGAAGAGTCGATCGCGAGCGTTGAAGCTTAGAGCGCTGAAAGATGATTGAAGCGGAGAAGAACGCATAATCGCCGGGGTGCGCATGCTGAACGGAACTGTGGAATCGATTCACCTTGCCTCCGCCGCCCAAGGGCCGATGGAATCGGTTGCTCAGGCGGCGGCGATTCCGGGCAGGGGGCTTGAGGGGGATCGATACGCGCTGAAGCTGGGCACGTTCTACAAGCCCGGGCCGGATTACGAACTCACGCTAATTGAGGCGGAAGCGATTGAGGCGCTGCGGCGCGACTATCGCGTCGAGCTTGCTCCGGGCGATGCTCGCCGCAACATCGTGACGCGCAATGTGCCGCTCAATCACCTGGTGGGGAGAGAGTTTGCCATCGGCGATGTGCGCATTCGCGGCATTCGCCTATGCGAGCCTTGCGATCACTTGCAGAGACTAACTGGGAAGCCGGTGATCAAGGGCCTGCTGCACCGCGGGGGATTGCGGGCTCAGATTCTCACGCCGGGGACGATTCGCGTCGGCGACGAGGTTAGCGTTATTGCGTAGAGACGCGGCTTGCTGCATTTCTGCAGCCTGAGACGGGGCAAGCCCCGTCTCTACACAACAGAAATTCTTCCTGGAACGAGGCCCCGCGATGCCACGCTTTACATCTCGCACTTTTGTCGCGCTTGCGTTCGCTCTGGTGATTTGGGGCTCTGCTTTTGCCGGCATTCGCGCCGGCCTGCGCACTTATTCGCCTGCGAATCTCGCTATCCTGCGTTTTCTGGTCGCGTCTCTGGTGCTCGCCATCTATGCTGGGGTCGCGCACTTCCGCCGTCCGCTATGGGGCGACATTCCCGGGCTGGTCCTGACCGGCGCCGTTGGAATCACCTTTTACAACCTGGCACTCAATTACGGAGAGACTCGCGTGACCGCGGGCGCAGCCAGCTTGCTGATTGCTTCCACGCCGATCTGGACGGCTCTCGGGGCCCGATTATGGCTGCACGAGAAACTGACTGCGATCGGGTGGTGTGGAGTGTTTGGGAGCTTCGCGGGAGTCGCGCTGATTGCCAGCGGAGAAGGCGGAGGGATCCGCATGTCATTCTCACTGCAAGCGCTGATCATCCTCGCAGCCGCGGTTGCCAACGGGCTCTACATCATTCTGCAGAAGCATTATTTGGGCAGGTACAGCGCGCTGGAGTTTACGGCTTACGCGATATGGTTCGGGACGGCTCTGATGCTGCCCTTCGGTAACGGTCTGGTGCACACGTTCCGCGCCGCTCCCGCGTCGGCGACGCTGGCGGTCGTTTATCTGGGTATTTTTCCGGGTGCGCTCGCCTATGTGGCTTGGGCCTACGTGCTTTCGCACGGCGCCGCCGGACGCACTGCGACGCTGCTTTACGTCATTCCGATCTCGGCTATCGGCATTGCATGGATTTGGCTGGGCGAAGTGCCGAGGCTGATCTCACTGGTCGGCGGCGCGGTGGCGCTTGGCGGCGTGGTGCTGGTGAATACCGTTGGGAAAAAGAAACCCGATAAAGGGAAGCTGGTGGAAGTTGAGAATTCGTCTATCATGAAGGAATGCGTGTGATATTAGAGGCACAATTCCAGCTCTTCGGCGTCCTAAAGAAAGAGAATGGCTGGTACATAGCCCATTGCCCTCCGCTGGACATTACTACCCAAGGAAAGACTGAGGCTGAAGCCAAGAGGAATCTTGCCGAGGCATCGGAACTTTTTGTCGTGAGCTGCTTCGAGCGGGGCACTTTCGAGCAAGCACTTCGCGAATTGGGATGGAGTGTTGTGGCGGGTCGCCCTGCGGCACGGCAGGGAAAACGTTCTGTGATTCAGCGTAAAGGGTCATTTCGTTTTCCGGTTCCAGTTCCTTTTGGCTTTGAGAAGGCCGATGTCACGCCTAAATCCGCTTCTTTGGCACAAATTAGTTTGCGTGTTTGAACAGATCGGCTATCGCCAGGCAGGCCAGAAGGGTAGCCACCTCAAACTGGAAAAGCCCGGTGTCGCTCGGCCATTGATCGTGCCGAAGTATACCGAAGTTGGGAGAGATATTATTTCTAGCCTGATTCGAACCGCTGGATTCACGCGGGAAGCGTTCCTATCTCTTTTGGAGAATTGCTAGCGGGCAAGAGCGCGAGGGCGAATTGTACCGGACGCGCGGTGATGAGGATCACATCACGCGCGGTTGGTCCAAGCTAGGGTGACATGGGGGTTCCCATGTTCGCCGGACGCCTGACGCAAGCCACAATACGCGCGCTGGACTGGCTGGCGGCTAGAACGCTTCCGGCGGAGGACTTGCCCGCGCACCAGCGTACCGGTTGACGCGGTGAGGAAGACGCTTATTTCTACCTTCGCCGGCGGGGCTACACGATCGTCTCCCGCAACTACCGCTCTCCGCATCATCGCGGCGAAGTCGATCTCGTCGGCTGGGAGCTGGACGTCTTGTGTTTTATCGAAGTGAAGACTCGGACGACGCGTGACGTCAAGCCCGCCGAAGCGGCTGTAGATCGCGATAAACAAAGGGAATTATCGCTGGTCGCCCGCGACTTCCTGCGCCACATGCCCGCTTCGTGCCAGTGGCGATTCGACGTGCTTGCCGTATACTATGAGCTTGGACATGGCCGACCCTCCTTCGAGCTGTTTCAAAACGCCTTTTCCGTATCGCGCAATCGTGGGTTTGGAGACTCCAACTGAGAGGATTTAGTGCGTGCCTGAACTAAGAAAAGACCCCATCGTGGGGCGGTGGGTGATTATTTCCACGGATCGCGCCAAGCGGCCGAACGACTTTGTGCGCGAAGCGGTGAAGATCAAGGGCGGATTCTGCCCCTTCTGTTATGGCAATGAGAGCAAGACCCCGCCGGAGATTCTGGCCTACCGGCCCAGCACCAACGGCAACGCTCCGCAGAAAGACAGTCCGGGTTGGACCATCCGCGTGGTTCCGAACAAGTTCCCCGCACTCGGCATTGAAGGCAACTTGAATAAGCAGGCCGAGGGCATGTTTGACAAAATGAATGGCATCGGCGCCCACGAAGTGGTCATCGAAACGCCCGACCACAATGCAACCCTGGCCTCGCTTCTTTCGAAAAAAATCGAAGACGTTCTATGGGCCTTCCGCGATCGTATTCTCGATCTCAAGAAAGACCGGCGCTTCAAATACATTCTGCTTTTCAAGAATCACGGAGAGGCAGCCGGCGCCTCGCTCGAGCACTCGCACTCGCAGCTGATTGCGTTGCCGATTGTGCCCATTTACGTGGTGGAGGAACTGCAGGGAGCCAAGCAGTATTACATCTACAAAGAGCGCTGCGTCTTCTGCGACGCCATTCGCCAGGACATCGACAATGGCACCCGAGTTGTGGCTGAGAACGAAAGTTTTGTGACTCTCGCCCCGTATGCTCCGCGGTTTCCCTTTGAAACCTGGATTCTCCCCAAGCGCCACGAATCGGCCTTCGAGAACTCGTCATCGCAGATGTTCGAAAATCTCGCGAGAGCGCTCAAGCTGCTGCTGATGAAAGCGGACCGCGTGCTCGATAATCCGCCGTACAACCTGGTCGTACACACGACGCCGGCTCAGGATCCGGCCAACGAGTATTACCACTGGCACATCGAATTCATGCCCAAATTGACTAAGACGGCGGGATTTGAATGGGGCACTGGTTTCTACATCAACCCCACACCGCCCGAAGAGGCGGCGAGGTTTTTGCGCGAGGCGAGCGTGGAAGATGCGGCTCCCCCTACGGTGACGGTTCGCTGATTGGGTTGCGTGGCCTGCTGCGTCTGTACCGGGCGTCGCGCCCGGCTGGACGGGCGAGAGCCTGCCCTGAGCTTGTCGAAGGGACGCCCGTCACTCCACAAGCAAATTATCCCTGGGTTCGGTCGAGAACTTCCGCGTGCCACGCCATCTGAATTGCTTCCAGCTTGGCTTCGTTCGACTTCGCTGGGTCGTCCTTGAAGCCGGGAAGCGCGATTACATACTTGTGCAGGTCGGTGAAACGCACCGCGAGCGGGTCGAGTTGAGGATGGGCTTCAGAGAGCAGAATCCCGATGTCTTCAGCATCGCTCCAGGTAAGTTCTTTTGGCATGAATGGGCTCCAAGGGCAAGGTTTCAAAGTTTCAAGGTTGCAGAGTTTCAAAGAATCTGTGGCGGATCGCCGATTTTGCTGGTTCCTTGAAACCTTGCAACCTTGAAACCTGGCCTTAATGCTCTTCTGAAACGTAATTCCGGTTCCACGCCGGGATTTCCACGACTACTTTGCCCGGTTTCTTGATCACGGTCTGGCATCCGAGGCGCGAGTTTAGCTGAAGATCGGCGGCCATGTCGAGCTTGTCGGCTTCATCGTCTTCCATCTCCGAGATCAGATCCGCGCCTTCTTTCACCCAGACGTGGCAGGTCGTGCAGGCGCAGTTTCCTCCGCAAGCATGATCGAGAGGAATGCCGAAGTTCAATGCTACGTCGAGCAGCGACTCTTCCTTGCCATGGTCTTTATAAGGCAGCTTGCCGTGTTCAAAGGTCACCGTCTTGCCTTCAGGCAGAAAGGTGACCTCAACCGTGTTTTCACCGGGAGCATCCATAGTGGTGGTTCCGGTTTCCTGCGTTTTTTCTTCAGACATGTGTGAAACCCCTATTCAAACTCTGCCTTCGCCACCGGATGGCCGGCTTGCGGCCCTTCGGCCAGGTCGGTGTCGTCCATGGCCTTTCCCTTGAGCGCAGTCGAAACGGCAGTATCCATCATTAATTCGGCCAAACGCATCGTAGCCTCGTTCAGCACGTCAATGGCTGCGCGGATCGCGTGATAATCGTCATTATTGCTATCGCCATCCTTTACCGCAACCAGAGCTTTCTCCAGCGTCTCGACGTTGCCGCGTTCGTCGCTTGTGAGCTCTTGCCATGCCGGATTCTTCTTCGCTTTCGCGAGCGCGGTCAGGATCGTGTCTGCTTCGCGGCGCGCCTCAATGATCTGCCGCTGCCGGAAATCCTCTTCGGCGAAGTCGAACGACTCGAGCAGCATGTTCTCGACCTGTTCGTCGGTAAGGCCGTAACTGGGCTGGACGTCGATTTCAGCCTCTTGTCCGCTGCGCTGCTCGCGCGCCGAGACGCGCAGAATGCCGTTGGCATCGATCAGAAACCTCACTTCAATGCGCGGCATGCCGGCGGGCATGGGTGGAACGCCCTTGAGATCGAAGCGCGCCAGCGACCGGCAATCGCGTGCCAGTTCGCGTTCGCCTTGCAGCACGTGAATCGCGACGTTGGTCTGGCCATCCACCTGGGTCGTGTAGTACTGCGTTGCGGAAGCCGGCACCGTGGAATTGCGCAGGATGATTTTGTCGGTGACGCCGCCAGCCACTTCGATTCCAAGGGATAGCGGGGTTACGTCGAGCAACAGCATCTCTTTCGTGATTTCAGAGCCGCCGCCCAGAATATTCGCCTGCACGGCCGCGCCGAGCGCAACCACTTCGTCGGGATTTAAATCCGTGTGCGGCGCGCGTCCAAAGAGATCCTGCACCAACCGCCGCACTTTTGGGATGCGCGTCGAGCCCCCGACCAGCACGACCTCGTCGATTTGTTCGGGCTTCACGCCTGCATCCTTGAGTGCCTGCTTGCAGGGGCCGACGGTGCGGTCGATGATCGGTTGGATCGTCTGCTCGAAAGCTTCCAGCGAAATCTCGCGCTGATACTTCTTTCCACCGGGCAAATCGACATCGAGCTTCGCCGTGGGCTGCGACGAAAGCGCAATCTTGGCTTCAATCGCGGCCTGGCGGATGCGCTGCACGGCTTCGCCGCTGCGGCGAAAGTCGCGCCGAAAATCGAGTCCGAGCTCGCCGCGAATGTCGTCGAGCGCGATTGAGATCAGCAGATTGTCGATATCGTCTCCGCCGAGATGCGTGTCGCCGTTGGTGGCGATCACCTCGAATATGCCGTCGTGCAGCTTGAGAATCGAAATGTCGAATGTGCCGCCGCCCAGGTCGTAAACCACCACGATGCCGTGCTTCTTCTTGTCCAGGCCGTAGGCGAGCGATGCTGCCGTCGGTTCGTTCACCAGTCGCAAAACATTCAGCCCGGCGATGCGGCCGGCATCCTTTGTCGCCTGCCGCTGCGCGTCGTTAAAGTATGCGGGGACGGTGATGACCGCCTGGGTTACGGGCGCTCCGAAAAAACGCTCGGCATTGCGCTTCAGCTGGCGCAACACCAGCGCCGAGATCTCAGGCGGCGTGTAGGTTCGCTCACCGATCTTGATGCGCAGAACCTCACCCTCATGAAGGTCATCCGCCAACTGGAAGGGAAACAGCTTGAGCTCTTTCTGTATATCCTCGAGGCCGCGCCCCATCAGGCGCTTGATCGAATAAACCGCCCGCTCCGGCGTTTCGATTAAATATCTGCGCGCGGCGTTGCCTACGATGATCTGGTTGTTCTCGTCGAGTGCCACCACCGAGGGCACAAGGTTCAACCCGTCTTCCCCAGGGATGACGACGGGAGAATCCCCCTGCATGTAGGCCACGAGCGAGTTCGTGGTGCCGAGATCGATGCCGACGATGTGGTCAGAAGACATTTTGTAATTTTGTAATCGGGTAATTTGGTAATTTGAAGGCCTTCAATTGCCGCGGGTTTTGAATTACACAATTACCCGATTACCAAATTACAAAATCCTATTCCAGTGCCTCATTCACGTCCCGTACCAGGTTCCGGACATAGTTCCTGCGGTTGAGCACATCCAGAATCTTATCGAGAATTTTTTGCCGGTCGGCTTCGTCGGTGGTTCCGTCGTCCACGGATTTGTCCCACTTGTTCCACTCGGTCTTCAGCTCGTTAAAGAGCGCGTCGTATTTTTCATCCAGAGAAAGCTTGGCCTTGCCGATTTCCTCAAGCAAAGCGGGATCGTCTTCGCCTATCTTTTTCTGCGCGCCCAGCTCTTCCAGATGCATGTTAAGTTCGAAGACTTCCTCCAAAAGATCGGGGGGTACGACCTGCTTTTTCAGCTTGCCGGTAGCGCGCGCCTTTTCCGTTGCCTGTTTCGATTGCTCTTCCAGTTCGACGCCTTCGAGGCGCAACAGGTATTCGGTACGCTTAATCGGATCTTTCAGCGTGCGGTAGGCGTCGTTGAGCATGGAACTTTGTTCCAGGCTAAAGGCACGTTCCTCGGGGTTCGCCTGCGCAAATAGGTCAGGATGAAGGCGGCGACTCAGCGCGTAGAATTCTTTTTCCAGCGCGGTCGTGTCCAGGTTGAGCTTGCGCGGAAATCCGAAGAAGGTGAAATAGTCCACCGGGACCGGCGGCTGCACTTTGCCGCACGAACTGCAGAAGTGCACCGCGCGCATGGTGCCGCACGACCAGCAACTTGGGGTTGCCTCTCCGGCGCCGTGTCCGGGAATGATTAACGACGATTTGGATTCTATGTTTGCCATACAAAATTTAAGGCGAGCGCGCGGCCCGCCCAGTTGGACGGGCGAGACGCCCGTCTCTCCACTCCACGTGTACTACGAGAAAGAACTCCCGCAACCGCAGGACTTGGTCGAGTTCGGGTTCACGAATACGAATCCTTGCTGCATCAGCGTTTCGTGGTAATCGAGAGTCATCCCGTGCAGATAGATGAAGGACTTCGGGTCCACAAAAACCCGCACATCTCCAAACTCAAACACACGGTCGCGCTCGCGCGGTTGCGTATCGAACCGTATGTTGTAAGTCAGGCCCGAGCATCCGCCGCCCTGCACGCCCAAACGAAGGCCGCCCTGCTCCGGCGAAACGTTTTCTTTCACCATGGCGGAGCGAATCTTCTTGAGCGCGTTGTCGGTGACCTGGATGCCTTTGGCCGGAGCCGTAGGAGCGGCGGATTTGACCGCTGGGTCTGTGAGCGCTTCGTCTTTGACTATTTGGTCCATGATTGATTCTAGACGCTTCGAGTTTCGGGCTGCGAGCTAGTTACGCGTGAGACGGGGCAAGCCCCCGTTTCTACAGGAACCGATTTACTGCGCTGCCCGCACTTCCACGGGTTTCGCGGATTCCTGCTTCTTTTTCCAGTCGCCGATCGCGGCTCGGATCGCATCCTCGGCCAGCACCGAGCAGTGAATTTTCACCGGCGGCAAGGCCAGTTCCTTCACGATCTCGGTGTTCTTGATGGCGAGGGCCTGGTCTACCGTTTTGCCCTTGACCCACTCGGTCGCCAGAGAAGACGACGCAATCGCCGAGCCGCAGCCGAAGGTCTTGAACTTGGCGTCTTCGATGACGTTGGTCTGCGGATTCACCTTGATCTGCAGCTTCATCACGTCGCCGCACTCGGGCGCGCCGACCAGGCCGGTGCCGACGTCGGCATCTTTTTTGTCCATTGAGCCCACGTTGCGTGGATTGTTGTAGTGATCGATTACTTTATCGCTGTATGACATCTGCAATCTCCTTGGAAAATCTGAACTTAAACACGACCCCTCAGGGGCTAAAGCCCCAATTCATCCGGCTCGAAACGGCGCGGCTGAAGCCGCGCCCCTTCAAAGATCTAGTGCGCTTCCGCCGCCCACTTTACATTCTTCAAGTCCACACCTTCTTTCGCCATTTCGTAGAGTGGCGACAGTTCGCGCAGACGCAGTACTGTTTCAACCACGCGGTCGGCCACGTAATCGATCTCGGCCTCGGTGTTGAAGCGTCCGATGCCGAAGCGGATCGAACTGTGCGCCAGATCGTCGCCGGTGCCGAGAGCTTTCAATACATAAGACGGCTCAAGCGTGGCGGAGGTGCACGCCGATCCGCTTGAAACCGCGATATCGTTGATGCCCATCAGCAGCGACTCGCCTTCCACGTAGGCAAAGCTGATATTCAGATTGCCCGGCAGGCGATGTTCCATGGAGCCATTGATGTAGACCTCGTCGAGGCGGCTCATGATGCTGTCTTTCAGACGGTTTCGCAGGCCCGCCATCTTGCACGATTCCTGCGGCATCTCTTCCTGCGCAATGGCGCAAGCCTTGCCGAGGCCGGCGATACCGGGAACATTAAGCGTCCCCGAGCGCATTCCGCGCTCGTGGCCGCCGCCGTCAATCTGCGCCACCAACTGCACGCGCGGATTCTTGCGGCGCACGTAAAGCGCGCCCGCGCCTTTCGGTCCATACAGCTTGTGTCCGGTGATGGACGCGACGTCGATGTTCATCTTGTTGACGTCGATCGGAACCTTGCCGATCGCCTGCACGGCGTCGGTGTGGAAGACGACGCCGCGTTCGCGGCAGAGTTTGCCGATTTCCGCGACCGGTTGCAGTATGCCGATTTCGTTGTTGGCCGCCATGATCGTGACCAGAATCGTCTTGTCGTCCATGGCGCGCTTCAGGTCGTCGAGGTCGATCAACCCATCTTTCTGCACTGGCAGATAGGTCACGCGAAAGCCGAGTTTCTCAAGGTGCTTGCAGGTGTCGAGCACGGCCTTGTGTTCAGTAACCTCAGTGATGATGTGGTTGCCCTTCTCGCGGTACATCTCGGCCACGCCCTTGATTGCGAGGTTGTCGCTTTCCGTGGCGCCCGAGGTGAAGATGATTTCTTTCGCGGACGCGCCGATCAACTTGGCGATACGCTCACGCGACAACTCGACCGCTTCTTCCGCTATCCATCCAAAGGGGTGATTGCGGCTGGCGGCGTTGCCGAACTTCTCCATGAAGTAGGGCAGCATTTCTTCGAGAACCCGCGGATCCATGGCCGTGGTCGCGTGATTATCCATGTAAATGGGCAGCTTGATCCCAGCGGGAGCCGCGTGCTGCTGTTCCGCGCGTTGTTCCGCATTATGATTGGTGGGGGTCGCCTTGTTGCCATTCGTGCTCATGATCGCTTAGCTCCTTTAAAAGCCTTAACTCGCGGCCAAACTGCCGCCATTACGAAATCGTTACCAACTCTATTGGCCTTTTGGTCTCCAGCTTTTTCACCTGGATGACTTCCGGCTCTTCCTTCATCTGCGAAATTTGGATGTTCCTCAACACTTGCTCGATACTCTCATTCACCTTCCGCAGCGGCTCGCGAATGGTGCAGCGATCGCTCTGCCCGCATTCACCGCGCACGGTCACGCACGACGTAATGAACAGCGGGCCGTCAATGGCCTTGATCACTTCGAAGGCGGAAATCGTCTTCGGATCCCGCGTCAGCGTGTAACCGCCGTTCATCCCATGCTGCGACCGTATCAAACCGACCTTGGCCAGCCGTTGCAGGATCTTCGCCAGCGCTTCCTGCGGAATCCCATAAGCCTCGGCCACATCCTTGGCACTGCATGCGCCGCGGTCGGCGTGCTCCGCCAGATGCTTCATG
This sequence comes from uncultured Acidobacteriaceae bacterium, assembly GCA_963797885.1. Classification (GTDB taxonomy): domain Bacteria; phylum Acidobacteriota; class Terriglobia; order Terriglobales; family Acidobacteriaceae; genus Acidiflorens. The sequence goes on along the minus strand of CAWCRQ010000047.1, from coordinate 16,649 downwards.
GCCATGAGCCCGTAGTCCGCTTTTTTGGTCAGTTTCAGCATGGGGCAAAAGCCGACCTTTACAGTCGGATTAAACTCCGACTGTTTCAGTCGCACTTTAATTCTAACCTCAGCGGCGACTTCGCGCAAGGCCGGTCAGGCACCCGCGTGATTTTGTGATCGAACGGTAAGTTTCACCAGGTAAACGGCTTAGGGGTTGGGTCGCTCCCCTGGGTTGTGATGCAGCTCGCGGCGGGTTTCAGCGCTCCCTAATTCCTACCGTGCTGCCGGCGTTTCAACCCCTTCAGCACCAGCCCGCAAATTTCGTCGGCGAAGCTTTCGTCGAGCTTGTCGTGCCGGATCAGAAAGCGCATGTAGATCGGGCCATAGAGCGCGTCGAGGATGAGGTCGAGGTCGCTGCCGGCGGGCAGTTCGCCACGGTCAATGCCACGCTGCAGAGTTTGATAGGCCTGTCTGCGTCTGGGCCACAGGAATCGGTCGCGAAAGGCCTCGATCAACTCGGGATCCGACTGTCCTCCGGCGAGCAACGCTGCCACGACCTTGCCGCGCTTGGAGCGAAAGATGCGAATCACGCGCCTCATCTGCAGGCTCATGTCAGTCTGCACGGAGCCGGTGTTCGGGAAGCGGAGTTCCTCGTCGGCACTGGCGGAGAAGGCGTCGGCGACCAGGGCGGCCTTGGTCGGCCACCAACGATAGACAGTTGTCTTGCCAACATTGGCGTCGGCGGCGACAGCTTCAATGCTCAGCTCCGCGAATCCACCGTCCCGCTTGAGGAGTTTCAGGGTGCTCCGCAGGATCGACTGACGCGATTCCTCACTGCGGGGCCGTCCGGGCGGGCGCTTCCCGTTCGCCCCGTTGCTTCCGCTCGCTCCGTTACTTCTGTTACTTCTGTTAGGAGCCCCGGCGTGTGGGATATGGTTTTGAGCCATGGCTAGAGTGTAATATAATTTAAATTCGAAACGTAGTGTTTTGAATCTTATTTGGAAATACCCAGACCAGTATGGGGTCGCGGTTTTCGTGTCGTGTGGTGACGGGGCTCTGCCCCGTCCCGGCGGGGCAAAGCCCCGCCACCACACAACTCAGTTTCCGTTAGTAGCGGATTTCAGCGTCACCAGTTTTCGTCAGTCATATGTGGATTGTCGCATTAGCGCTTCGCCGCCCTTATACGTTTGTGGTGATGGCACTGCTCATCATCATTCTTACGCCCCTCACCATTCTGCGCACCCCGGTCGATATCTTCCCCGAAATCAACATTCCCGTGGTCAGCGTGGTGTGGAACTTCGACGGTATGTCGCCAAGTGAGATGGCGGACCGGATCATTAGCAACTCCGAGCGTGGATACACGATCACGGTCAACGACATCGAGCATCAGGAGTCGCAGTCGCTGTACGGAAAAGCCGTGATCAAGATCTTCTTCCGGCCTGGTGTCAACATTTCCATGGCGGTGACCCAGGTGACGGCGATGTCCCAGACCATCCTGCGCGGGCTGCCTCCGGGCACGACCCCGCCGCTGGTCATTACTTATTCGGCATCCACGACGCCGATTGTGCAACTGGGCTTGAGCAGCAAGACGCTGCCGGAGCAACAGTTGTTCGATCTGGGGAACAATTTTCTGCGAACGCAGTTGACCACGGTGCAGGGCGCGGCCACTCCGTGGCCTTACGGCGGCAAGCCGCGCCAGGTGGTGGTAGACCTCGATTCCGCCAAGCTGCAGGCCTACGGGTTGTCGCCCAACGACATCGTCAATGCGGTGACCGCGCAGAACTTGATTCTGCCGGCGGGTACGACCAAGATCGGGCCGACCGAATACAACGTGGAGATGAACGGCGCGCCGGAGACCATCGCCCAACTCAACGATCTCCCTGTGAAGACCTCGAACTCGTCTACGCTTTACCTGCGCGATGTAGCTCACGTGCGCGACGGATTTGCGGTGCAAACCAACATCGTGCGCCAGGACGGCGTGCGCGGCACGCTGATGTCGATCTATAAGGTGGGCGGCTCTTCCACGTTGACGGTCGTCGATGGCGTGAAGGCGCTGTTGCGAGACCCGTCGAAGTATCTGCCGCGCGACCTCGCGCCCCAACTCAGCATCAAGGCTCTGTTCGATCAGTCGCTTTTTGTACGCGCGTCGATTCAAGGGGTCCTGCGGGAAGGCATAATTGCCGCCTGTCTTACCGCCGTCATGATCCTGATCTTCCTGGGCGATTGGCGTCCAACTTTGATCATCGCGGTCTCGATTCCCTTATCCATTTTCGTCTCCGTGATTCTGCTGAGCGCGCTCGGCGAAACCATCAACATCATGACCCTGGGAGGACTGGCGCTCGCCGTCGGCATCCTGGTGGACGATGCGACGGTGGAGATCGAAAACATCGAGCGCAATCTGGCCATGGGCAAGGAGATGAAGAAGGCTATCCTCGACGGCGCGCAACAGGTCGCCGTGCCCGCGTTCGTTTCGACACTGAGCATCTGCATTGTGTTTGTGCCGATGTTCTTTCTGGCTGGAGTCGCGAAGTTTCTTTTCGTGCCGCTGGCGGAAGCGGTGAGCTTTGCCATGCTGGCGTCGTATCTGCTGTCGCGAACCCTGATTCCGACGATGGTGATGTTTATCATGCGCGGGCATGAACACCGCGCCGCCGAGCCGAGAAGCTTTCTGGGAAAGTCCCAGCGCGGATTTGAGCGCTGGTTTGAAAGATTCCGCGGCAGCTATCGGCAACTGCTGGAGACCACGCTCGAACACCGGAAATTGTTCTCGTTGTGCTTTGCTGCTTTCTGTTTTCTATCGCTCGGGCTGGTGTTCTTTCTGGGGCGGGACTTTTTCCCGCAAGTGGATGCAGGCCTGATTCGGTTGCACGTCCGCGCCCGGCCCGGCCTGCGCGTGGAAGAGACCGCGCGTCTGTGCGATGAAGTGGAGCGCGTGCTGCGCAGCGAGATTCCGATGGAAGAGTTGCAGACGGTGCTGGACAACGTCGGCGTTCCCTACTCGGGCATCAATCTTTCCTATTCCAGTTCGGGAGTGATTGGGACGAGTGATGCGGAGATTCTGATTTCTCTGAATCCGGAACACCATCATCCGACGGCGCAGTACGTACGCCAGTTGCGCCGCGTCCTGCCGTTGCGTTTCCCGGGCGTGGAGTTCTTCTTTCAGCCCGCCGATATCGTGTCGCAAATTCTCAATTTTGGCTTGCCCGCGCCCGTCGATATTCAGGTAGTGGGCGCCGATATGCGCGGGAACTACGACATGGCGCAGAGAATCGCAAATCGGCTGCGCCAGATTCCCGGCACCGCCGACGTACATGTGCAACAGCTGATGAGTTTGCCCACGCTCTACCTCGACATGGACCGCACGCGCATCAATCAGGTCGGACTGAATGCCCAAAATGTGGCGCAAAGCGTGCTGATCAGCTTGAGTGGAAGCTTCCAGACGTCCCCTAACTTCTGGCTGAATCGAAGGAACGGTGTGAGCTATAACATCGCCATCCAGACGCCGCAGTATCGCATGACATCGTTGCAGGACTTGATGAACACGCCGGTGACGGGCGCCGGTTCGCAGACTGCTCCGCAAGTGCTCGGCAATCTGGCGCAGCTTACGCCGGTGGCGCGTCCCGCCGTGGTCAATCATTACAACGTGCAGCCGGTCATTGATGTGTATGCCAGCACGCAGGGGCGCGATCTGGGCGGGGTGGCGTCCGACATCATGAAGGTGCTCAAACCATTCCAGGACCATCCGCCACGCGGAACGCAAATTGTGGTTCGCGGGCAGGTGGAGACGATGCGGTCCTCGTTCTTCGGCCTCGGCGTTGGCCTTATCGGGGCGATTGTGCTCGTCTACCTGCTGATCGTGGTCAACTTTCAGTCGTGGCTCGATCCCTTTATCATCATTACAGCATTGCCGGGGGCACTGGCGGGAATCTGCTGGTTCCTGCTGATTACGCGCACCACGCTCAGTGTTCCGTCGCTGACGGGCGCGGTCATGTGCATGGGGGTGGCGACCTCGAATTCGATTCTGCTGGTCTCGTTTTCTCGTGACCGCATGAATGCGGGAGCCCCGGCGCGGCAAGCGGCGCTCGAGGCGGGCCACACGCGCATACGGCCGGTGATTATGACGGCTCTCGCCATGATTATCGGCATGGTGCCGATGGCGCTGGGCTTGGGAGAAGGCGGTGAGCAGAACGCACCGCTGGGCCGCGCCGTGATTGGCGGCCTGCTCTTCGCGACCGTAGCCACATTATTTTTCGTGCCAAGTGTGTTTACGATGATTCACGGCCGCCGCGAGGCACGCCAGAAGTCGGAGCGGAAGTAGACAGGAAGAGAAGAAGAGAAGCAGAGATTTTTTTGGAGACCGCAATCATGCCAATACAACCGCCGCCCGTAACGATCGAGCAGAACGAGACGGAGGCCGTGCGCCCAGATGACTATCAGCCTTCCGATGTGGGTCCCAATCCGGCAGGCCGGGCCAAGCTTCTGATCGGCGCCGTGCTGCTCGTTCTGATCACCGCGGGCGCAGTTACGTTTCTGAACCGGAAGAGCGAAACCGACGCGTTGGCCAAGGAAACCGAAGCCGTTTCGGTTCCGACCGTCGCCGTGGTGCAACCCCAAGCCGAGCCCGGAAACGATGAACTGGTGTTGCCCGGGAACTTGCAGGCCTTTATAGAGTCCCCCATTTTTGCCCGCACCAACGGCTACCTCTTACGCTGGTACAAGGACATTGGAAGCAAGGTTGAGAAGGGGGAACTGCTGGCGGCGATCGACACTCCGGAAGTTGATCAGGAACTCTCCCAGGCCCGAGCCAGCCGCGAACAAATTAAGGCGGCGCTGGGGCTGGCGAAGATCTCCGCAGATCGTTGGGCGAATCTGCTCAAGTCCGACTCGGTTTCGCAGCAGGAAGCCGACCAGCAAGCGAGCGGCTATCAGCAGGCACTCGCCAACCTTGCGGCAGCGGACGCGAATGTTCGCCGGCTGGAAGACCTCGAGTCTTTCAAAAGCGTATACGCTCCATTTTCCGGCGTGCTTACCCGGCGCAATGTCGATCCGGGCGCGCTCATCAATTCCGGGGCGCAAGCGGCCGGCAGAGAGCTATTCGATATGGCGCGCGTCGACCCGCTGCGCGTTTACGTGAGTGTTCCGCAGGCGTATGCGCCGAACATAAGAGCTGGGATGATGGCCAACGTTACGCTGCAGGAGTTTCCCGGCCAGAAATTTTTGGGAACGGTGGTTCGCACCGCCGAAGCCATCGATCCCGCGACGCGCACCCTGAATACGGAAGTGGATGTTCCCAACAAAGATGGCAAGCTGCTGCCTGGTTCTTTCGGCCAGGTGCATTTTGCGACCGGGACTTCTGTTCCAAGGATTACGATCCCGGTAAACGCCATGCTGTTCCGCGCCGAGGGACCGCAGGTTGCGGTCGTCGACAAGGACGGCAAGGTGCATTTGCGCCCGATCAGCATTGGGCGCGACTTCGGAGCTACGCTCGAAATTCTGGGCGGGCTCGACGTCAGCGATCAGATCATCATCAATCCGTCGGACTCGCTGGAGGAAGGGCAGAAGGTGCATGTAGCCAAGCCGATCGCAGGAGATGCTCGCTCGTGAAGCGATTGCCGCCAGTCATCACAAGTATCATCACAAGTAAGAGTAAATCGACCGTTGCCTTGCTGGCCGCTGGCTTGCTTGCGGGCTGTAGCTTGGTGTGCACTCTGGGCTGCACCGTCGGGCCGGGATATAAGCGCCCCACCACCGCACAGGTTCCCGACACGTGGAAAGGCGAAGGGCCGTGGCAGGCGGCGGCTCCGAAGGATGCAATTCCCAAGGGCGCGTGGTGGAAGATATTTCATGACGCGGAACTAGACCGGCTGGAGCAAGAACTGCTTCAGGCAAACCAATCGCTGGATGCGGCGCGGGACCGCCTCTTGCAAGCTCGAGCGCAGGCGCGGATTGCATCGGCGGCGTACTTTCCGACGCTCAGCACCGATCCCAGCGGACAGCGGATGCGCCTCTCCGGCAACCGTCCGCTTGAGGGCGGGACGCTTCAGACCGTCAAGGTTGACACTGAGAACGCTTTTACCCTCCCGTTTTCCGTGAGCTACGAGCTTGATTTATTCGGACGCGTGCGCCGCACTCTCGAAGCGGCCAACGCTTCGTTGCAGGGGAGTGCTGCCGACCTGGAAAATGTGCGCCTGGTGCTGACTGCCGAACTCGCCGCCGACTACTTCAATTTGCGTGAACTTGACCGTGAGGCTGGAGTAGTACGGCAGTCGGTCGAAATCCAGCAGAAGGGATTGGATTTGGTCAACCATCGTCACGAGGGCGGAGTCGCGAATGGACTGGAAGTCGCGCAGCAGGCCGCGTTGCTGGATTCGACTGCGACGCAGCTGCAGCTGGTGCTGCAGCAGCGCGCGCAATACGAACATGCCATCGCCGTGCTGACGGGAAAGTCCGCGTCGGTTTTCAGCGTGGCGGAGGCGCCGTTCGACGCCACCCCGCCCCCGATTCCCACGGGAGTTCCATCGGAGATTCTGGAGCGCCGGCCTGACGTTGCCACCAGCGAGCGCCAGATGGCGTTCGAAAATGCGCAGGTCGGCATAGCGATGACTGCGTTTTATCCGCATATCACGCTGTCGGGAAGCGGCGGATGGGAGAGCCGCGACATTGCCACACTGATGAGTGCTCCCAGCGCTTTGTGGTCGCTGGGTGGTGATGTGCTGCAGCCGATTTTCAATGGCGGCCGCAATCGCGCCAACCTGGCGTCCAGCCGTGCGGCCTATGACGAATCGGTCGCGAATTATCGCGAGTCAGTGCTGGTTGCATTTCAGCAGGTGGAGGATGGGCTCTCCGGTCTGGCGCTTCTTAACCAGGCCGCGAAAACTCAGCAGGCAGCGGTCGCCGACTCGCGCCGCGCGCTGGACCTCGCCAACGACCGTTATGTCGGCGGTGTTACAACTTACCTCGATGTGATTACCGCACAATCCACGCTGCTGAGCAATGAACGCCTGGCGACACAGTTGCTCGGTCAGCAGATGACCACTTCGGTTTACCTGGTGAAGGCTCTAGGCGGTGCGTGGGACGCTTCTGAAATTCAGCGTGAACAGGTGAGGCCGGCGCTGGTTCAGGCCGTACAACAGTAACTCCGCCGTGGGCATTGCAAACCCACGTTCGAGGGGGGTCGTAGCGCGCCCGGCGCACCGAGCCAGTAGGCGATCTTCGGCGCTCGCCCGAATTCAAGGCTCGGACCCGCCCGGATCTACGCCGTCGTGTGACGTGCCAATCTGCCTTGGCGCGAAAGGATTTCGCGCTCCGCAATCAGCCAGTCTTGGTTCTCGTTGCCGTTCTCGCCGCCCGCAGTCGCTGTGCGCTCCAGGTAGAGTTCATAGGCGCGGCGGCGAATCTCTTCTTCGAGATTGACAGGGACGACAAGAGCGAGATTGGCCGGCTTCCCATTCTTCGGAACTTCGGGCGCAACCTGCACCGCGGCTGGCTGAATCGAGGCCGCGGTTGTCTTGCTGCGATTGGTGGTGCCGTTTCCGGTTGTCTTGCGAGCCATGCAGTACTCCTTACAGATACCCAATTCCAAAAATGGTCTTGCGTAATGAATAAGCGACATTCGCGTACTCCGATTAGCCGCTATCCGACTATTTGCGAAGAATCATGTATTTAACTACGGAAGTATGTACTTTACGCAAAGCCAGTAAAACGGATGTACAGTGAGCCTCGCGGAACTCTCTTTACTTCGGCCAACCCTCAGCGGGTTTTTTCTTCGTCAGGGATTGCTTGACGGCGTCCTTCCAGTTGCCCTTGAGTTTCAGGGCGTCTGGTTTGGGGCCGGGAGTTTCCTTCCGTGTTTTGCTTTTTTTGTTCGGCACTGGCTGTGATCTTAATTGACTGTCGGCTCCTTGTACATCAGCCGTTTCCCCTCGGCTGATTTAATGGCTAGCATCGTGCGCTCACCATCGTTCAACTCACGATTGTTCCAGAGAAAGTCGAACTGCCACAGATAACGATGCAGGTATTCGCGGCTGACATTATGGAAGATGCCCACGATTCCCCGCTTTACGAGAGCATGGCTACTTTCAGCCGTATTGCAGTGAACTTCGCCGCGTGCGTATTCCTTCGTTCCGTGGCACACGGTTTCATGGCTGGCGTATTCCGGATCAAGACCTTTGTAGGCCGCGAATTCATCCGTCATCAGCCGAGCACGAGTATCAACCTCTTCTCGGATTGCAGCCTTGAGAGTTGCAGCCGTGACATCGGCCACGATACGACGGCGAATCTGCCCACCGCGCTCCACTGCGCAGAACACTGGCGTTTTACTGGTGCCACGGCCACGTTTGCTGGTGCCGGGATGACGAGGACGGCGAGGGCCGATATAAACTTCGTCCAGTTCCACGGTTCCCAAAAGTTTTCGGGCACCGGGTTCCGGTGCCATCGCAAAGCGAATGCGATTCATTAGAAACAGAGCGCTCTTATAGCTGATTTGGCAATGCCTTTTGATCTCAAGAGCGGAGACACCCTTCTTGGATGTACACGCACGCCAGAATGCATAGCACCAGTGGCGAAGCTCAAGCCGGGACTCCTCGTAGACGGTCCCGATTCGGACAGTGTATTGCTCTTTGCAATCACGGCAGCGCCAGAGATAGCGCGAATTTCTTTCGCCAGTCTTGGCGTCTGTCATCTTGTACACGTTCACGCTACCGCATTTCACGCACGCGGGAGAGTTGCCCCACCGCTGCTTTTCCAGGAATTCAACTGCTGCCAATTCATCACAGCACGCAAGCGGGATTTCCTCAACAACGTCAGACTTGCTAAGAATGTGTCGTTTGTCCATGGGTTAACTTTATACCTTACGCAATAGTTGTGTCAAGTATAAAATTAGCAAAGGCGCTATTTTAGGGGTTTCCGGTAAGTCAGTAGTTCCGAGTTGCACCAATGTGCAGCAAGCGAATAGCCGCTAAATCATTGATTTACCGTGCTTGCAAGAAAAACTGCAAAAATGTTTGGATCGCGTTTGACGAGGTGGAGTCGAAACCCTGATATTATCAATGGTCCGGCAGACGAGACTTGAACTCGCAAGGGGCGTAACCTTCTAACGGGGAACCCCACTAGATCCCGAATCTAGCGCGTTTACCAATTCCGCCACTGCCGGATATTGAGCCGAGCCGTACAGGACTGAAGACTATTTGCCAAAATTGCTCCCAGTCCTGTACGACCCCTCATCAAACAACTCCGATCATTTCTTAGCAGCTAACGCCGCCAAGCTAGTGAACAAATCCACCAACCGCTCTGCTAGCGCTTTAGAGTCAACGCGAACAGTGACACAATATGTCGAGCCATCAAGTGAGACCATGGGGATAAGCGGAGGAGGCGGCGCGGCGCACCAGCGTGTGAGTTTTATCTGATCGCCATTCCGCTTGATCAATTCCGCTTCTTCCATGAAATCAAGAATAAAACCTAGAGCCTTTGTTTGCTCTTGCGCAACTCCAGATGCATCCTCCAATTGTGACAACGCTGTTTGCTCGGACATGGGCGCGTACTTTAGTTTAGGAATGAGTAGTTGCCCAAACCATGCATCTCGAAACACAGGAGCCAGTTCTCTTCCGGCAGTGCGAGACTTTTTGGCGTTGAAGAACGCGATGACTTCCTTAGAGGGAATGTAGGTGCCGCGGGCGAGCCTTTGCAGAAGGCGAATACTAGAAAAGAATGGATTTGTCATGGCCACTGTGCTTGCAGCCATATCGACCGTGGACGCTATTTCGTTGACGGTTGCTGCCCTCGTTCCTTCACGACTGACGGAAGCCCATGCGCGTAGAATTTCCAACTGATTCTGTGGACTGACGCGATCAGTGGGCAATGGCTGAATTGCTCTGGGCCGCTCGGCCAGACTAAGATTTTCGAGAGGTTGGGCCACGAGGGGGCCCAAGTAAGCGCTCATTCTTGCTCCTTTTAGGAATAAGGAACTCCATAGACTATTTGCCGTGCTCAGAATAGCACTTTAGGGAAGGAAGTCAACTCGAAGAATGTTAGGGTTGCGTAAACTACATACTTCCGTTTCGCGACGCGCGAGCCCGTGAAAGCGGCATACGAGCGCTCGGATGTATGCGTGGTACCCGCCGCCGGTGTTGCCGCCGAGGCCATGGTCGCGCTCACGCTGGCGCGCTGTGCGCTCGAGAAATTCGGCGGCGATTCGATGAAGGAAACGAAACGAAATTTTCAAGGTTATCTGGAACAGCTGAAGAACTATTAATCCAAAAATGATTTACCCAATTATGAAATTTGGCGATCCGGTCCTGGAGAAAACTGCCGCGGAGGTGACCGGCTTTGACGACGCGCTCAAGAAGCTGGTGGAAGATATGTTCGAGTCGATGTACGCGGCTCGCGGCGTCGGCCTGGCGGCTCCGCAGATCGGCATTTCGAAACGACTCGCCGTCGTCGATGTAACCTTTAAGGAAGACCCCGGCGCCAGGCTGGTGCTGATCAATCCCGTAATTATCAGCAAAGAAGGCCGGCAGCGAAGCAGTGAAGGCTGCCTGAGCCTCCCCGAATTTCGCGAGGATGTCACGCGCGCCAAGACAGTGACGATACGCGCGCAGGACTTGAGCGGCAAGTTGTTCGAGCACACCGGAGAAGACCTGCTGGCGCGGGCCTTCCTGCATGAGACCGATCACTTGAACGGCAAGCTGTACATCTCACACATCAGCGCACTGAAGCGCGACCTGATCAAGCGCAAGATCAAGAAACTGGTGAAGGCGGGAGAGTGGTAGAAAAGCAGGTCTCAGGTGTTAGGTCTTAGGTGTCAGGAAAAATACGTGCCGCGCAGGAGCCAAGCGGTTTGGGAAGTCCTGAGACCTAACACCTGAGACCTGACACCCTATGGTTTTGGTTTTCTGTGGCACGCCACGATTCGCTGTCCCGACCCTGGAGAGATTGGTCGCCAAGGGTCATTCCATCCCACTGGTGGTAACGCAACCCGATCGGCCTCGCGGACGCGGCATGGAAGTTGCCGTTTCTCCGGTGAAAGATGCGGCAATCCGCCTGGGCATTGCCGTTGTGCAACCCGTCACCATCAGGAACAATACCGAATTCCGCGCCCAGTTGGCGGCGATTGGTCCGGACGCGGGCATTGACGCGGGCATTGACGCGATCATTGTCGTCGGCTATGGGCGCATGATTCCGCAGTGGATGATTGATCTTCCCCGGCTCGGAAATCTGAACTTGCATGCGTCTCTGCTGCCAAAGTATCGCGGCGCGGCGCCGATCCAGTGGGCGATCGCCAACGGTGAATCCGTCACAGGGGTTACGACCATGCGCATTGACGCAGGGCTCGACACCGGTGACATACTCATGCAACGCGAGATTCCGATTGCTCCAGATGATACCGCTGAGACAGTGGGCCTAAAGCTGGCCTCCATCGGCGCGGATTTGATGGTTGAGACCCTGCGCGGACTCGACACGGGCCAAGTTCGCCCGATTCCGCAGGATCATTCGCGAGCCACGCTCGCGCCGATTCTGACAAAAGAAGACGGCCGCATGGACTTCGCTCGCAGCGCCAGAGATTTGTTCAATCGCCTGCGCGGCTTTCAGCCGTGGCCTGGGGCGTTCACGACTTTTAAGGGTAAAACGTTGCAAGTGCACCGCGCTCAACCTCTGCAACATGCGGTTAAGTTGACTCCGGGAGAAGCCGCCGTGGAGGGAATGCGGCTGTTCGTCGGTTGCGGCAAGAGCAAAGACAAAGACACGGCGCTGGAGCTGATCGAAATTCAACTTGAGGGCAAGCGCCGCATGACCGCGCAGGAATTCATCAGCGGCTACCGGCCCAAATCCGGCGACCATTTGGGAGAGTAGGCTGGGATGGCCGTTTCTCCCGCTCGATCTTCTATAGCTCGATCCGTGGCTTTCGAGATTCTTCTGCGAGTCGAGCGCGAAGAATCCTACGCCGCCGAACTGCTCCATTCCGCTCGCCTCGCAAAGCTTTCCTCCCGTGACCAGGGCCTCGCCACCGAACTGGTGATGGGAGTTTTGCGTTGGCAGTCTCTGCTCGATCGGCGATTGGCCGCTGCATCGTCGCAGCAACTCGATCGGCTGGACGGCGAAGTTCTGGCCGCATTGCGCCTCGGCGTGTATCAGTTGCAGTTTCTCTCCAGAGTTCCGGCACGCGCTGCGATCTTTGAAAGTGTGGAACTCGTCAAGGCTGCGCGCAAGAGCTCGGCGGCTACGTTCGTCAATGCGGTTCTCCGGAAGATTGCCGGGGCAGGCACGGAAGACATCTTCGCGAAAATCGGCGAGTCGCTCGACTCGATGACGCTTGCTCAGAACGCTGCTCATCCAACGTGGCTGGTGACTCGCTGGATCGAGCACTATGGACTTGAAACAGCGCGCAAGATCTGTGCGCATGATCAGACAGTGCCCGGCGCGGCAATTCACATTCACGACGATGAATCTCGCGTTGAGCAAGATCAACCCGATGCCGAACTTGCCGCAGCAGGCGTGCAGCTCTCGCCAGGCCGACTGCTATCGGCTGCACGGCGCGTTCTTTCAGGCGACGTAACCGGAACGCGCGCCTATCAGGAAGGCCGGATCTCCATTCAGGATGAAGCTTCGCAACTGGTCGCGTTGCTGGTTGGTCGTGGAGAGCAGATCCTTGATTGTTGCGCCGCTCCCGGCAGCAAGACTGCCTTGCTCGCCCGGCGCCATCCGCGCGCCAAAGTCTTTGCAACGGAGTTGCATCCTCACCGCGCGCGCTTACTGCAGAACCTCAATCGCTCGCCGAACGTACACGTCGTTGCTGCGGACGCGCGTCATTTGCCATTTTCGTGCACCTTCGACCGTATTCTTGCCGACGTGCCTTGTTCAGGCACCGGCACTTTGGCCCGCAATCCAGAGATCAAGTGGCGGCTCAAAGTTGAAGACCTGCACGATCTTCGGGCGCGGCAGGTGGCCATCCTGAAGTCCGCGCTGGCCCAGCTTGCGATTGGCGGGCAGCTCGTCTATTCCACGTGTTCGCTGGAGCATGAGGAAAACGAAGCAGTGGTGAAAGCTGCCCTCGAGGGCACGGCGGAATTCAAAGCCGCCGATTTCAAAGGAGAGCTGGAGCAGTTGCGGCAGTCTGGTGAGATGTGCTGGAAGGATATCGCGTCGCTTCTCGCTGGACCCTATCTGAGAACAATTCCCGGCGTGCATCCTTGCGACGGATTCTTCGTCGCGATGATCAAACGGAGATAAGCGAAAATCACATAGGCCCGGACGCTCTCGTCCGGGCGGGCGAGCGAAAGCTCGCCGGCTCTAGCGGACTTCAAGATTCACTGCGCCGCCAGCCGTGATTTTCTGTCCGGGCGTCGGAGTCTGGGTTACGATCATGCTCGCTGCGCTGGCCTCGGAGACCGCAGACGGCGCGACTGGCGCGGCTTGCGGCTCGCCGGGCAATGGCGGCCGCAGCACGCTAACTTTGCCGGCCTTGACGCCCGCATCCTGTAGCGCCAGCATCGCGCTGCCGAGCGGTTGCCCGGTGAGGTTCGGCATTACGTAGGTTGGCGGCTCGGGACCATCGCTGACCAGCAGATTGATCTTGGGTGCAGATACGCCGCTGGCATTCGCCGGCGGGCTTTGCGAGATTACCTGGTCCAGCGGCGCGTCCGGCAAACTGACGTGCGCGACCGAGCCCAGGCTGAGCCCGCGGCGCCGTATATTCAACTCCGCGACCCGCTCGCTCCCTCCCGTCACGTCGGGAATCGTCACCCGCTGCGGCCCCAGACTTTGCGCCACTCGGATCGACCAGCCTCGCCGCACCTTCGTTCCCGGCGGCGGCAGCTGGGTCATGATTTTTCCTTCGGGAATGTCAGGGCTATAGAACTGCCGCTCGACCACCACTAGCAGGCCTGAAGCCGCACCCGCGCGCTCGGCTTCGAACGGACTCATGCCCACCAGCTTCGGAATGGCCACCTCGCGTCCGTGAATGGCCAAGTGCATGGCCGTGAGCGCAGAAATCAACGCCACTGTCATTAGGACGAGAGCCAAAAGCAACATGCGGAAAAACTTTCGCATTGCAGCCGATTATAACTTCTCCGTAGAGACGGGGTCACTCTTTTGCCAGCGGCGGGTCGGGTTGGTTTAGGATGGTTAGAGTAGAATTCAGCAGGGCAGCATGAAGCGAATCCACGCCGTATTGCTAGTTATCGGACTGAGTTGGCTAGTCCTCGCCCTATGGGTCGCCTCTTCAAATGTGATTCTCAGGAATACTCGTCTCGGATTAGTGGCCCAGCTTCTTGACAAGCTTCCGCCCGCAATTGGCACACCCATTTTCATTCTTCTCTGGGCCATTCTGTTACTTGGCTGGGTGGTTCTCGTCGGACTCGGGTTGAGACCTATCGTGCGGAAACAAAACTCAAACTGACCAACTGGCTGAGATTAACGCTGCGGACTCGTCTCCAACATGACTTTGAACTCCGCCGCCAAGTTCGCCACACCGTTAGCTGAAGCTGTTTCTCTGCGCGCTCAGCGATCTCTGCGGTGAATGAGGCTGGTGCGCGTCAGCTAACCTGCCACACCGTGTCCAGCACCGTGCCATCGACCCACTTCACCACCGCGCACGGACGATCGCCCAACTTCGGCCGCGCCGGCTTGCCGCAAATTTTCTCGACTTCCGCCTTGATGTCCTGAATCGGACGAACCGGCAGCTTCGATCCCTGCACCGCATCAAGCAGGTCCGTGCGCCGCGGATTGATCGCAATTCCACGCTCGGTCGCGACCACGTCAATCATCTCGCCCGGGCCCGTCATCGTCGTAACCTCGTCCACGATCACGGGAATGCGATCGCGAAACGAAGGCACCGCGAGAATGGTGCAGCCGGCAAACAGGCAGTTCTGCCATCCGCCAATGCCGTGCAGCAAGCGCCCGTCGGAGTGTGTCACCACATTGGCGTTGAAGTTCACGTCTACTTCTGTCGCACCTAACACCACGGCATCGACCAGCGATGCGAAGTTCCCCTTACCGTGATAGTTGTAGGAAGTGAACGGTGAAGTGGCCACGTGCCGCGGATCGTTCGCGATCGACTTCACTCCGTCGAGATCAAATGTCTGCCCGTCCAGGATGTAATCCGTCAGTCCTTCTTGCAGCAGCTCAACCAGGAATTTAGTTGACCCGCCGCGAACGAAGCGCGCCTTGACGCCATCCTCTTTCATCATCTGTTTCAGATACTCGACGAAGGCCAGCGCGATCCCGCCCGCTCCTGCCTGGAACGAAAATCCGTTCTTCATGATTCCCGCGGTCCGCAGAAACAGCGCCACCAACTCCGCGATCCGCAGCCGGTCGGGCGAGCGCGTGATCTGCGTCGTGCCCGAAACAATCTTTTCCGGATCGCCAATCGATTCCACCTCCACCACAAAATCGACGTTGTTGCCCTGAATCTGCCAAGGCACACAAGGAAATGGCACGAGGTTATCGGTGACCACGATCACGCGGTCCGCGTAGATCGAATCCGCCAGCGCAAAGCCGAGCAACCCGCAGGCCGACTTGCCATGCGAACCATCCGCATTCCCGAAAGAATCGGCGGTCGGCGCCGCAATCACCGCGACGTCAATGTGAACGTCTCCATCCTGGATCGCCTGGTAGCGTCCGCCATGCGAACGCAGCACGCCCATGCCGCGCATCTTCCCCTGCGTGCAGTAGTCGCCCAGCGGCCCGTTCATCGAGCCTTCGATGTGATGGATCACGCCCTTTTCCATCAGCTCGATCGCACCCTCCTGGGAAGGGAACGACGCGCTCGGGAACCACATCAGATCCTTGACGCCGATCCTGGCCGCCGCCTCCAGCGCCATCAGCGCGACTCGATCGCCATCGCGCAGATGATGATGGTTCGAGATCACCATCCCGTCGCGCAGTCCGCACTGGCGCAGCGCCGTTTCCAGGTCGGCGACCCGCTTATCTCCACTATCTGGATAATCTTTATTCGAGCAGATCGCCGGCGCCGCCTTCCGGCCGCGCGGCTGATATCTTCCCGCGCCCAGAAACGGAATCTGCGGCTTGCCGTTCACCATTGTCGGCACCGCGCGGCCAGCGGCGTTATGCGCCAGCTCTACTCTTTCTTTCGCGTTCACACTCACACTCACGAAATCGCTCCCATCGCCTTCGCCCGCTCCACCAGTTGCAACGCCCGCTGCACCACCGGCGGATCGATCATCTTCGAACCCAGACTCACCACAGCCAATCCTTTACTTTGCGCTTCTTCAAAAGCGGCAACCACTTTCTGCGCCTTTTCGATTTCGACCGCGGTGGGTTGAAACGCTTCGTGGATCGCGCGAATCTGCCCGGGATGAATGCATCCCATGCCTTCGAATCCCGCAGCCCGTGAGGCTTCTCCCCAACGTCGCAGAGCGTCCATATCGGCGATATCGCTAAAGACCGAGTCAATCGCCTGCAGCCCCGCGGCGTGCGCTGCATTCACCACGCGCGACCGCGCATATTGCGACTCTCGCCCTTCCGCGGTCTTCACCACGCCCAGATCGGCGGTGTAATCTTCAAGCCCAATCGTCAGCGCCGCCACATTTTCACTCGCCGTGGCGACGGCAAATGCGTCCTCGATTCCCAGCGCCGACTCCAGTATCGGCATGATCCAGATCGGCCGGATAATTCCGTGGCGCGCCTTGATTTCGCCGATCATCCGATCCACTT
>CAWCRQ010000046.1:0-56360 GCA_963797885.1 uncultured Acidobacteriaceae bacterium | reverse complement strand
CTTAGCCCAGCGCTTCAGCGCTGGAGAAAATGACCTAAGTCCCGGAGGGACGACCCAGTTCTCACGCCCACTCTAGAGCAACCGAAAGTCAGCAGAAAACGTGCATACTCGGAATCACTGATTGCGAATCTACAGATTCTAGAAGCTGAAGGCCACCCCGCCGCGCATCGAGCGCGCCGATTGCACTAGATAAAGAGTGCGACCGTCGCGTCCCATCACGGGCACGTAACCCTGCGCGAGAAGATTTCGCAGGTCCAGGAGAATCTCCAAGTGTCGCGCCAGGAGGCTGGCCGGAATCGGTTGCCGGATGCAGAGGTTCAAATAAGGATCGGACTGGCCCGCCGAAGTATCGAACAGGTCGACCGGCGTCAACGTGTGGCCGCCCGTGTAACGATAGGAGGCGATCCAGCGCGTCTTCGCCTTAGGCACAGTTCCGCTGAACTTCGCTGCCACAGCCTGGCGTTGCTCCGCGCGAATCCACTGCCGCGCGTCTTGTAGTTGGACGTCGGGGCGCGACAGGTCGAGCACGCCTCCGTAGGCATAATCTAAACTTGCGGTCAGATCGGATAGCAGTTTCCGCTGCAGCACCACTCGCATCCCGCGCGTCGCGTAATCGTTCCCCTGATAGCTGAACGTGCCGGAGTACACATCGGGCAAAACTTCGCCCGATTGGGCCGCCATCTCGCCCGGCGTCATTTCGCCAACTCCGGTAAGCACCGGATCGGCGAGGCTGTCGGCATAGAATGCGACCTGCACATTGTTCTTGCCGATGCGCTGGGAGATCGACACTTCCTGGTGATGGGCCCGCTCTACCGCCGGAGAAAACCCAGTAATGCTCATGCGCGGCGCAGTTTCGCTCAGGTCCGACGAAGCGGAATCGAAACCATCCTCGCCGAAACGATCCTCCAGTTCCATATTCGGGACTGAAGTCGCGTATTGGTATTCCAGCACCGTGTTCGGCGTGATGTGCAGATCGACCGATCCGAACGGCTTTAAGGAGTTTACCCGCCCCATAAATTGGATGGTTTGCAACTCGCTGCCGAACTTCATCTCCAGCATGTCGCCGAGGACGATCCGATCCGAACTGGTTACCGACAGCGCTTGCAGCGTGGCGCCGGGCATCGTGTTCAGGTCAGGCGAATTCAGCCTGAGGGCCGTAATCGCCAACGAAGGTTCAAAAACACCGTTGAAGCGGTTGGTGTAGGTGGTTCGGAGCACTGCCGCCGGGATGCCCTGGCCGTCGGGCTCATAACCGAGGTTGCCGTTAAGGCGCAGAGTGCCGCTCGATAGCAACGACCGCTCCACGGCAAAACCAGCAGTCATATCCGAGGGACTGCCGAAACCTTGCCCGGGCGATCCTGCCAGGAAGGTCACCGAACCTTTCAAGTCGTGGTCGGCGGCTGACTCCCCGCTCTGCGCGACCACCGTAGTGCCATCTTCAAGCACGCGCAGGATAGGGCGGTTAGCGACCGAGCGCAGGGTCCACTTCCAGTCGTCATCGTCGACCGGACTGCGCAGCGGAACCAACTGGATGGCCTCGAACAGCGTGGTCAGCGTGACATTCACCATCCGCTTCGCGCCGGCACGCACGGCAATCTTCTCGCGCAGCGCCGGGAGGAACGAAGGCGCACTCACCTTGATGCTGTACGTTCCGGGCAGCAGACTTGCGACCGAGTAGAAGCCACGATCGTCGGTGAAGACCTTCAGCGCCTGCGCGGCCGAGCCGAGCACTTCCACCGCCGCGCCCATTTGCGGCGCGCCGCTCCCGTCGCGAACGTATCCAGATATCGCACCCGGGATCGCATGGGCAGTTTCCGACCATGCCGGAAGAGCCACGGTCGTGACAGTGACGGCAACGACTAGGAGGAACCCGAGCTTTCGAAACATCTCTCCCACCACCTTTGGGAAACCACGCAGAAGCTTACTCGACGGCGAAAGTCGCCGTTGGATCCACCATCTGCTTGGAAAGGTTGTCGTTCACTTTGATCTCGATCTTGTACAAGCCCGGCGCCAGGTTGGCGGCGGAAAGAGTCTTCTGCAGCGTGACCTGGTCGCCCACATTGCCCATCGTGTCCGTCGACTCGACGGTATGAATGATGGCCTTGTTGTTGGCGTCCGTTACATTGTATTCGATCGTGGCCGAAGGTTTGTGCGTCTTCTCGTCCACGCTGAGATTGTAAACCTGCATCCAGAAATTCAGCTTCTGATTGCGCTTGAACAAGATGGGCTTGCCGTCGGAAGGCGCCACCCGCGGCCGCACCTTCATGGCCCCGATCACGAAACTGCCCGTGCCCACGTTCTTCGTCGCCACTGGTTCCATCACATCGGCGATGATCAGGGTTGAGCTGCTCAACTTGTCCTCGCTGAAGTCCGGGATCTGGATCGCACGGCTCCAACTCCCGGTGCGATCTCCGTTCACGTCCTTGACGACGATGTCCAGACGGTAGCGATTCTGGCTGATGCGCAGCGGGATCGCTTTCCAGTACACGTTAGCATTCTCGGCGGTCTTCGGCAGCAGTTCCACCGGCACGTCGATCTGCACCGGCTCTTCAAAAGTTTGTACGATCTTGCCCGTGAGCGTCGTCACACGCATGAAGATATTGACGGTGCCGCGCTCCACGCCGTCCTTGTTCTGGAAGGTCACGTCGCGGTTCTTGATCTGAATCGTGATGGGAACCAGCACCGTGTCGCTGGTCACCTTTACGAAGTCCGCTCGCACATCAAAGGGCATCAGGTTGACGGTGATCTTGTGGCTGACTATTTCTTCCAGATCCTTGAACTTCACCTGAGGCGCCGCCTGCAGTTTGGCAAACTGCTCCAGGCGGTCGAATTGCTTGGCCTGCAAATCAGAACTCATCGGCCCGGTACCTAATTGCTCCATACCGTTGGAGAACCGGCTCGTCTTGCTCGCCATGCCCATTTGCTCATACTGCGTCAAACCGGCGTTCGGGGTCATCTTCAAGGCGTCTTTTTCCGAGCGGTCCATCGTCATGTGGTAGTCGCCGCACAGGCAGGGATCGACGAACTCGATAATCACTTCCTGCCCGATCCCTTCAATGTAGCGATAGCGCCAGGTTTCGAACGGGAAGGTCGAGGTCTCGCCACCGCCTTCTTCCATGGGGCGCTGGTAAGTGCCGCCGGAGGGGTGAGAGTCGATCTCATCCGCCGGCCCAAACACTATGTACATCCGGCCGCGGTCGGTCTTCCATCCGGGGATGCCGGCCGCGTAGTGCTCGTTGGCATATGCGATGCGCCGGTAATGCTCTTCCTTAAATTCGTTCTCTTCGGTGTCCGGCGTGGGATCGCGGCGTTGCCAGAAGGCCTCAATGAACTGGTCGCGCTCTTCGTCGTTCGAGAGCTGCATGAAGGCGGATCTTTCTTGGTCGGTGATAATCCAGCGCACGTCCTCGTCCAGCCACTTCTTGTAAGTCTTGCTCAACTCAATCTTGAGCGCCTTGGCGTTGGCCTTCCTCTGTTTTTCCGGGATCGGGCGCTTTAGCGGGTCCGTCTGGCTTCCCTGCGCCGCCGCCGCTTTGTCATCAGAGCCCTTCACGTCCCTGTCCTGGGCTTGGGAAAAGGCAACCAAACCAACTACCATCACTCCCGCCAGCACACCAACCGAGCAACGATTTCGAAAGCCAACGGAGAACATAGAAGGGCCTACCTAACGAAAAGCTCCGGTTGTCTAATTCTATGTTCATTGGATACAACAAGGCAAGAAGAAGTGGTCTGCCGGAATTAAAGACTTCCTGCGCCGAGTCCCCTTCTAACTCCCTAAAGATTCCGCGTCTTGCGGCCGAACGGGGATCGCTCGGTGGGCCGGATGACCCGATACTCGGCACGGTATAATGAAACGTGCCGCGCGTCTCCCCTCTTTGAGCCCACTGGAGCGACGCGGGGAGGGGCCTGTTTCGCGGTAATTCGGGAACTTTCCGCCTCGTCTCAACGTAACTGTTTATGCGCAACTACGGTGCGTTTTCGCTGACACTGTAGCTGGGGGCAAACCGGAAATGCAGTAGCGTCTGCTGACGGGGCAGGCAGTTCGGGCGGGACGGTCGTTAAGACCTAGGATGAAAACTTCGTTATGAAGACCTGGAAGAAAGTCTTGATCGGGGTGGGCGCGGCCCTGATGCTCGGCATCATCGTCGCCGTTACGGTTTACCAGAGCCAGAAGAACCTGGTGACGGTGCAGACCGGGAAAGTGCAGAAGCAGAACCTGGCCTCGGTGGTCAGTGCCTCGGGTGAAATCAAGCCCAAGACCTACGCGAACATCGGAGCCAATGCCATGGGTAGGATCGTCAAGCTGCACGTCAAGGAAGGCGACCGCGTGCAAAAAGGACAATTGCTGGCGCAGCTTGAGAACGTGCAGTCCTTGGCCGATGTCAATGCCACGCGCGCATCCGTGCAGGCAGCTCAAACCGATGCCGTCGCCGCCGATGCCGCCCTGAACACCTCGCTCGCGGACCTGAACCGCGCCAAGTCCGACGCCGTCCACGCCAAACTCGATTGGGACCGCGCTCAGGGCCTGTACCACGCGGCCCTGATCGCCAAGCAGGATTACGACGTGAAGAAAGCTGCACGGGAGTCGGCCGATGCCGGACTCGCCCAAGCCGAAGCCAAAGTGGCTCAAGCCAAGGCGCAGAAGGATTCGGCGGACAAGCACATCACCCAGAATCAGGCCAACCTGACCCGGTTTACCGACGTGCTGCAAAAAACTACCTACGAAGCCCCCTTTGACGGCGTAATCACCAATCTTCCCGTATGCGAAGGCGAGACCGTGGTCATGGGAATCCAGAATTCACCTGGCAGCACGCTGATGACGATTGCCGATATGTCCGTGATCACCTCCGAGGTCAAGGTAGACGAGACCGACATCGTCAACGTGCATCTCGGCCAACCCGCGGACGTGACCATCGACGCCATCCCCCACAAGGTCTTCCACGGCATCGTCAGCGAAATCGGGGACAACGCGATCGTGCGCTCGACCGGTGTCGCTACCTCTCAGGCCACCTCCACCAGCGAGGAAGCCAAGGACTTCAAAGTCGTCGTGACCCTCACGGATCCGCCCGCAGACCTGCGCCCAGGCCTCTCCTCGACCGCCAAGATCACGACCGCGACCCGTAGCAGCGTCCTCAGCATTCCGATTCAGGCGCTCACCGTCCGCACCCAGGCGGATCTCGTGCCCAAGGATAAAGACGCGGGGAAAGGCAATAATAATGTGCAGGCGGCCAGCGCTCCGGCGGAAGCCGCGAAGCAGAAGGAAGAAGTGCAGGGCGTGTTCGCGATTCGCAACAAGAAAGCCGTCTTCGTTCCAGTCGATACCGGCATCAGCGGCACCACGGATATTGAGGTCACCAAGGGCGTGCAAGAGGGTGACGAAGTGATCACCGGCAGCTACAAGGTTTTACGTACCCTGAAGCCGGGAACCAATGTCAAAATAGATAACTCGACCCCGAAAAAAGAAGATGAAGGCTAACTAGTGTGGGGACGGGCGCCTCACCCGTCCAGCCGGGCGGAACGCCCGGCTCTCCACTTTAGGTTTCGTATCAGGGTAAGGGTTTCGTATCAGGGTATCGCGTAGCGATTCTGGGTTCGTATCAGGGTATCGCGTAGCGATTCTGGGTTCGTATCAGGGTATCGCTTTAGCGATACCGCAAGTTCCTCGAAAGAGGCGCCCCTTTAGGGGCTGCGGTCTAACTTCTAACGAGTTGGAACGTCGAAGATAGAACGGCTATAGGAGCATGCGTGCCCAAGCCCGATCCGGAGAAGGAGAGCAAGATGGCCACTGCCGAGGTATTCCCAATCGATAAGCCCGAGAATTGGGCTGCGCCCAACTCCTACATGATCACAACCGAGGATCTGTGGAAGAGCTACGATATGGGCTCGGAACAGGTGCATGCGCTTCGCGGCATCAGCTTGCGCATCCAGCGCAACGAATACGTCGCCATCATGGGTCCGTCCGGCTCCGGCAAGTCCACCCTGATGAACCTGATCGGCTGTCTCGACTCGCCTTCCAAAGGCCAATACTGGCTCAACGGACAATTGGTCAGCGAACTCGACGACGACGAACTGGCCCGCATCCGCAACAAGGAAATCGGGTTCGTCTTCCAGACCTTCAATCTGCTAGCCCGTGCCACGTCGCTGCACAACGTGGAACTGCCGCTGATCTATGCCGGAGTTCCTTCTGAAGAGCGCGCCCAGCGCGCCAAGGCCGCTCTCACGTCGGTCGGCATGGAAGACCGCATGAACCACAAGCCCAATGAACTCTCCGGCGGACAGCGCCAGCGCGTGGCCATCGCCCGCGCTTTGGTCAATAAGCCGGCCATCATCCTCGCCGACGAACCGACCGGCAACCTCGATTCACAAACCGGAAACGAGATCATGGCATTGTTCGATCGCCTGTACGCCGAAGGCAACACCATCGTTCTCGTCACCCACGAGCACGACATCGCCGAGTACGCCCACCGCATCGTCTCCATCAGGGACGGCGTAGTCGCCAAGGACGAGGTAAAGCGGTAAGGGATGCGAATTCAGAATTGCCGTACCCCGCTCGCGTAGGGGCGGCCGCCCTCGACCGTCCAAGCCGAGCGCAGCTCGGCAACCGCGTGGGGTCACAGCAACTCTGGATTTGCTCTAGCGCCTCAGGTGAGCGTCCGATGCGGGAATTACTGCCGCGTACTTACGCTACTGGCCTTCTGCACCGGTTCAGCTGGGGTGATTCCAGTTGCCCCCGCCAGAAAGAAGTTGTGATCGTAAAGATTGCGGTACATGCGGCCCGCGATCTCCGCCGCTTTAGGCCCGAACGTGGGACGTCCGCCCTGCAGGAAGACGACGGTCACAATGCGTCCGATGTCGGTGTTGGCATAGGAGGCAAACCATCCGAAGCGCGTGCCGGCGTGCGAACACGTGCCAGTCTTGCCTAAGATCGATTCCTCGTTAAAGTTCAAACGCACGCTGCGCGCCGTGCCGTATGCGACGGCTCCGGCCATGCCGTCGGAGAGTTCGGGAATCACGGGCTCGATGTCGAGATGGCGCTTAACGCGGGGCTGGAAATTCGCGACGGCCTCAGGGCTGGTCGGATGTTGCAGGTAGTAGAGCGTGCCGCCGTTTGAAATCGCAGTCACCAGCGCGCCCAGTTGCAGCGGAGTCATCGAAATGCCCTCGCCAAATGAGCACATCTTGCTGACGCCACCAAGTTTGGCAGGAATTTCTACTTCCGGATAAGTGCCCAACTGCTCGCCGGGAATGTAATAGCCGGCGAGTTCGCCGAGTCCGAACTGGTGCGCGTAGTATTGCACTTTTTCGAAGCCCAGCTTGCGCCCGACCGCTTCGAAGTAGGCGTTGTTCGAGTGCGCCAGCGCCTCCGTAAGATTCATGCGGCTGCGGCTCCCGAGCGAAACTTCAGTGTCCTCGTCGATCACGCCTTCGCTCAGTGCCGCCAGCGCCACGGAAAGTTTGATGGTCGAGCACGGCTGCGCGCCGCTGGAAAGCGCGAGCCTCTGATTAACCATCGCGAGGATGCGTCCGCTGGTCGGCTCGATCGCGACCACGGTGCCGTTCATGTTGCCCAGGGCATCGATCGCGGCCTGACGAACCACGGGATCTTCGCCGGCAGTCACGTCACCTTCGGTAATATCGGATGCGAACGAACTGGTGTGGAAACGCTCGTAATAACGATGGCGGCTAGATGTACGGGAATAAGCGGCACGGGAATAAAGTGTGCCGGAAGAACGTGTGCCGGAAGAACGGCCCGAAAAACGCGTGGCGGAAGAACGCGTCCTGGCATATGGCGAGCGCGGAACGCGGCTCCGAGCCAGGGTTCGCATGCGCCTCTTTGCGTGCTGATTTTCCGTAACCCCGCGAGCTTTTCTGCGCGGTGTGAGCGCGCGCGGGTTGACACTGGCCGCGAGGCCACTCGCTTCCAGCAATATTGCCACTCCCAAGAAAAATGCGAGACGAAGAAACCAGGCCCTTAACTTCACTTCACCATCCCCGGTCGTACTCGGCCAATCTACTGCTTTAGTCCATCTGTCGGCCTAGTTGATTGGATGCAAAAGCCTCGCCAAATCACTAAACCGAAGGCGCCTCTCCTGCAACTGTCCGATAGTAGGCGATTTAGTAGTTCGACGCAATGCCAAAGTGTAAAGGTGTCAAGAGCGGAATCTACGCGATAACTATCTGACTAAATTGCAGTTAAAGCGGATTTCGTGAGAGGGACAGGCACCTTGGTAATGGGATCGCCTTGTTACCTTGAAAGGTACTAGGTTACTGCATCAGTTTGCACATCCGCGCGGACGTAGCGGAACAAGAAACTTTTTATGAATTGTCATCCCGAGCGAAGCGAGGGATCTGCAGTTCGCCGCAGAATGCAGATCCCTCGCTTCGCTCGGGATGACAAAGACTGGTAAATTGGGAGTTGAACGGCGGATTCTCACTTTCACCACGGGCTCCTAGTGTCGTGTCCCGTAAGTTCGTACATTAAACTAAGTTGTCATCCTGAGCGAAGCGAAGGACCTATGTATTTTGTTTGCACCACGAAACTCCTCGCTTAGCCTCGGACCAAGTCCCCGGCTTTGTTCGCGTATTTCCGGGACACTACACTAGCCCAGTGCAACGCCTCCGACCGCCGAGCTGCCGCAAAGGCCGTTGCCCGCTGGAAGAAGAAGGGGCTGCTGTGACGCCTGTGACTTTTCGGGGGCTGGCCCATCCTTTCCAAATAAAATCTCAAAATCCAGCGGCTGCCCCGTCCTTGTCCCTGCGTTCTTTGCAGGGACAGGGCGGGGAACTTGACTTGGCATCCTCAACTCACGGAGATCAAAATCCCCGCCCTGTCGCAAAAGACGCGACAAGAGCGGGGCACCCTCGAGGATTAAAATGAGGAAAGGCTGGGCCAGCCCCAAAGGAGCGTGAACTGTGGGTGGTGACCACAAAGTCGTACCCTCTGGAATTGTTCGATCTCAGGGTCAGACAACGTCGGAGAGATATTTGAAACAGTTGTGCGATAAGACCTTCCTGTCGCTTTGGAGCTATCCGGGAATCTACAGGGACCAGGGCGGAGGAGGAGCAAAATCGAGGCGTGAGGGAAAGGAAGTTTGTGATTTGCTCGTCATCTTCGATAAACACATCATCATTTTTTCCGACAAGCACTGCAAATTTGAAAAGAATGGTGATGTTGAAGTCAACTGGAGGAGGTGGTTTCGCAGGACAGTCAAGGAGTCCGCGAAGCAGGTTCTGGGAGCCGAGCGATGGATCAGAAGCTTTCCCAGTCGCCTATTTCTTGATCGTGCTTGCACGAAACCGTTTCCGATATCGATACCTGATGCTCGCACGGCAATTATTCATCGAATCGTCGTCGCACACGGGATCTCGGAAGCATGCTGTGATGTATTCGGCGGCACCGGTAGCTTAGCGCTTTCTTCGGAATTGGTTGGCGAGGCGCAGCACAACGCACCATTCACGATCGGCTGGCCGACTGAGCGGTCCAAGGGATTCGTTCACGTTCTGGATGACACCACACTTGACTTCGTACTGCGAACGGTTGATACGGTCACTGATTTTATTTGGTACCTAACAAAAAAAGAGGCCCTATTCCAAAGTGGACGAAAGATTGTTGTAGCCGGGGAAGAGAATTTGTTGGCATGGTACTTGAGCAACGCAAATCAACACGAAGAACACGATTTTCTAATACCTGACAACATCGATGGTATCGCAGTTGATGAGACGCATTGGTTTAGCTTTGCTAAGCATCCCCAGCGACAGGCTCAACTAGACGCTAACAAAATAAGTTATGCGTGGGACAGGCTCATTGAAAAGTTTTCGCGAAACGTGATGCGTGCCACCGAATATTTTCCTAGCGACTTGGGAACCGCAGACAAGGAAAGAGTGCTGCGCTTTATGGCTCGCGAATTCAGGACTCGCAGAAGGCTGCTGGCAAATGCCCTTCTCGAGAAAATGCACGAGACGCCCGCGTCAGAAAGAGCGGCTAGGGTAGTAGAGCCATCCTATCCAGGTGACCCATACTACGTATTTGTTCTGTTGCCGTGGCCCTCCGGGATGTCCGAACATCAGTATCGAAATAGTCGGCTAAATCTACTGACGGCTTACTGTCGTGCTGTTCATGTCAAGTATCCAAGTGCACGGCACATCGTGGGGATCGCAACGGAGTCAGGGATCGGCGCCGCAGCTGGGAGATCGGAAGATGTCATCTACTATGATGCGTCACAATGGGACGCTGAGAAGTATGCTGACGTCGAGAGCATTCGGATCAAACTTGGATTGCTAGACCGAACCAACAAAACTTCGGGTTGCATTGAGGAGTATCCCAAAACGACGGATAGGGAATTTCGCGCACCTCCGACTTCCCGGAATTCGCCGTGTCCGTGCGGTAGTCGTAAGAGATACAAGAGGTGTTGTGGGCGGGTGGCCCGGACCAGCGCAGTCGTTTGAACTCGTGAGGGTGCCCCGTCAAGCTTTGCTTGGGCGGGGCCGTTGACCTTTTTCATCACCAACGCGATGTACGAGCCATCACAGACTTACTCCCCAATCGGTGCGAAGATACCTCGACAGTGCACCACCGAGAACTGTGCCAGTCTCCAGAGACGAACGCATTTCCGGCCGCAAACCTTTCACCGCTATTTGACAACATATGGCCCCGGTCACCACCCCCGCAAGTGCACGCCAAACAGCAAAATTCAACGCCAAGTCCTATCTTTTGAATATTTTGCCTCTAACTGCTTTACTGTGAACAACTTAACGCAATTTGGGGGGGGGGGGGGGGGGGGGGGGGGGGTACCCCCAAATTTCTGAATTCTCACCCGGCGAGTGCGATACTCGATCAGGGCCCGCTGCCGCTCGACTTGCTGGAAGCAGAGATCAACGCCTGGATCGACGCCAGGAAGTGATCCATCAGATGTCAGGGTCGCCCCTGATTGTTGACACTCGACCTCCTCCGCAGCGCACCCGCCGGGAGTGCCCTTCCCCTACATCACTTCGCTGCGTTTCCGCAGGAAAGCCGGAATGTCGAGATCCTCCGCCTGATAGCTGGGAGCGGTGGACCGCATCGCATCGAGCGAAATCACCTCTGCTGCATGCGGCGCACCAACCGGATCCGAATCCTGAAAAGCCACCGGCGCGGGATCTGGCTCGAAGCTCGGTTCGGGCACAAATTCCGGCTCGGGATCGGCCGCCGGTTCGGGCTCGCGGAAATGATCCCGCTGGCGTGAAACTTGATTTGAAACTTCTCGCGAAACTTCTCTCGATAATATGACCGGATCGTAGTTCTCGTGGTGGCGCGGACGGCGAATGTCGGCCTCTCTAAAGCCGGTTGCGATCACCGTGATCTTGACCGAGTCTTTCATCTTCTCGTCGAGAACGGCGCCGAAAATGATATTGGCATCTTCGTGAGCGGCGCCTTGGATGATCGTGCAAGCCTGCTGCACCTCGGCCAGCTTCAGCGAATTCGAGCCCGTGATGTTGATGAGAATGCCGCGGGCTCCGTCGATCGCGCCCGCTTCGAGCAGCGGCGAAGCGATGGCGCGCTGCGCGGCTTCCACCGTCCGATGCGCGCCGGAAGCCGTAGCCGTGCCCATCACCGCATACCCCATGCCCGCCATGATGGCCCTTACGTCGGCAAAGTCGCGGTTGATGATGCCCGGAATGGTGATGATGTCGGAAATCCCCTGCACCCCTTGACGAAGAATATCGTCGGCAACGCGGAAGGACTCGAAGAAGCCCGCGTTCTCAGCCACGGCGAGCAATTTTTCGTTCGGGATCACGATGGTGGTATCGACCGACTCCATAAGTTCGGAAATACCGCGCTCCGCCTGCTGCATGCGGCGTTTGCCTTCAAAGGCAAAAGGCTTGGTAACCACCGCGACCGTGAGCGCGCCCATTTCGCTGGCCAGCGAGGCGATGATCGGCGCCGCGCCGGTGCCGGTACCGCCGCCGAGTCCGGCGGTGACGAAAACCATGTCGGCGCCTTCCATTGCCTCGATGAGTTTATCCGAATCTTCGAGCGCGGCTTTGCGGCCAATCTCGGGATTCGCGCCGGCGCCAAGTCCGTTGGTCAGCTTTACTCCGAGTTGAATTTTGGTAGCGGCGTGCGACATCCTCAGAGCCTGCAGGTCGGTGTTGGCCACAATGAATTCGATGTGTTCCATGCCCGAGTCAATCATGCGATTGACCGCGTTGTTGCCGCCGCCCCCGACGCCGATGACCTTGATGCGAGCGTCGTTGCGGGCTTCTTCGTGGAAGCAGATGCGGAGTCCGTTGTCTTCAGTCATACGTCACCTCGTAAATCAGTTCTCAGTTGCCAGTGGAGAGCCGGGCGCCCCCGCCCGGCCACCACAATCTCTACGCGCCCTTCCTCGCAAACAGCGCTTTCATGCGCGAACCAAATCCGGGCTCCTGCAAGCCGCGCGCAAGCCGTGCCCGGTGGCCGTAATACGCCATGCCCAACACCGTCGCGAACTCCGGTTCAGCCAGAAAGGACGGCATTCGCGCCATGGGCGTCGGCCAGGCAAGACGCGCCGCTTTCCGCAGCACGGATTCCGCCACGTCGAGAATGCCCGGAAGCCTCGAGGCTCCGCCGCTCAACACGAATCCGGCGATGCAGTGTTCCAGAACGCCGGCATGGCGCAGGTTGTCGCGCAGCAGCTCGAAAAGTTCGCGAGCGCGCGGCCCCAGAATCTCGCCGGCCATGCGCTGCGGCATCATGCGCGAGGGCCGGTCTCCCACCGACGGCACCTCGACTTCATTGCCCTCGGGAATAAGCGTCGGCACCGCGTTGCCAAAATTCTTCTTGAGCGTCTCCGCGTCCGCCAGCCCCGTACACATGCCGACTGAGAGGTCGCTGGTAAAGTGGTCGCCGCCGACCGGGATGACGGCCGTGTGCGCGACCGCGCTCTGCTGAAAAACGATCAGATCGCACGACCCTGCACCAAGATCGACGAGGCAGACGCCAAGTTCGCGTTCGTCCGACCGCAACACCGAGTCCGCGCAAGCGAGCGGCTCAAAGATGGTGTCGTCCACATGGACACCAGCCCGGTTCACCGCAGTCACCAGATTCTGCGTAGCGCTTGAAGAAGCAGTCACAATGTGCACGCGCACTTCGAGCCGCGTGGCCATCATGCCCGTCGGATCCTGCACGCCCGGCTGATCGTCGAGAATGAACTCCTGCGGCAGCAAATGGAGGATTTCGCGATCGCCGGGCAAGGGCACAGTGCGAGCCTTGTCCACGGCCTGACGGATTTCGTCCCGGCCAATCTCGCGCGCCCGAGCGCCGAAAGTAACGCCGCCGTGGCTGTTCATTCCGCGGATGTGCGCGCCCCCAATGCCCACCAGCGCATGCTCGATCGGAATGCCGGCCACATCTTCCGCATGCTCCACCGCTTTCTGAATGCTGCTGACGGCCTTGTCGAGATCGGTAATGACACCCTTGCGCAGACCTCGCGATTCGCTGATTCCGTGGCCGCGATAACGCAATCCGTTCTCGCTCAGTTCGGCTACCAGAACTGAAGTCTTGGCGCTGCCTACGTCAACGGCGGTGATGAAATTGGGCTCATGATTCAACATAAATAAGGCTCGGCATAATGGTAAAGATGATGCCCGCTAGTTCTGCGGAGTCTCCTTCCGAATAGCGGCGCTCGGTTTCTTTTGTCTGGCGGACGACGTGGACGCAACCGGATGCGGCGCCGCTCTATTCTTGGCGACCGCGACCGTCGCCGTTTTCTCCCTCGGCTTCAGCGCGGCGTGATTGGCTGGCGCTCGATTAACTGGAGCCGGTTTAACCGACGCTGGTTTGGCCGGAAAAGGTTTAGCCGAAGCATGCTTAGCCGGAGCTGCTTTAGCCGTAGCTTGTTTAGCCGAAGAATGGTGAACAGCGACTTTTGCCCGGGCTTTTGCCTTGGGCTTCGCTTCCTTCTTCGCCGGAGTCGCCGGCACGGGATGCGTCACATATTTCTCGTAATTCACGATCGCCGCAGTTTTCACTCCCGCTGCCATCGCCATTTTTGCCGCTGCTGGCGTTAACGCCGGCTGCCGAGCCATCCCCTCGAGGTCGGGATTCACGATGATCTGGCCGTCGTAGCGCAAGTCCACCGATTCGAGCTTGTCGAACTGCTGCCGCCACTGCTGCACATGCGTTACATAGGTTTTGTAGCGCTGGAGGTAATTCCCCGAGCCGAGATGCACGAGCACTTCGCCGTTCGAATCGGCGGCCAGCACCTTCACGTCCTCGGAATCACTGAGATCCACTTCGCTCAGTTCCTGGGAATAATGGGCGCCGCCGGAATCGAGTTCGCGAACCAGTTCGTTGTAATTCTTCATCCGCGCGGCGCGGGTGGAGAGCGGCTCGCCGGCATTCATGCCCGCAATTACGGCAAACGAATACTTGTGCTTGCCGCTTGCAGCAAGTTCCATCAGCGTACCCTCCGCGTCGATCAGCGAGATGTGCGCGCCGACGCGGGCAAAGGCAACCGGCGTGCGTTCATGAATCTCGATGCGCAGGCGATTCGGCGCAAAGCGCATCACGCTCGCCGATTCCACCCACGGAATCTGCTCCAGTTGCTGCTTGCGCTGCGCGAGCGGGACGAAAAAAATGTTGCGGCCAATATCTCCGCCCATCACTTCCATGATTTGCGCGTGCGCGACGTGCTCGGCGCCGGCAACTTCAATCTGGTCGCTCGAATCGATGCGAAAACGCCAGGAGTGCTTCCCGTAGCGGTAGAGGCCCAAGCCGGCAGCTCCCAGAATCGCAAGAACGACGAGTGCCGCCGCGACCCACATCAGCCGATTGGCAGTCTTTGGGGGGAGTGATCCGCGGCGGACAGAGACGCGCTTTTGCCCGCGCAGAAATGGGGATTCCTGCTCCGCTTCCAAATCGACCAGCCGTGCGTCGTCGAAGGGCTCGCGCTCGGGAGCCTGGTGCTGAGAAACTTCGCTGGGAAGCGGATACAAATCTTCCTGTACCGCGGTAGAACTTGATTTCCGCGCCACTCGTCGAGTCAGTTGTGAACAGAAAACCGCTGAGCAAAATCACTATAACTGCTTTTCGCGAATTGAAACAGTGCCAAGTTGGTTCGGATGCGAGCGTGGGGACGCTGCGGCTCGTGTGGGGACGGGCGCCCCCGTGAGCCTGCCCTGAGCGAAGTCGAAGGGTCCAAGCCGAGCACAGCTCGGCAGCTGCCCGCGGTCATGACCACTTTGGAGTCGCTGCACTCTCCAACGTCTCCAGAAGCATCGCCCCCAACTGCGAGACGCTGCCAGCCCCCAGCGTCAGCACCATGTCGCCCGGTTGGGCAAGCGCGGCAACCATGGCGACGGCGTCGGAAAAAGAGGAAGCGTACTCCACCCTCCGCTTCCCTGCCCCAGCAATGCGGCGGGCAAGGACTTCCGCCGTTATGCCTTCGATGGGCTTCTCGCTGGCCGGATAAATGTCGAGTAAACATATCGTGTCGGCGTCGGCGAACGCGGTCGAGAACTCATCCATCTGATCGCGAGTGCGAGTAAACCGGTGCGGCTGGAAGATCACATGCACGCGGCGGAATCCGCACTGGCGAGCGGCCGCCAGCGTGGCCCGGATTTCCGTCGGATGGTGGCCGTAATCGTCAATCACGCTGACGCCCGCCACTGCCCCTTTGAAATGGAAGCGGCGGTCCACGCCGCGAAAACCGTCAAGCGCGGAACGGATCGTCTCCGCGGGAATGTCGAGCGCCGTGCCCACCGCAATGGCCGCCGTCGCGTTCAGCACGTTGTGCGTGCCCGGCACGTGCAGCGTGAACTCTCCGAGATTTTTCTCTTTGTAAGTCACCTGGAAGCGGACGAGCGGACTGTGCTCTCCGGCGCCAACCGACGACACCGTGCGGATCAGGAAATCCGACCCCTTACTTGTTCCGTACGTTGTCACGCGGCGATGCACTCGCGGCAACAAGCGCCGCAGCACCGCGTCATCATTGCAGCCGACGACCATGCCGTAAAACGGAACACGCTCCATAAATTCGAGGAACGTACGGCGAACGTCGTGCATGTCGCGGTAGCAGTCCATGTGCTCGCGGTCAATGTTCGTGACCACCGAGAGAATCGGCGAAAGCTTCAGGAACGACCGGTCACTTTCGTCCGCCTCAGCAACCAGGTATTGCGACTTGCCGAGCCGCGCGTTCGAGCCCATCGCGTCCACGCGCCCTCCAACCACGACCGTAGGGTCGAGGCCACCAGCCGCCAGCACAGCTGCGACCATCGAAGTCGTAGTGGTCTTCCCATGCATGCCGGCAATCGCGATGCCGTACTTCAACCGCATCAGCTCGGCGAGCATCTCGGCGCGCTGAATCACCGGTACATGCAACCGCCGAGCTTCGGCAACTTCAGGATTTTCGACCGGGATTGCTGAACTCGTAACCACAACGTCCGCGCCGGCAATGTTCGCGGCGGCGTGTCCCTCAAAAATGGCCGCGCCCAAAGCATCAAGTCGCTGTGTGACCGCCGAAGTTTTCAGGTCGGAACCGGAAATCTGATAACCAAGATTCAGCAGCACCTCGGCAATCCCGCTCATGCCGATGCCACCGATACCCACGAAATGAATGCGCTGAATCTTGGCGAACATAAGAACTTAGTCGCAAAAACACTGATGATAGACCATATCATCGCCGAGACGTAGAGAATGCCAGGCGAACTAGGCCTTCCCCCTGTGCTTTCCCTGTGACCTCTGCGGTTAAGCTTTTCTCAGCGAACTCCGCGTTCAATGTTCGACCGCAGCCAGCCGCACCACCATCTCAGCAATCTCCTCAACTGC
Organism: uncultured Acidobacteriaceae bacterium; assembly: GCA_963797885.1. Lineage (GTDB taxonomy): Bacteria > Acidobacteriota > Terriglobia > Terriglobales > Acidobacteriaceae > Acidiflorens. Next base: position 39,574 of record CAWCRQ010000046.1, on the reverse strand, counting down.
CTTAGGATGCGCCAAAGACTTCGCCGCCGCGGACATCCCCTGCAGCCGCCGCGCATCGCCGATCAGGGCTGCAATCGTATCGACCAGGTAAGCCGCGCCCAAATTGCTTTCTTCGACCACCACCGCAGCGCCCGCGCGTTCCAGCGCCCGCGCGTTCACATTTTGATGATCATCCGCGGCCGCCGGGAACGGCACGAAAATCGCCGGCTTGCCTGCCGCCGTAATCTCGCCGACCGTGCTCGCGCCCGAACGGCAGACGAGCAAATCGGCGCGCCCGAAGGTTCCCGGCATATCGTCAATGAACTTGTGGACCTCGCCCGAGATTCCCGACTGCTGATAAGAGGCCAGCACATGCTCATAATCGCGCTGCCCAGTCTGGTGAATGATGTGAATCCCGGGAATCCTCGCGCGCAGGCCCGCCAGCGACTCGATCATCGCTTGGTTAATGGCGCGTGCACCCTGACTGCCTCCAAAAACCAGCAGCGTGGGCGTGCCCGCGACTCCCGAAGAAATAGATTTCGGTGGAATCGCAAAGAACGCTTCGCGCACCGGCACACCCGTCACCCGGCAGTTAGGAAAATACCGGCAGGTTTCTTCAAAGTGCACCGCCGCCGCGGAAACCCAGCGCGCGATCATGCGATTGGCAAATCCCGGCACAACGTTAGGTTCAAAAGCCAGCGTCGGAAGCCGCCGCCGAATCGCAGCCACCATCGCCGGTCCGGAGGCGTAACCCCCGACTCCAATCACCACCTCGGGATCGAACTCCGAGAGCATCCGGGAAGAAGCCGCAATCGCACGCGGCAAATCGAACATCGTCTTCGCCCGCGTCATTAGGCTGACATTTTTCAGCGCGCCGACCTGAATCAGCTCTAGAGCAAACCCTGCCTGAGGCACCAGTCGCGTCTCAATCCCGCGAGCCGTCCCAATAAAAAGAACCTCGGCGCCAAGTTGCTTCTTAAGCTGTTGAGCGATGGCCAGCGCCGGAATAACGTGCCCGCCAGTCCCGCCGCCCGCGATGACAATGCGCATGAAGTTTGGTACCCGAAGGTGCTCTCGGAATGCCCTGCAAAGAGTGTCGCACGGCGGCCTTGCGAATAGCGATGCCCTGCCGCAGGGTCTCGAGGTTCAGCGAGTTTCTTGGACCTGCCCCGCCAACTGGCGCAGAGACTCCATGTACGGCGCGCGGGCGATGCCGCGTTCGGTGATGATGGCGGCTACATATTTAGCGGGAGTCACGTCAAACGCAGGATTCTCGATCCCGACTCCGTCGGGCGTCATCTGCCTGCCGCCGATGTGCGTAACTTCTCTCGCGTTGCGCTGCTCGATGGGAATCTTGCTCCCATCAGGCGTGGCGAGATCGACGGTTGAAATCGGGGCCGCAACATAGAACGGGATGCCGTGCTCTTTCGCGAGGACGGCCACCGTGTAGGTGCCGATTTTGTTGGCCACGTCTCCGTTGGCGGCAATGCGGTCGGCGCCGACGACGATGGCTCCGATTTTGCCTTGCTGCATCATAGCTCCCGCCATGTTGTCGGAGATGACGGTGGTGGGGATACCGTCCTTCATCAGCTCCCATGCGGTGAGGCGCGAGCCCTGCAGAAAGGGACGCGTCTCGTCGGCGTAGACGTGAATTTTCTTGCCTTGCTCGACCGCCGCGCGGATGACGCCGAGCGCAGTGCCGTAGCCGGCGGTGGCGAGCGCTCCGGCATTGCAGTGCGTGAGCACGCCTCCGCTCGACGGCATGAGGGCGGCGCCGTGGCGTCCCATGGCCTGGTTGGCGGCGATATCTTCGGCGTGCATGCGCTGGGCTTCTTCGATCAGCGCTTGCTGAATCTGCGCGATGGGGCGTAAGCGGAGCGATTCGAATTTCTCCGTCATGCGCCGGATCGCCCAAAACAGGTTGACGGCGGTGGGGCGCGTCTGCCGGATAATTTCGCAGATCTGATCGAACTCTTTCTTAAGGTCGGCGGCATTCTCCGCTGTGGAATTTCTTACGCCCAGTGCGATGCCCATGGCAGCGGCCACGCCAATGGCGGGCGCTCCCCGGACAACCATGTTGCGGATCACATCGGCAACCTGCTGGTGCGTGGTACAGGTTACATACACCTCTTCGGTGGGCAGCTTCGTCTGGTCGATGAAGACTACGCCGCGGGGAGTCCATTCGAGGGTTTGAATCATAAGGTTTGGATATAAGTTTGTATAGGTCAAGGCCGTCTTTTAGATTAACGGATAATCGGGACCTGTGGCGCGGCATCCTCCGGCAGAATGCCGCGGATGCGAGGATCGTCCGCCACCTCGATTGCCCGCTTGTAGGGTCGGAAGCCGCACTTCATATAGAAACTCAGCGCCGTCGGACCGTCGAGCGTGCAAGTGTGCAACCAGACCCGCGCCGTCGAGTTACTCCACGCTCGGTCAAGCAACTTGGTCATGAAAGGGCGACCCAGGCCTTTCCCAATGGCCTCGGCGAACAATGCGAAGCTTGTGATCTCAACATTTGGAGGCTGGGAACGATCCAATTCCACAATCCCGATCTCGCCTCCCTCGCGTTCGCCAACAAACAGTTCGGTGGTGGCACGATGCAACACCGCTGCCAATTGCTCGTCCGTCGTCTCCAGACGGCTGAACCACAACCATGCCGCACCTGCGCGCCGGTAACGAGCGCGATACCAATCGAGCTTGGGATTTTGCATCGGCAGCAAGCGCACTCCGCTCGATGAGACGTCAGGGAGTGGAGGCCGTTTGAGCATCTCGAGGTAGGTCACAACCGACGCGATTTTTCCTGGGGCCAAGTCTGTATATCCGTCGGGAATCATTTCGCAGCGTTGGCCTCGCGTTGCGCGATGTGCTCGCGGCGTACATCGTTGGCGGTGAAAACGGAAATGAACGGTGCGGGCGCAGCGGCTTTCTCCACGTTCGGGCGGCCGTGGGCATCTTCGCGCTCGACCAGGCACATCACACCCACGACTCTAAAGCCGAATTCTCGTGCCGCTTCGATGGCTTGCACGGTGGAGGATCCGGTGGTGCAAACATCGTCCACAATTACCACGCGCGCGCCTTTTTCGCGAAAGCCTTCGATGCGCTGGCCGGTGCCGTGCTGCTTCTCCGCCTTACGCACGAGAAAGCCGTGCAGAGTTCCACTAGTGACAGCGACGGCCACGACAATGGGGTCGGCACCCAAGGTCAGTCCGCCGATGGCGTCGGCGTGCCACCCTTGGCCGCGCATTTCATCAAGGAAGACTCGGCCAACCAGTTGCGCGCCACGGGCATCGAGCGTAGTAGTGCGGCAATCTATGTAATAGTCGCTGGTGCCGCCTGACGACAACTGAAACTCGCCCAGGCGAAATGACTTGTGCGCCAGCATTTCTAATAGTTCTTGCCGTGCGGTGGACATGAATTTCTACGATAGCACGGGGAATGCGGTGCCGGCTGGCTACTGTCATCAGGTTGCTGAAACTCGTGTTGAACGCCGCAGCCCCGACCCGTCAGCGGCTGAACAGATTGCTGAAAAACTCAAGTTTCGTATCAGGGCATCGCTTTAGCGATGCCGTAAGTTCTTTGCATTGAGATGCCCCTTTAGGGGTTGTGCCCGGAAAGCCGAGTACTGAGTTTCACCGCCTACATCGTCTTCAGCTCAGCACTAACCCGCAACGTTGCTCCGGTCGCTTTCTGGACGTCTTCTACCGTCAGGCCGGGAGCAATCTCTTCAAGCAGCAAGCCTTCTGGTGTAACTCGGATATAAGCCATCTCGGTGACAATTGTGTCCACAACCTTCACGCCGGTCAGGGGCAGTGTGCATTTCTTCAGGATCTTCGGCTGCCCATCTTTGGTCGCATGTTCCATGGCGACGATCACGCGCCGTGCTCCCGCAACCAGGTCCATGGCGCCGCCCATGCCTTTGACCATTTTGCCCGGAATCATCCAGTTCGCAAGGCTGCCAAGTTCGTCGACTTCCATCGCGCCCAGCACGCTGAGGTCAATATGCCCGCCGCGAATCATCGCGAAAGAATCGGCGCCCGAAAAGTAGGAGGTCCCCGCCAGTTCGCTGACCGTTTCTTTTCCCGCGTTGATCAGGTCCGCGTCTTCCGTGCCTTCGAGAGGATACGGCCCGATGCCAAGCATGCCGTTCTCGGATTGAAAAATCACGTCCAGGCCCGGCGGAACAGAGTTGGCAATCAGCGTCGGCAATCCGATGCCGAGGTTGACGTAAAATCCGTCGCGCAATTCGCGGGCAACGCGCTGCACGATGCGTTCGCGTTTGTCGGTGCCTTTTGTGGTCTTCGGTAAAGTTGACATGTTTCCTTCGATTCTGGTCCGGCAGGAGAAGCAAGTCGTCGGTCGTTGGTCGTTGGTCGTCGGCAAGCGCCGAGCATCGGCTGTGATTCCCGAACGACTAACGACTAACGACCGACGACTCTCCGCTAGCTGCTCGCTACTGACTTTCTCACCGTCCGTCTTTCTATTCTCTTCTCAAACAGCTCACCCTGGAAGATTCGTTTTACGTACACGCTCGGCGTATGAATCAGGTCGGGATCGAGTTCGCCGGGTTCGACCAGGTGTTCGACTTCGGCGATGGTGATCTTGGCCGCGGCGGCCATCATGGGATTGAAATTGCGCGCGGTTTTGCGATAGACCAGGTTCCCCCACTTGTCGCCCTTCCATGCCTTGACGAAGGCGAAGTCGGCCGTCAGCGCGCGCTCCATGAGGTATGGGCGGCCGTCGAACTCGCGCACTTCTTTGCCCTCGGCGACCACTGTTCCCACGCCGGTGGGGGTAAAGAACGCGGGAATGCCCGCGCCTCCGGCCCGAATCCGCTCGGCAAACGTGCCTTGCGGAACCAGTTCGAGTTGCAAGCTGCCGCTCAGCACCATCTGTTCAAGCAGTCGGTTTTCGCCGACGTAGGTTCCGACGTGCCGCCGGATCTGCCCATTGTCCAGAAGCAGCCCCATGCCGACGCCATCGATGCCCACGTTGTTGCTAATGGTGTTGAGGTTCTTGACGCCCTTGTGGACAAGAGCGCGGATCAGGTTCTCAGGCATCCCGCACAAACCGAATCCGCCAATCATAATGGTGGCTCCCTCAAACACGTCCTGGATCGCCTCTGCAGCGCTCGCGACGACTTTATGCATAGCAGGAGAATTCTATAGGAAATTACAACAATCGGGTCATCGAGTTACGGGCCGTCGGGTGACCTCAGATCACCCGATCACTCGATTTCTCCCCACGCCTCCGCGGCGGATTCTTCCTCAACTGATGTGCGCGCTCAAATTCCGCAGCCAGTTCTCGCGAATCCAGATTCTCGCGGATGTGCGCGAGGCGCTGCTCAAGCTTCTGTAGCGCGTCGCTCAGGTTCTTGCGATTGGTGATGGCGATGTCGCGCCACATCGAATAGGGACTGCCGGAAATACGTGTCATCTCGCGCAGGGCTCGTCCCCCGATGTCGAGCACCGGCGCGTCAGCGCCGAATTCGTTGACCAGCGCTGCGGCCAGAGCGGTGGAGATCATCTGCGGCAGATGGCTGATCCAGGCGCAGAAGCGATCATGATCGGAGGGATCGAGAATCGCGATTCTGGAGCCGATCTTTTCCACACAGTGGATAAATTCTCCGCACAGTCCAGCGTGAACGTTCTGGCCGGGAAGCGGCGTGAAGAACCAGACGGCACCTTCGAACAGATCGGCGTCGGCAAACTCCACACCGGCGTTTTCTTTGCCTGCCATGGGATGCCCGGCGAGGAATCTTTGACCGGCGCTTCGTCCGAACGATTTCGCGGCGCGCTCGACAATTTGCGCCTTCGTGCTGCCGACATCGGTTACGAGCGTCTTGGCGAACAGCGCTGGACCGAGCCGACCGATCAGATCGAGGATCGGGATGACGGGTGTTGCCAGCACCACCAGATCGCTTCCGCGCACAGCCTCTGTTGGATTGGAAGTTCCAGCTTCGATGGCGCCGCAGTACTTGGCCCGCTTTAGAACTGGAGCGCGATCGCACCCAACGATTCGTCCGGCAAGCTGGCGTTTCTTCAGGGCAAGGCCGAGTGAGCCTCCGATCAAGCCCGTTCCGATGATGGTGACTTGTTTGAAGGCCATGGGTAAATTTGTGATTTGTAATTTGCAATTTGTGGATTTTGTTTTCCAATTACCAATTACAAATCGCAAATTACAAATTAGTTTCTACGCGATCTCGCGTCCCACCGCTGGCGCGATCATGCGGAGCTCGTCCATCAACTGCGCGAACTGTTCCGGATAAAGCGACTGCGCACCGTCGGAAAGCGCTTTGTCCGGCTGGTGATGAACCTCGATGAGCAACGCGTCGGCGCCCGCGGCCACGGAGGCACGCGCCATGGGAGCGACTTTATCGCGCCGTCCCGTGCCATGCGACGGATCGGCGGTCATGGGCAGGTGCGAGAGTTTATGAATGATAGGGATCGCGGAAATGTCCATGGTGTTGCGCGTGTACGTTTCGAAAGTACGGATGCCGCGCTCGCACAGAATAATTTCGTAGTTGCCGCCGGCGAGCAGGTATTCAGCGGAGAGCAGGAGTTCTTCGATAGTGGCCGCGATGCCGCGCTTGAGCAGCACGGGCTTGCGGACCTTGCCCAGTTCGCGCAGCAAGTTGAAGTTCTGCATGTTGCGCGCCCCCACCTGAAAAATGTCGACATAAGGCAACATCAGCTCGATCTGCGAGATCTCCATGACTTCGCTGATGACGAGCAGCTTGAAACGATCGCCCGCTTCGCGCAGTAATTTCAAGCCGTCAGCGCCGAGTCCTTGAAACGAATAGGGAGAGGAGCGGGGCTTGAAGGCGCCGCCGCGGAGAACGCGGGCTCCCGCATTGGCGATCAGTCCGGCGACGGTGAACAGTTGCTCGCGGGATTCGACCGAGCAGGGCCCGGCCATGACGACGATTTTCTTGCCGCCGATTTCAATCCCGTTCGCAAATTTGACTACGGTACCTTCGGGACGAAAATTGCGGCCGGCCAGTTTGTAGGGTGAAGTGATGCGGTGAACTGCCTGCACCCCCGGCATCATTTCGACTTCGCTGGCGTCGAAATTATGAGGAACCCCGACGCCGCCGAGAACGGTCTGGCGCTCTCCGGTGGAGCGGTGGACTTCAAAGCCGAATTGGACCAGTTGATCGATCACCTGCTGGATCTGGTCTTCACTGGCCGAATCTTGCATTGCGACAATCATGAGTGCGCTCGTTTTGCACGGCCGGAGCACGCGGGCAGTCATGTTCGCAGCTCGGCTCAAAATGTTCTAGAACTGATCTCATAAACGGTCCTTGAGGCGTGATGTCCGGCCTCAGAGGCTCGTATCAGGGCATCGATTTAGCGATGCCGTAAGTCTTTCGCAATCAGACGCCCCTTGAGGGGCTGGGGCGCGAAGTTAGACTTTTTCCGCAGCCTGTTAAGCCGTGTTCTCCCAAAACCATTGATCAGGTCAGTTCTATTCCTTCAATTGCGAATCGATGCCCGTGTCGCGAACCGTGAGTCCGGAGTTGGGAACGATTTCGTGCTTTTCGATGGTGCGCATTACGTCAATAATTCGCTCGTAGATCTGCGCTAGATCGCGCTCGCCTAATGGACCAGTACTGCTGCGCTGCACGTTGTCGATCACCTCGCGCTCGCGGCCGGGTTCGTAAATGGGCAGACCGGTGTTGCGTTTCAGCCGTCCAATTTCGATTACAGCGGCGGCGCGCTCGTTGAGCAACGCCGCCAGTTTCCGGTCCAAGTCGTCGATCTTCTTGCGCCAATCGGAAATGTCCATGGAAGCTGTTTTGCTGTTCGCTGTTCGCTGTTCGCTCTTGGCTCCTAGCTCACCCGTCGAAATCCAAAGACTACGGCCAATCATCGGCGCGCTAAGAAAACGATCTAGGATGTTTCGACAAAAAGCCAAAAGCTAACAGCTAACAGCGAACAGCTGCCTTACAAATTCTGCCACAGTCGCGGCTTCCCGTCCCGGATTTTGTTCGATCAACCGCACGATGGCACTGCCGACGACCGCCCCTTCGGCGAATTTGCCGACGGCCGCGAACTGCGCCGGGGTTGAGATTCCGAAACCGACGGCAACCGGAAGTTTGGTGAAGCGGCGGATGCGCTTGACCAGGGCCTTGGCGTCTCCGGTCATCTGCTGGCGCGCGCCGGTGACGCCGGTGCGGGAAATGGCGTAAATAAAGCCGGTCGAAACCTGCGCGATCAACTTCAGGCGCTGGTCGGTCGAGGTGGGCGCAGCCAGAAAAATGGTTGCGAGATCGTTCTTGCGAGCCTCGCGCAGATACTCGGCGGATTCTTCGACAGGCAGATCGGTGATCAGAGTTCCGTCAATCCCCGCAAGCCGCGCCACCTGGCAAAACTTTGGCAGGCCCATGCGCAAGACGGGATTGAGGTAGGAGAAGATCACCAGGCCAACGGATTGTGAATGCTCGCGAATTTCGGCGGCAAGTGTAAGCACATTCTGAAGCGACGTTCCGTGCTTAAGCGCCCGCTCGCTGGCGCGCTGGATGACCGGGCCATCGGCAAGCGGATCGCTGAAGGGGACGCCCAGCTCAATCACACTCGCACCCGCGTCGATGGCCGTGAGGATGACCTCACGCGTGGTCGCGAGGTCGGGGTCGCCACAGGTTACGTAAGCGACGAGCGATGGTTTATTTTCGAAATGAAAAGGCATGAGAAACAACCAATCGGGTCATCGGGTGATCGGGCCATAGGGCGATCGAAGTCGCAAATGCACCTGCCTTTGAATTTCGATCACCCGATGGCCCGATGATCCGATCACCCGATGGCCACAAATTATCCATCCAGTTTCAGATTCTCCCGCAAAATTCCAATGTCCTTATCGCCGCGCCCCGAGATGTTGACGATCACGACCTCCGACTTCTTCATTTTCGGAGCGCGCTTGATAACTTCCGCCGCAGCGTGCGCAGATTCCAGCGCAGGAATAATGCCTTCAGTCCGGGCAAGCAGCACGGTCGCCTCGAGCGCTTCGGCGTCGGAGGCAGGGACATATTGCGCGCGACCCGTGTCTTTAAGCATGGCGTGCTCGGGCCCGATCGATGGGTAATCAAGCCCCGCAGAGACCGAATGCGTAGTTGCGATCTGCCCCGACGCATCCTGCAGCACGTAAGAATAAGTTCCCTGCAGAACGCCAGGCGAGCCGCCGCGGAAACGCGCCGCATGTTCACCGAGCACCTCGCCGCGTCCGCCCGCTTCGACTCCGATGAGTTCCACTTTCTTGTCTTTGAGGAAGTCGTAAAAGATCCCGATGGAGTTCGATCCTCCGCCGACGCACGCGATGATAGCCGTGGGAAGTTTGCCTTCAGCTTTCCGAATCTGGACGCGGGCCTCGCGTCCGATGACGCGATGAAAATCGCGCACCATGGTCGGATAGGGATGCGCTCCAAGCACGCTGCCGAGCAAGTAATGCGTGGTGCGCACGTTGGTGACCCAGTCGCGCATCGCTTCGTTGATGGCGTCTTTGAGGGTACGCGAACCAGATTCGACGCCGCGAACCTCCGCGCCGAGCAAACGCATGCGGAAGACGTTAAGCTCCTGGCGGCGCATGTCCTCGGTGCCCATGTAAACCACGCACTCGAACCCGAGCAAAGCGCAAACCGTAGCCGTTGCGACGCCGTGCTGGCCAGCCCCCGTTTCCGCGATCACACGGTGCTTGCCCATGCGTTCGACGAGCAAACCTTGGCCAAGACAGTTATTGATTTTGTGCGCGCCGGTGTGGAGCAGGTCCTCGCGCTTGAGATAAATTTTCGCGCCGCCAAGTTTTGCGGTCAGGCGGCGAGCGAAAAACAGCGGCGTAGGGCGTCCAGCGTACGTCTTCAGCAGTTGGTCGAGGCGTTGCTGAAATTTGCGATCGCGCTTTGCTTTTTCGTATGCGCTCTCCAGTTCTTCGAGCGCCGCCATCAGCGTCTCCGGAACGTAGCGCCCGCCGTAAGCGCCGAAACGGCCTGCCATGGTGGCTTTTGGCGGAGGCAATTGGTTAGGGGCCTTCTTGGCTGCGGGCGCGGTCGCCATCGTCAGGTTGCCTCTTCCATGGCCCGAACGGCACGGACGAAGGCACGTACCTTTCGGGGATCCTTATTGCCTGGCGCGTGTTCGACGCCGGAAGAAACGTCCACGCCCCACGGATGGAGAAGGTGGATCGCGTCCTGCACATTGCCCGGACGCAAGCCGCCGGCGACAATCAGCTTGCTGATGCTGTTGATGATTCCAGCCCAGGGCTGGACGCGTTCCCAGTCGAAAGTGTTTCCGGTGCCGCCCGGTTTTTCCGCAGTCGAGGAATCGAGCAGGACGCCCGAGATCACGCCGGGGCGAAAGCCGTGGGTTTCTAGGAAGAGGTCGCCGTTCTCGGCGACGTGGATTTTGTGCACGCGTTTGCCCTTATAAGCTTCGTCTGGCTCTACCAGGCCAACCGCAACCGGATCCCATCCAGATTGCCCCTCTGGCCCGGCGAAAACTTTCGCCGGCCAGCTGCGGAAAATCGGCGGGCGTTTCGCTCCATTCGCCAGTTCCTGGAAGAGTGTACGGCTAAATTCCACGCTCTCGTCGCCGCTCAGTTGCACAGTTGTGAGACCTGCCTTTTTAACGGTGTCACGCACCTGATCCGCGGTCTGGTTGACGAAAACGCCGACTTTTTCGATTTGCTGCGGAAGTTTGGCGACGATCGAACGCGCGTTTTCTAGAGTAACGTGGCGCGGGCTCTGCGGATGGAAGACGAAGCCGAGCGCGTTCGCGCCCGCATCGGTGGCCGTGAGCGCGTCGTCGAGGTTCGTGATTCCGCAGATTTTGATCCAAGTCATAAAAAGCAGGGGTCAGTGGCCAGTGGTCGGTGGCCAGTAAAACCGCAAACCCTGTCAGTCGCTAACCGCAAACCGCCATCCATCCATCGACCACCGTTCACTTTTCACTGGCCACTGGCCACTGGCCACTGAGCACTGTCTTCATCAACTCTGCCAGCGCTTCGCCGGGCCTTTCCGCTCCCATCAACGATTCGCCGATCAGGAACGCTTCGTAGCCGGCGGATCGCAGACGAGCTACGTCTGCGCCCGATCGAATGCCGCTTTCGGCCACGCGGACGCAGGTGCCGGGTATTTTTTCTGCGAGCCGGAATGCGGTTTCGAGATTGACTTCGAAGGTGCGTAGATTACGGCTGTTGATGCCAATCAGGTCGCAACCGGCATCGAGCGCGCGTTGCAGTTCCGGTTCGTCATGAGCTTCGCACAAAACGTCGAGGCCCTGCGATCGCGCGATCCCGGCCAGCGCTGCCAATTCTTTCTGATCGAGTGCGGCGACAATCAGCAGAATGGCGTCGGCGTGATTGGCTCTGGCTTCGACGATCTGGATTTCATCGATGATGAAATCCTTGCGCAAGCAGGGGAGAGAACTGCTGGACGAGGCTTCCCTCAGATAGTCCAGCGAGCCCTGGAAAAATTGTTCGTCGGTCAACACCGACAGTGCGGCGGCGCCTGCCTGCTCGAGATCGCGCGCGAGTTCGGAGGGTCTGAAATCGGCGCGAATCAAGCCTTTTGAGGGCGAGGCCTTTTTCAGTTCGGCAATAACGGCGACCGCTTTTCCGTCTTGCGCGACTCGGCGCAGCTGCTTCCGAAATCCCCGCGGAGTGTGCGCGGCGGCCGCGTCTTCCAGCGCGCGCAGGCCGGAGTCTCGCCGGTTCCCAGATGTGCGCTGGGATATGCGCCGGCGCGCGGCGGCGACGATCGAGTCAAGGGAGGCTGGCATGGCAGATGCTCAATTATACGGAAGCGGCCCGATTCGGGCAGAATCCCCGCTTCGAGCTCCGAGCTTCGAGCTACGACCGACCACGAAATCGCGTGCTTGAAGGGCTTGAGGAAACTGACCCACCGTCTTGTGATGCTCATCATTGACCCGGCTTCCGGCAAGGTGCTATAAACGGTGCTTTGTGCGAGCGGTGTGTAGTCTGGTCCTGGGGCTATATGCCGAGGCACAAGTTTTTCCGGCGCGGCCAAATCGGCACTCCTCTTTTATTGTTATGCCTGGCGGTGGAAGCGCGTTCGGAGCGTGTTCAGAACTTTGGTGGCGGCCGTACCCGTGGCGGATGGAATCCTCCAAGGGGCGGTTACCGCGCCAGAGCAAAATCACACGTCGCGACCCCTGAATAGGATCTCTTAGGAGGACTTTAATGCGCACTTGGAACGCCAATCTTGTGTCCGTGGGACACTGGTATGCGAAAAGACGATTTGCGAAAAGACTCTTTGCGAAAACTTCGGCAACTCTTGCAAGTCTGCTGCTTCTGACCGCCGGCTACGCGCTGGCGCAACCCGCCGCCCAAACTGACGAAGCTGGGGGCGAGGCGGCCCTGAAGCTTCCTGACCTTTCCTCGGTTTCGTTCCTCGGCGTGAATGGCCATAGCCTGCTGATGATCGGGCTGCTGTTCTGCGTCTTCGGTCTCGGCTTCGGCATGGCCATCTTCATGCGCCTGAAGAACCTGCCCGTCCATCGCGCCATGCGCGAAATCTCGGAACTGATTTACGAAACCTGCAAGACCTACCTCATCACCCAGGGCAAATTCCTGATGCTCTTGTGGGCCTTCATTGCCGTCGTCATCGTGCTCTACTTTGGCGTGCTGCGGCATTTCGAAATTCCCCGCGTGGTCATCATCCTGGTCTTCAGCCTGGTGGGAATCGCCGGCAGCTATGGCGTTGCCTGGTTCGGAATTCGCGTCAACACCTTCGCCAATTCGCGGACCGCCTTCGCTTCCCTGCCCGGCAAGCCTTACCCCGTTTATCAGATCCCGCTCGAGGCCGGGATGTCGATCGGCATGATGCTCATCTCGGTCGAACTGCTGATCATGCTCTTCATCCTGCTGTTCGTGCCCGGCGATTATGCCGGCCCGTGCTTCATCGGATTCGCCATCGGCGAATCCCTCGGTGCGGCAGCTCTGCGTATCGCCGGCGGCATCTTCACCAAGATTGCCGATATCGGTTCCGATTTGATGAAGATCGTCTTCAAGATCAAGGAAGACGATGCCCGCAACCCCGGCGTCATTGCCGATTGCACCGGCGACAATGCCGGCGACTCGGTGGGACCGTCGGCCGATGGTTTCGAGACGTATGGCGTGACCGGCGTCGCGTTGATCACCTTCATTCTGCTCGGCGTCAAAGATCCCTCCATCCAGGTGCAGTTGCTGGTGTGGATTTTCGTGATGCGCATCATGATGCTCGTGTCCAGCGCGCTCGCCTATTTCATCAATGGCGCCATTGCGAAAGCCCGGTTCGGCAACGCAGACCAAATGAATTTTGAAACGCCGCTGACTACGCTGGTCTGGCTCACATCGATTGTTTCGATCATTGCCACCTACATTATTTCGTCCATCATCATCCCCAACCTGGGTGGTGACACCTCGCAGTGGTGGAAGCTGGCTTCGATCATCTCCTGCGGCACCCTGGCGGGAGCGCTGATTCCTGAACTGGTCAAAGTCTTTACCTCGGTGGAGTCGCGCCACGTCAACGAAGTCGTGACCTCGGCCAAAGAAGGCGGCGCATCGCTCGGCATCCTCTCCGGTTTTGTTGCCGGAAACTTCTCCGGCTATTGGCTGGGACTGGCGATGGTCTCTCTGATGTCGATCGCCTACTTCTTCAGCCAGATGGGCTTGGGCGCGGCCGCCACCATGATTGCCGCGCCAGTGTTTGCCTTCGGCCTGGTTGCCTTCGGCTTCCTCGGCATGGGCCCGGTGACCATCGCCGTCGATTCTTACGGCCCGGTCACCGACAACGCGCAATCCGTCTACGAGCTTTCGCTGATCGAGCAGGTGCCCAACGTCAAGGCGGAGATCAAGAAGGATTTCAACATCGACGTAAACTTCGACCGCTCCAAAGACCTGCTGGAAGAAAACGACGGCGCCGGCAATACCTTCAAGGCGACCGCCAAGCCGGTGCTGATTGGAACCGCCGTAGTCGGCGCGACGACGATGATCTTCTCCATCATCATGGCCCTGACCAACGGCCTGACCGCGAATGTGGAGAAGCTCTCCTTGCTGCATGCTCCCTTCTTCTTAGGCCTGATTACCGGCGGCGCCATGATCTATTGGTTCACCGGAGCATCCATGCAGGCCGTGACCACCGGCGCCTATCGCGCCGTGGAGTTCATTAAGGCCAACATCCATCTCGAAGGCGCGGAGAAGGCTTCTGTAGCCGACAGCAAAAAGGTGGTTGAGATCTGCACCAAGTACGCGCAGAAAGGCATGTTCAACATCTTTGTAGCGATCTTCTTCGCGACCCTGACCTTCGCCTTCGTCGAGCCGTTTTTCTTCATCGGCTACCTGATCTCGATTGCGATCTTCGGTCTCTACCAAGCCATCTTCATGGCCAACGCCGGCGCCGCCTGGGACAACGCCAAGAAGATCGTCGAAACCAAACTGAAGCAGAAAGGCACGCCGCTGCACGACGCCACGGTAATCGGCGATACTGTAGGCGATCCTTTCAAGGACACATCTTCAGTGGCCATGAACCCGGTAATCAAATTCACTACCCTATTCGGACTGCTGGCGGTCGAACTGGCCGTCTCGCTAGCCCGCGACCAGGGCACCGGGCTGACGCACATACTGGCGATTGCTTTCTTCGCGGTCTCAGTCTTCTTCGTATACCGGTCGTTCTACGGCATGCGAATCAGTTCGGAGTAAGCACGTGTAGGGCGGGCGCCCTCGCCCGCCCTCAAGCTTCGTATCAGGGCATCGCTTCAGCGATGCCGCAAGGTTCTTTGAATTGAGACGCCCCTTTAGGGGCTGTGCGCCGAAAACCGAGTTTTTCAGCAATCTGTTCAGCCGCTGAGGAGAACAGCGCCCCTTTCCGTGTGTTAATTCGACCCCGGAGCCAAGCAGTTGCCAACGCAGCTCAGCAGTTTCTCCGCTGCCTCTCCCGGATCTTGGCTGGCAAAGTTCTCATCCAAAACGAGGAGAGAGACAGCCGGATCGATTTCCTCCAGCACCTTGCGCGTAGGCCTGCCATGTACGGATTGCATGCGCGCGGAAATCACCACCAGTTTCGCCTTCGTCGCCTTGAGCAGGATGCGCGCGTCGTCGACGGTAGCCGTGGTCAAGGCATTGTATCCGGCACTGCACAGCACCTCCCGCAGGAACGTGCCCACATCCGTCGATTCACAAACGCAAAGCATGCGCGGCCTGGCGTCCCCGGCTTTTCCGCGCGAATAGCGCGAGCCTAAATAGGCGGCCGTGATCGCTTCTTCGACCGATTCGTAGGTTTCAAATTGCGAGAGCAGGTTGGTCATAGCCAGCGTCTTGAGAATCTTCGGTGGCACTCCGCTGAGTTTCAGGTCCCCGCCCTTAGCGCGTGCCGCTTGCATCAGACGCACCAACGCTCCCAGTCCACTGCTGTCGACAAACTCCACCTGGTCGAGTTGCAGCACCACGTCGCTGTACTTGACGAAGGAATCTCCCACCTGAGCGTGCAACGTATAGACTTCATTTCCAGCCACGATCCGTCCCTGACACTGAATCAAGAGGACATCGCCAACCGGCCGGCTCTCCAGGCGCAGCTGCATCCCCGCCTCCTTATTGAAGTTGTGATTATAGGGCAGGGTGTCAAGTGGTCGAGAGGATTTCGGCGTGGTCTGCTTGCCGGTCTTCGAGGTGCAGCCGGATGGCATCCTTGATGTTGCTCAAAGCCTCATCGTAGGTGTCTCCCTGGCTGTAACAGCCCTGGAGCGGAGGGCAGGAGACATAGAAGCCCTCCGCATCGCGTTCGATGATAATCGGCAGCGTGTAGTGCTTCATGCGGATATTGTACTGCTTGAGGCAAGGCGGGCGAGCCATTGCTTACCATGAGCGACACGCAGGCTGCGCGCAGTTTGACGCTTCGGCTAGCGCAAGCGGCTGACTTTGTCAATTAGTGAGTCATACGAAAAGACTATCTGGGTGGAAACTGTTGCATTTTTTTGGAGTTCGTTAAGAGTCCAGACAATTGCCGATAGGTCGGGGTTTTCCGTTTGAAGGTAGTAGGTCCCGATGGCGATTGGCTTCCTAGTGCCAGAGGCCAGATCGGTCAGTCCCATGCCTTCTTTTCCACGGAATAATAGGCAACTACCGGCGACGTGGATGAGGTTGGGGCGTCTGTTCAGGGGAACCGCTGGGTTTGCGTCGTAGAATTCGTTGAGATGAGCCTCCAAAGTTCCCGGTGCTACGCCCTTGGAGGCATACACGATTTTGAGTGGCCAGTCGCCGTAGTTTTTGCAGCTCAGCAGCGGGTTGATTCGGCCCTTGAGCTCCCTTGTCGGCGGGATTGACGCGATTCCTTCGAGCGCGTTAAAAAGCTCGGATCTATCTAGCAGGCTGCGGAAAAAGGGATAATGCGAGTTAGGATCTTATCCCAGTTTCGTCGCTTCGTGATTTTGTGCCACAACGAAGGTGTTTGGTTGCATCTGCTGGTCGCCCGCGGATCGTTTTTTCGGGCCTACAAACACACAGCTACCGTGGCTTACGCCGCTTGAGTCGCCAGATTCCGCATGCGGACTAAGTTATAGGCGGCAGCCGCGAAGGTGAAGACCCATCCTACCTTGAAGATTCCACGATGCCGGACCTTCCGCAACAGCGCAATCGTCTTCAGCCAGCCGAAGCACTCTTCAATACGTTTCCTCTTCCTCTGACTGACGGTATAACCCGGGCGCTGCGCCGTGCGAGCATCAATCGCACTGCCGCCGGGCCGCTCCAGATTTTGGGCTACGTGCGGCGTGACCTTTAAGTTTCTGCACTCGGCCACGAAATCTGCTGTGTCATAGGCCTTGTCCCCTCCCACGGTTACTTGTTTCGTGCCCGGAATCTGTTCCAGCATCACCAGCGCGGCATCGCGTTCGGCTGTCCCGTTGGCCTCGAACACCTCGGTGTTTACGATCAACCCGTGGCGGTTCTCAACCAGCAGATTCCCGTTGTAACTCAGCTTGGCTTCCTTGCCCTTGCCTTTACGTGCCAACTTCGCGTCCGGGTCCGTCCTTGATTCGTGGGTTTCGTTCGACCGTTTCTCCCCGTGGAAATCTACTGTCGCATTGCGAGGATCGTCCGGCGGAACAGCGTTCTTAGCGTCCTTTCGCTGAAAACTTTTCAAACTCGCCCACGCTTCCAGCAGCGTTCCATCCACGGTGAAGTGCTCGTCCGAGAGCAGACCACGCTCGCGTGCCTGCTGCAGCACAGCTTGGAAGAAGGCTTCGGCAATGTGTCCATCGAGCAGGCGCTCGCGGTTTTTGGTGAACACGGTCACATCCCAAATAGCGTCATCCATGTTCAAGCCCACGAACCAACGGAACAGCAGGTTATAGTCGAGCTGTTCCATCAACAGCCGTTCGCTGCGCACCGAGTACAGCGCTTGCAGCAGGAGCGCTCGCAACAACTTCTCCGGCGCGATCGACGGTCGCCCCGTTTTGGCGTACAGCTTATTGAACCGTCGTTGCAGTTCCCTTAACGCCTCATCGGTCATGACACGAAGAGGTCGCAACGGGTGGTCTTGAGGTACTCGCTGCTCAGGGCTCACGTAGCTGAACACATCCAACTGCTGCTCGTCGTTTCCTCGCATGCCTTCTTCTTATCAGGTTGTGCTGTGGAAACAAGATAGCTTTCTGGTTCTGGATCAGCTGCATTGGGGTCTGAGGATCTGGCGCTGTCGCTGTGAACAGGTCTATGCTAATGCTCGTCATGCTTAAAACCTGTTCGATTCTCGTTCTCAATCTTCTTCTCTGTTCCGCGCTTGCCGCAGCGGAAGACTATCCTGTAGGCGACAAGCCGTTTCGGCGCTACGTCACCGAGGGCAGAGATGGGCACCGCATCACCTTTTATCTTTCAACTCAGCAAACACCCAGTCATCCTGTCCCGCTGATCGTCTTTGTCCAAGGCACCGGCTGCTCATCTCAGTTTGTCAAGGTCGGTGAGCGGATGAGCCGTGGAATGCAGGGCGTCCTATATTCAGTAGCCCGCGGCCGGGCCCGCATCCTGGCGGTCGAGAAGCCAGGTGTTGAGTTTCTGGACTATCCGCCGGATGACAGCGACACCAGCGCTTGCCGTCCAGAATTTCGAGCCGAGTACACCCTCGACCGGTGGGCCACAACCATTGCGGACGCAATCCAAGCGGCGCAGAAGCTGCCTGGCGTTGACACTTCGAAGACACTCGTGATCGGAGCTTCGGAGGGCGGCATCGTAGCGATGCGAGTCTCGAACGTATCGCCAGCCGTGACGCACGCCGCCTCCTTGTCGGGAGGCGGACCAGTGTATCTATTCCACCTAGCCGAGTTTATGCGCAGTAAGGGATTGGACGCGGAAAAGGAAGTCTACGCGTGCTGGAGCGACATCCTGAAAGATCCGGACAGCGCTACCAAGTTCTGTTGGGGGCAGACGTACCGCCAGTGGTCGAGGTTTATGAAAACATCCGTCATCGCGGAGGCCCTCAAATCGCACGCACTTCTCTATTTTGCCCAAGGCACAGCTGACAAGCAGCAGGCGATCGCCGGTTTCGATGTCCTGCGTGCCGAGCTGGCCGCAAAACAGCGAGACGCCGTGTATGAACGAATCGAAGGCGCAGACCATGAATTGAACCTTCCCAATCAGAAAGCGCCCGAAGGGTTGGAAGCGGTGTTCAGTCGGGTAGTGGATTGGTTCCTGAGGGATGCCACGAAATAAGACCAACGAGCGGCCTGTCTCACCTGGCTTGCTGCTTATTACTTAGATCAAATCAGCCGAGTTTTTCCGCAAACTGCTAGTGTTGATTTGACGGCGACAACGCCCAGCGTACCTTCAACTGGCGAAAATGATTTACCAGCACCCTCCCTAATGTTGAAATTGAAGCGGGGTGCAGTGTCTGTTGTAACGATGATGTCCAGTTGCTTTGACTCTACGCCATCCTCATCAAACAGAAAGCCACCCAGGAAGACGTTACATTTCGAGGGGGCGTGTTGCTTTAGAAACTCCTTATAGGCCAGCTCACGGGACATGCCAATGTCGGTGGTGTTTGCGAAGACCGACGCCGGGTCGGCTTCACCGCGAAGAACCTTAGCCACATCTATGTAATAGGAACGTAGTCGTTCGAAGAAAGGCTGTGCCATGTGCAGCTGTTCTGACCTCGCGTTGAGCAGCGGCGGGCGGGACGCCCGCCACCACACAATCCTGCAGACCTACAACTGGCTCATCTTAGCCAAAAATTCGCTGTTCGACCCCGCCTTGGCTAGCCGCTCGATCAGGAGCTCCATGGCCTCGACCGGGGACAGCGGGTTCAGCACTTTGCGCAGCACCCAGATGCGTTGCAAATCTTCTTTGGGAATCAGCAGCTCTTCCTTGCGCGTGCCGGAGCGCTGGATATCGATGGCCGGGAACGTCCGCTTATCCACCAACTTGCGATCCAGAATAATTTCCGAATTGCCCGTGCCCTTGAATTCTTCGAAGATCACGTCGTCCATGCGCGATCCCGTGTCGATGAGCGCGGTGGCGATGATGGTGAGCGATCCCCCTTCTTCAATGTTGCGCGCCGATCCAAAAAAGCGCTTCGGACGCTGCAAAGCATTCGAATCGACGCCGCCCGAGAGCACCTTGCCCGAGGGCGGAACGATGGTGTTGTAAGCCCGCGCCAGGCGCGTGATCGAATCGAGCAGGATGACCACGTCGCGTTTGTGCTCAACCAATCTCTTAGCCTTCTCGATCACCATCTCCGCGACCTGCACGTGCCGCGCAGCCGGCTCATCGAAGGTTGACGAGATGACTTCCCCCTTCACGGAGCGCTGCATATCGGTGACTTCTTCTGGACGCTCGTCGATCAGGAGAACCATCAGCACGACTTCAGGATGATTCGCCGTGATCGAGTTCGCCACGTTCTGCAACAGCATGGTCTTGCCGGCGCGCGGCGGAGAAACGATCAGGCCGCGCTGTCCCTTGCCCAGCGGGGTCAGCAGGTCCATGACGCGCGCGCTGATATTTTCCTTCACCGTTTCAAGCTTCAACCGCTCCTGCGGATACAGCGGCGTCAGGTTGTCGAACAGGATCTTGTTGCGGGCCTCGTCGGGCGACTCGAAATTGACCGCCTCGATCTTGACCAGCGCGAAATATTTCTCGCCCTCGTGCGGCGGGCGCACCTGCCCGCTGATGGTGTCTCCAGTTTTCAAATCAAACTTGCGGATTTGCGATGGCGACACGTAAATGTCGTCGGGCCCAGGCAGGTAGTTGTAATCGGGCGAGCGCAGGAAGCCGTAGCCGTCAGGAAGGATCTCCAGCACACCTTCGGCGAAGATGTGGCCTTCTTTTTCACTTTGCGCCTGCAGGATCTTGAAGATGAGGTCCTGTTTGCGGAGTCCGCTGGCGCCCGGCAGCTCCAGAGATCGGGCGATCTTGGTCAGCTCGGTAATGTTTTTTTCTTTGAGTTCGGCGATGGTCATATTTACCTACGTGGATTATTTTCTTCGGGAGGGATTATCTTTTTCTCTCGCGGGGATGGATTGCTTTGCCGCCGTGCGGGCACACGGCGGAGCTGCTTAAGCAGCTCGCCGCTGTGCTTCGGCAAAGTTCTCGGGTTCGCTCAGGATGTCATGACGTTCCGCATCGGCGATCTTGTCAAACACCTGATTCATAGTTTCCTGAATGCGGGTATTCGGCTTATGAAACTTGCGCGTTGCCTTCGAGGCAAGCTGGCAAAGCATATACCGGTTCCGCAAAGTATGTAGAGCATCAAATACGCGATCAGAACGCATGTTCGTTCTTTCTCCTTGAAAAGGAATCACTTAGGTTAAGATCCCATCGTCTGGCCCCTGCGTGATGGTCGATGTCGGTTGCCCAGCCGCAATCAATTCGGGCCAGGGTCAAAGGGATTTGCCAGGTTTACTCAAATAGATGCCCCGTCCGACCCGAAAGTTGCTCAAATCCTCAAGGAGTTCCACATCGCGGGCGGAGGTTCGTCGGGACCGTCAGAAAACTGCCTTCATGCCCAGAGAACGGCTAAGTATAACAAAGCGCTGGTGAAGGTCAAGAACAATTTGCGACCCAGAGGTAACCCTTGCAGCACCTGCTGCAAAGCCTAGATCAGCATCTACTTAAGAGCGTTCAGCCGCGCGGACAGGCGAGACTTGTAGCGCGAGGCTGTATTCTCGTGCAAAACGCCCTTCTGGATGGCCTTGTCGAGCGCCGACACGGTCTCCCGGTAGGTCTGGCTGGCGGCGGCTTTGTCGCCTTTCTCCAGGCTCTCGCGCAGGCTCCGCAGAGCGGTGTGCAGTTGCGAGGAGTTGGCCCGATTGCGGACGGTGCGTTTGGTTGTCTGACGGGCGCGTTTCAGCGCCGAAAAATGATTCGCCATGCGGCTTGATTACCTTTTTTGTCCTAGATTGCGCTAGGAAGATATCGGTGGGAGCCGAAGCTGTATTCTACGGGAGCAAGTCGCGCCGGTCAAATACAACAGATGGCGCGACTCAGACCCACGAGTGTATAATCGCTGCCGTTTTTCGAGGCCAAGAAGGAGATTCCGGTGATTTACCCAGGTCTCCGAACGGGAGTTTCCTCTAGGTCCCAACCGCGCTCTCCAGAAGCCAGCTGAGCTTGGTCCGCTGCTGGGCCGCGGATAATATCCGCGTAAAGAGGGTCATTAATGTTTTCCATTGCGAAATCATCAAAGTCGATGGCAGTTGTTCTTGAAGACGGCACGGTAATCGCGATGGTCATGGCTCTGGTCGCGATGTTTGGCGCGATCGCTGCATCGCGCGCCGGAACCGCCGAAGAGGAAACGGCGGTGCTCGAGAATAAACTCAGCCAGCGGCAGATTATCGAACTAACCGAACACCAGGACTTCATGGACCGTACCGCACAGCGCGGGCGGTTTGAAGTGGCGCGCAACCAGGCGCTTCCTGAGGGTCGCCGGCTTCGAAAGGAGGCTGATGAACTGCGCGCTTCAGATCCGGTGCAGGCTGCGCGCCGGGATGTCGAGGCTCAAGAAGAATTTGATGCAGCGCGGTTGCTTGAGCCCTACCTTAGCATCACCCGGGTCAGCTGGCTCGGTGATTCCAAACTATCGCTGCCACAGATCATCGACAAGAACGTAGCCTACAAGCTGCAACATATTGGATTTGGAAGCCGATGGACGGAACCCGGGAAATCCGATGCCAAAGCGGCATCAATCTGGCAAGGACTTCAAGAACAGATTAAAGAGGACCGGAAAAAACTGATTTGGCTTACGGTGGCGGTCGTGATCTTTGTGGCGGCGCTGGGGTGTTTCACGTTGGCAGAGCTGTGGAGGCACAATACCCGCAGAATGCTGCTGATGTTGGTGCTCGGACTGGTGGTCGTGGCAGCAGGTCTGCTCCTCACCATGTACAAAGACCCCCCAAGCAAGCTGACATTTTTGGAGTACACCTTAGGGTTCGTCGGATTCGGCTTCTTGGGGACTTGGGTGGGCCCATACATCGAAAAGTTCGCCAAAACAATTTCCGTGCGGCTAGGTTTCCTAAAGCCGGACAAGGCGGAAGAAAAAGAAGAAGACGAGAAATGGCCGCACCCGGGCGAAGAAGACGAGGAATTTCCGCACCCGGGCGAAGTGGAGCCGCGACTGTTCCCTGGCATGCGCATGCACGTGGAAAGAACGCAGCGTGCCTTCGCGATTCTCGTAATCCTGCTCATCGTCTTCACGGTCCTGCTCAGCGCAATTCTTGGAAATGCTTACAGCCAAGCGAGCACGGAGGCAAGCAGTCGCGCGAGCAGCGCAGCAGACAGTTTGGTCGAGGGCTTCCGAAATAGCCACAGCGGCGCTCTTCAGTTCAGATTGGGTACGCTGGCGACAGCGCAGGAACAACGCATGCGCTACCAGGCAGCCCTGCAGCGAGCTGACCTCGCAAGGCTCGGCTTTCTAACAATCGATCAGGAAAAGGTTGATGAAAGCGCGAAACGCTGGAAGCAACTGTTCGATTCCCAGCCGCCGGATAACGTAAACCTCCTCTACGGAGATGACCCGGCAGGAAAAGGACCGGAGAAGGACCCGCGGTATCCTCGGAGCTTGTTATATGGCGACATCAAAAAGGATTCCTATGTCGCGTTCGCCCAGTCCGATGCCGATAATGAACTGAGCTTGGCCTATCAGACGCGTGCGAAGCAGTTCTTGATGATCCTTACTTGGCTAGCCATCGCCCTGTACCTTTTTGGGCAGTCGCTCACGATGATGCGCCAACTAAAGGCGGCATCAATGCTGGTTGTATTCGGCGTTGTATTGGTCGGAGCGGGTGTGGGCGTTGCGGCAGTTCAACAGGCCAAGAAGCTTCACCGGGAAACTTATTCGGATAGACCTGAATGTCGCGATCAAGACCAGAAAAAGGGCGACGCGTACTCCGAAGCCGCTCGGCACTATGCAGAGGGCAAGGTCCTTGAGGATACTGCCACCACGCGACAGGACTACGCGGACGCTGCGAAGGAATTTGAATGCGCACTGGACGCGCGTCCGGCTTTTGCACTCGCCAACTACTACCTCTCGCAATCCTCCGAATACGAAACGTCGCCGCAGAGCGGCGAGGAGTTCACTAGCATCATTCCTGAAGAATCGATCGTGCAAATCGTCGAGCACGACAATAAGGCCATGAACGGCTTCGACCGGGATGGCTTAGTTTTGAATTCGGACATCTTGGGGTCTTATGGCTGGCACAACTACATGCTGGGTTTGATCAAGAAGAAACCTCAGCTCATCAAACGCAGTCTCGAAGAGACGCAACAGGCCATCAATAGCGACACCGAGCGGAAGGCACCTTTTCTACGTTTTAACCTGGGAGTCACGCAGCTCGCACTGGGCAATTTCCCCGCTGCGGAACTTGCCTATAAGGATGCGCTGAGTATTCCTCCGGACGATCTGCAATACGGACTCGCCGTTGCAAGCATCAATGATCTCGAAGTACTTCTTCACTATTGCCCGGGAATCCTAAACGCTGCCGACTGCACAAGGCTCCGCCGGACGGCTGACGACCTGAAACAGCGGTTAGTGGCTGCGGCGTGGCCAGCTCCGAAGGTTGTTGAGCCCCGCGGCGATGAAGCACCGACCATCGGCAATATTGGCCTGGTAGCGTCGCCCGCCGGTCTCGGTTGGCACGCCCGTCTCGAGAACTTCAATTTCGATCGCGATGCTCTTACCGTCCTCTGGTACAAGTTCGAGCCCAAATGGAACCTGTGGCGCGGTCTTTCGTATGTTTCCTTCAAAGTAGATCCGAAAAAAACGCACATGGACGCCGATGGCAACACGCGCGAGTTCAGATCCTATTTGACGGCCACCAATCAGCATAGTTGTGCTGAAAACGGCGAATATCGCGCTGAGTTCTACCTGAACGGCAAATTGCTGGACCTTCATCCTACCGCCGCCCTCGACACATCGCCTCTCAAAGCCGCCAGCTTCGGTGACCTTAACATCAGCCTGTGCTATCCGGAGAGCTGGGAGCGCTGGCGGCCCGACAGTGCGATGGGATTCCCCCAATTCATGACGGGAGGCTACACAAAAGACCATTCGGATGGAGTCTTCGCTTTCGAATATTACTTTCCCCGAGAACGCCTGGACGATGCAGCAAAGAAGATTCTTGCGCAACGCTCGCTCGCCTACTTGAACATGGCGAAGTTTTTTTCCGTAAGTCGCCTTTCCAGCGAGCCCAACAGCTGTACCGTGTACCCTGCGGACCAAACCGTGCTGCGCTGGAAATCGGAGGACGGCACAGTAAGGGCTCTCGCACGCGTGTGGGCTTCCGGAGAAGGCATCGTACACGTGGGAGCAGCGGTGCACCATTCCAAATCGGATGCCGAGCGTGCCGGAACGGCCGACCCCCTGGGCCCGAAAAGCGAAGAATGCGACGCGCTACGCTCCATGCGCGAGGTCTATCCTCCCAACCGTTGAGCGGGAACCGGTTCACGCCTGAAGGTACGCACCTCTTCTCATTGACTCCCGCCGCCCGCCCGCGCCACGCTGATCTCAAAATGGGTTGGTAACCGCTCCGTCGTCGGGGTGCGCAATCCGCTTTGCTCTACTTCCATATCCAGCTATCTGCGTGCAGAAACGCCGGCGCGGGTTCACCCGATTCCGACTTAGTTCGTCCTGATGATCGGCCGAAGGCCGTCCCCGCACTTACTCCCGGCTACTCAGCGTGATCGATGCGTCCACAGGGCGATGGGGCGAGTCATTCAGCTGATTTTCGATATGCTTCTGGATGAGTTCCCATTCCGAGCGCAGCGTCATTTCCTTGATGGCGAACTTGGATTCCTTGCGAGCGTCATCCACGCGCACCGCCAATTCTTTGTTCTGGATACGGAAATCGATGACTTCCGCGAGTGGCACCAGTTGATTGGAGGACTTGCCCACAATGAGAAACACGACCTTATCGGTCACCAGGGTGTATTCCGGGCAGCCTTCCTCGACCGCTGCGGCTTGCGGTGGGCCGAACTGGTTCATGAAGCCCCGGTGCATGAGCATGCAGTCGCCCATGCGCATACGAACCACGGTTCCATGTTGATAGATACCAATCGGCGCGGCCGTGGCAACCGAAATACCCGTCATTATCCATACAAGCGCCAATAGCAATGTGGATTTCATAAATCTCCAATCATCGGTCTCCCATCAATGGTCTCCCATCAATGACCGCTGGGTTCGTAGTCGTAGCCGTTTCGGCTATGGAATGTGAGGTTGAGGTTGTGAGTTGGCAAAAGGCGAAGAGAATGAAATCCAGCCTGGTAGCTGGGCAAATCGTAGGTCACCACGTAGGAGGCGCGCAGATCCTCGAGTATAGCGTTCAATACCGTGGCGGCGCCGTCTTGCTGGGAGGGGCGCAGGGAGAAAGCGAAATAGCGCCCGCCCGTAGCCTCCGAAACTTGCCGCAGGAACATGGTGCCCGACGTTTGGTTCTTCCCCATATCAACGGAGTAGATCAGTGCGCCAGCGTCCAGCACCGCCTGCAGCGCCTCGCGTGGAGAATGCATGCTGACGGTGTCGTCCCCGTCGGAGAACAGAATCATGACCGGCCGGGACCCCGGCGCGGCGATGATGCGAGATGAAATCGGCCGCGAATACCAGCGCGTCGAACAGCGGCGTTGTGCCGCCGCTCTTAAGCGCCAGAAGTTTGCTCGCGGAGTCCGAAGCGCGGCAACCGCTCGAGCAGAGGATGGCGGGCCGCAGGCCGCCAATCGTTCCCCCAGAAGTTCCTCCAAACATCCCTCCAAACGAAAGCACGGCGAGGTTGTCATCCGGGATCGACTGCTCCCGCGCCACCAGTTGCAGCACATCGCTTATGGCAACTCGAACGCGCGGCGCGACCGACTCGCTCAGGTCAACCAGCACAACCACGTCGAGCGAGGTCTCATCGGAATGCGTGAAGCTGCGGAAATTGCGCACTACCCGTTCGTTGTCGACGACCGCAAAGTCAGATTTCGTCAGGATTTCGAGCGGATGATTGTTTTCGTCGGTGGCGAAGAATGTGATCCGGACCTCAGAGACGGTGGTGCGATACGTTGGCGGGCCTGAGGAATCGTTCGTGTCTTCGGCAGACACAACGGCAGCCGCAGTGCAAGGCAAGACATATGTCAAGACTGATAGAGCCAGGAGTACCGATCGAGTATGCCAATGCGCTAACATCGCAGTCCATTAGCTCCATCGGCGCACGAAGGAACGCTCCTCAATTACTTTGGTTACCCTTGGAGGTGACCAGGAGATTGGTGAAGTCGGGAGAGTCCCTCGGCGCTGGCTTGGCTTCAGGTGCGCGCAAAAAATGAAGAGCGAAGCCGTTGGCGCTCGCGGCCCCACCAGTCTGCGCCGCCGCGCAACCTGCCACGAGAGCTAACAAAAATGGAATGCGACCCGCACTTTCACTCGACCATCTTCATTCGGCTCATTTTTATTTTTATTCGCCTCGTCGCCAGCAACCCCGTCTGCATTGATACACTGAATGCCACAGGCTAGCCTATGCTCCCCTGCCAGCGCCATCTCTTCGATATCCCCGACGACGTCGCCTACCTGAACTGCGCCTACATGTCACCGCTGATGAAGCCGGCACTGGAGGCCGGAACCGCGGGGCTTGCCCGCAAAGCGCACCCGTGGGAGCTCACTTCCGACAAATTTTTTACCGGCTCAGACGAGTTCCGCACGACCGCCGCGCAGCTAGTCGGCTGCTCCGCCGACGACATAGCCATTGTTCCCTCCGCCAGCTACGGCACGTCAACCGCCGCGCGAAATCTGCCCGTCAAAAAGGACCAGAGCATTCTCGTGCTCGCCGAACAGTTCCCATCCAATTACTATCCGTGGCAGCGGCTAGCGGATGAAACCGGCGCTGCGCTGAAAGTCGTCGCCTGGCCCGAAAACAACGACTGGACCGCCGCTGTTCTGGATTCCCTGACCGCCGATGTGGCCATCGCCGCGCTGCCGCACGTGCAGTGGACGAGTGGCGGAAGACTCGACCTCGTCCGCATCGGCGAAGCTTGCCGCAAGCTCGGCGCCGCGCTCGTTCTCGATCTCACCCAGTCGCTCGGCGCGCTGCCTTTCAGTGCGAGCGACGTGCAGCCGGATTTCGCCGTCGCCGCCAGCTACAAGTGGCTGCTCGGACCCTATTCCGTCGGGCTTCTCTATGTCGCTCCAAAATGGCAGGGCGGAATACCGCTGGAAGAGAATTGGATTCAGCGCGCCAATGCTCGCGATTTCTCGAACGTCCTCTACACCGAAAATTACGACGCTGGCGCGCGGCGATTTGACATGGGTGAGCGCTCGAACT
This sequence comes from uncultured Acidobacteriaceae bacterium, assembly GCA_963797885.1. Taxonomy (GTDB): domain Bacteria; phylum Acidobacteriota; class Terriglobia; order Terriglobales; family Acidobacteriaceae; genus Acidiflorens. The sequence continues at coordinate 11,852 of CAWCRQ010000046.1, read as the reverse complement.
TCGCGCTGTTGCCTGCCGCCGTGCACGCCATGAAGCAGTTGCTGCAGTGGGAAGTCGCGCAGATCTCCGAGACGGCCGGCGCGCTCAATCGTCAACTGGCGAGCGCCGCGGCGAACTTGGGATTCTTCGCGCCCGCCGAACCGTGGCGTGCGCCTCACTATCTGGCCCTGCGCAGGAAAGCGGGGATTCCGAAGGAACTCCCCGAAATGCTCGCGAGAGAGAAAGTATTCGTCAGCGTCCGTGGAAGTTCGATTCGAGTGACACCGCATGTCTACAACACGGTCGAAGATTGCGAGCGGCTCATCGCCTGCCTGCGCCGCATCGCTGCTGCAAAAACTACCGCTTGAGGACTGTTGTGTGGACGGAATGATGAGTCTTGCAAGGGAGCGACGGGCGTTTCGCCCGTCAGCCGTTTGGCGGCCGGGCGGGGACGTCCGGCTCTCCATCAGCGCTTCGCGGCGCTACCGCTTGAGAGCCGCCGCTCGCCGCTGCGCCAGAGATGCCGCCTCGGTGGACGGATTTTCTTTCGCTACCTCGTCGTAAATCTTTTTGGCCTCGTCTGGCTTTTGCTGCGACTGGTAGAATCCTGCGAGCTCGAGTTGCGCCGTCGCCTTGCTGACGACGAGCGTAGGCTTATCGATCAACTGCTTATAAAGATCGACCGCCTGCGTGTCCTTATTCTCCGCGCGATAAACGGAAGCCAGCGCGAACTTGCCCAACGCCGCAAGGTCGGCGTTCGAAGAGCCGGCCACCTCCTGCAGACTGTGCTCCGCTGCCGCGTTGTCGTTAAGCTGTGACGACGCCAGTCCCACAAAATAGCGCGCCATGTCGGCGGTGTGGGTGTGCGGGTACTTGTCGACGATCTCCTGGAACTGTTTGCGCGCTGCCGTGGCACGCTCCTCGGACGACGCGAAGCTATCGTACCCCGGCTGCGCGGGCACGCCTGCCGGCCGGACCGGCGTCTCAAAGGTGCGGACCGCCGTCGAAAGCTCGGCGCTCGCCTTTTCATCCTGCGAGTTGACGTAATACCAGCCGCCAAACGCGATCGCTCCGATGACAACAACTGCAATGACAGCGGCAATGAGTTTCGCCTGGTGCTCCACTGTCCAGTGGGCGGCGTTCTCCGCTGCCTCGATCGTGACTTTGCTGAAGCGGTCTTGCTTCAGTTGATGCCGGGTTTCTGCACGCACGGGCTTCCTTCTTCGCTTAAGAGTAGGCTGATAATTCTTCAGTTTAACAGGCGGATTTCTAGAGCGTCAAAGCTGCTCGCTGCGCCTGCGGATAGGAGTGTCTGCGCCACACGAAAAACTATTGAGCGGTCTCGAGCAAACCCTTCTCGGCTTTTTCCTGGCACTCGATGCAATGGCGGGTCCAGGGCACGGCTTCGAGGCGCTTGGCGTTGATCTCTTTGCCACAGGAGACGCATTCTCCGAAGCTGCCTTCGCGGATGCGAGCGAGAGCTCCATCGACCATGTTGAGCAACTGGCGGTCGTTGTTGCTTTGGCTGAAGAGGAATTCCTTGTTGTAGGAACTGGCGGCGCGGTCGGCGACGTCCTGCGTGGCCTCATCGTCGACGGTACGGCCGTCCTGCTGATTGCGGACAACCATGTGGCGCAGTTCCTGGCGCCGGGTTTCCAGTCTTTTTCTGAAGGTCTCTAGTTTCTTCTTATCCATGATTGCTGCCCGCCGTGAAGCAGAAGTCGCGCTCCACAGTACTCCATTGTTCGTGAAGTCAAACAGATATCCTATGCGCGGGAGAGATCGGGCGTCAACTGGAGGGATTGTGTCGGTAGCCTCGCCCGCTTCTCGATTGCCTTAGGAGCGGCGCTCAGCTAGACTAAGAGATGTTCACTCCCTCGGGCGAGGGCCCCTCCATGAACGGCGACCACGTTTTCCACATCGGCGACAGGGTTGTTTACCCTAACCACGGCGTCGGAATTATCGAACAAATCAGCAGCCGGACCATGGGAGCCTCGGTCGAGAAATTCTACCTGCTGAAAATCCCTGCCAGCAGTTTGAAGGTGATGGTGCCGTTCGCCAACGTCGACAGCGTGGGAATGCGTCCGGTGGTGCGCAACCTCGAGGTACAGAAGATCGTGGATTACCTTTCCTCGGGCGAATGCATTAACGCGGCCGACTGGAAAGACCGGTTTAAGGAGAATTCCGATCGCATGCGCACCGGGTCGCTCTCGGACGTGGCTGCGGTGCTGAAGAGCCTGCTGATCCTCGGACAGGAGAAGTCGCTTTCCTTCCGCGAAAAAAAGATGCTGGAGCGCGCCCGCTATCTGCTGGTCAGCGAGATCGCCATCTCGCGGCACTGCGAGGAGAGTCTGATTGAACAGGCGCTCACCAAGGCTCTGACCAAGTGTAATCTGCGCTTCCCGGAAATTTCCGAACTCGCCTCCTGACCCGCTCGGTGCGCTCCTTAGCAAGAGTTCCCCTCTGACTTCCCCTGTGGACCTCTGTGTCCTCTGTGGTTAAAAGAATCTCCACCACAGTGATCACAGAGGGGCACAGGAAAAACCTGTCATCGTGCCGCGTGGGCTTCCATCCAGGATTGAAGAATCAAGACGGCGGCCATCCGGTCGACCGCTTGCCCCCGCTTCTTGATCGAAAGATCGGTTTCGCGCAGCAGGCGGTTGGCTTCGGTTGAGGTCCAACGCTCGTCCCACAGATGGACGGTCAAGCCGAAATGAGCATGCAGATCGTCGGCGAAACGGCGCATCTTTTCCGATTGAATTCCTTCCGCGCCGCTTAAACGCAGTGGCAGGCCCACCACAATCTCCCGGACTTCGTATTTCGCCAGCACTCGTCCCAGGGCCTCCAGATCGCGACGTTTGTTCTGACGCTGGATCGTATCCAATCCCTGCGCGGTGATGCCCAGCGGGTCCGAGACGGCCACTCCGATTCTTTTCGAGCCGACATCGAGGGCCATGATGCGGCGGTGACCGGGCGTCCCAGGTGCATGCATTAGTCAATTGTAGATGGCAGAAGCAGAAAAACTTCTGCTTCTACAATTGCAGTGGAGGGACAGGGCGTCGCGCGAGCCTGCCCTGAGCGGAGTCGAAGGGTCCAACCGGGCGAGGGACGCCCGGCTCTCCACCAGCAAAGCTTGCATCGACAGCAGCGACCGCGTGCGCCGCAGCCCTAGCACAATTGGGGTGGTGCAATTCCAGCGGAGGTGAGGCAGAATTGTTGACCAGTCGGAGCGGGGGGTAAGCAACAACACCGTATGGAAACCACGGAAACACGAAGCGGGCATCACTGGTCGCTGACCCTGCTGGGCATGGGCCTGATCGTTGTGTTCGCATATTACGGAGAATCGGTGCTGGCAGTGCTCTTCTTTGCCATTCTGCTGAGCTTTATGCTCTCTCCGGTGGTGCAGGCGCTGGAGTATCTGCACATTCCGAGAGCCATGGCGGCGCTGATCAGCGTGGTCGTGCTGCTGGCGGTGCTCTACGGCATCACCGCTGCGTCATACAACCAAGCCCTCATTTTTGCGGACAACGTTCCCAAGTATTCGCAGAAGATTCGCTCCATCCTGCAGCCCTACCAGCAACAGGCGGAAAAGCTCGAGAAGACGGGCGAGGCCGTCGGCGAGCCCGAGCCCTCGAATGTTGTGCCGGTGCGGCAGGTGAAGAGCTGGACCGAGGTGCTCACCCACGGAGCCGGTACTGTGACCGACATCGTGTTGGCGGCGGCGTTCGTCCCGTTCCTGACCTACTTTCTGCTGACCTGGCAGAGCCACGCGCGTTCGGCCACCGTGATGCTGTTTCCTTTGCACCACCGGCACACAGCCTTCGTGACGCTGGGGCTGATCGGGAAAATGTTGCAGAGCTTCATTGTGGGGAACCTGCTGATCGGACTGCTGATTTCGGGAGCGAGCGTGGCTATTTTCGGCTTGCTGCACGTTCCGTTCTTCTATTTCGTCGGATTTCTCAGCGGCTTTCTGAGCCTGGTTCCCTACCTGGGAGTGGTGCTGGCGATGGGTCCGCCGATCCTGGTCGGACTGGGACAACTGGAGGCCGGCGACCTGGTGGTGGTGGTGGTTTGCGTGGTCGGCCTGCATCTTTTCGCGCTGAATGTTCTCTATCCGAAGCTGTTGGGAGGCCGCCTGAAAATCAATCCGCTGGCGGTCACCATCGCGCTCCTGTTCTGGGGAGCGGTTTGGGGCGCAATCGGATTGGTGCTCGCCATCCCGATCACTGGCGCGATGAAGATTGTGTTTGATCACGTCGAGTCAATGAAGCCTTATGCGGATTGGCTGGGGGAGTGACGTCGGTTGCGATGCCCAGCCCCTAAAGGGGCGGTCTGATTTCGAACTTGCGGCATCGCTAAAGCGATGCCTTGATACGAAACTACGTTCTTCCGGGCTTGTACTCCAGCTACTTTGTTTCAATCTGAAAAGGCCTCTACACTGGAACCTTGCGCTCGCTGATCAAGCTGTTCTTGATTGTCGTTCTCGCCGTTGGCGGCTGGGCGGCGTGGCAGGTCTATACCCCGATTACGCCTCCAGCCAATACTTCTTTGCTGCTGCATTCCGGCTATTCGACGCGGCGCATTGCAGCGGAGTTGAAAAAGGCGGGGGTCATTCGCAGCCAATTCGCTTTTCTGCTGTGGCACGAGTTGCAACACAGGCGATCCTTGAAGGCGGGCGAGTATCGTTTCGAGCGGGAGGCCACGTTTCCTCAGGTTTATGGGCGGATCGCGCGCGGCGATATCTACTTCCACGTGGTTACCATTCCGGAAGGCTACACGATGTTCGACATCGCCAAGGCGATGGAAGACGCCGGGCTCGGGTCGGCGGCCGGTTTTCTGCAGGTTGCCGAAACCCAGACTGCATTGATCACGGATTTGGCTCCCGAGGCCACGTCGCTCGAAGGCTATCTCTTCCCCAATACCTACCAGTTCACGCGGACCGAGAGCTTGGAGGAAATGGCGGCGGCGATGGTGCATCAGTTCCGGCAGGTGGCGCAAGAGATCGGGCTGAATGCCGGTCTGAACTCGGATGTACCCAAAGTCGTGACTATGGCCTCGATCGTGGAAAAGGAGACGGCGGCTCCGGAGGAACGGCCGCTCGTGGCCAGCGTGTACTACAACCGCCTGGCGCAAAACATGGCGCTCGATGCCGATCCTACCGTGATCTACGCCGAGTTGCTGACCGGCACATACCAGGGGAGCCTCCATCATGACGACCTGGCGGTCAACTCGCCCTATAACACCTATCGGTTCCCCGGATTGCCGCCCGGGCCAATCGGCAATCCCGGGAGAAGCTCTCTGGAAGCGGCGCTGCATCCTGACAACTCAAAGTTCCTTTACTTCGTCAGCGATCGCAACGGGCACCACCGCTTCGCCCGCAGCCTTGAAGAGCACAATCGGAACGTAGCGGCCTATCGTCGCTCGCTCGGCATCCGGTAACAGCCCAAGTCCAAGATGAGACTCCCGTTCAACGGCCTACCCTGTGGTTTTCCCCTGTGGTCCTCGGAAGCCTGCCCTGAGCGAAGCCGAAGGGCTCCCTGTGGTTGCAGCTTTTTCTGGGTTTCACTTCCAACGCGCTGCACTCTTTTCATCACAAATAACCTGTGACCGCCATCACAGACCCGTAAGCTCGCCGGGCGCGATAATCAAAGCCTGATGGGGCAGTGAAAAGTTGTGCCTGTCTCCCAAGACGGCCCTCGAAGCTGCCCCAAAGCCATTTTCAGCGCTGTTTTTGGAGCTAAGTCCTTATTCCGGAATATTTTGCCTGTAACTCCTTTAAGCCCAAAGATTTTGCGGGAATTTCCTTCTAACCCGATGATTCCAATAGATAGTGGGGGAGGGGGGGGTAGTAAACACGGGTTAATAACTTATAAGTAAACAGGCAAGGGACAAAAGGAGTATTTAGGAATACTTAGGATTAAGTCAGGCGCTTGGAAGCTAGTCCTGTGAAGGCACGCCCTGACACGAACCCTGCTTGCACACACGCTGCTAAACGCGGAACCCTGCGCTGCCTTATACTAATCTGATGCCCATGTGGCAAGGTTTTTCCCAGGTACTGGCATAGGAATGTATCGCCCTCATCTGCGCCTGTTTTTGCTTCTATTTCTCTCGGCGGCCACCTTTCCGCTGAGCGGATGTCTCTTCCGGACCCGTACTCTGGACCGGCAGGTCTCCAACCGCCCGTTGAAGACTGCGACCCAGCAGGAGCTCATAGACTACGTCAACACGCAGGCCTCCAAGATTCAGTCCATGCAGGCGACCGTGGATATAGACTCGTCGGTGGGAGACCCGAAAAACGGCCGGATCACCGATTACAAGGAGATTCGCGGCTATGTGCTGGCGCGAAAACCGGCCATGCTACGCATGAAGGGTCTGATGCCCGTAGTACGGAACACAGCCTTCGACATGGTCAGCGACGGGCAGGAATTCAAGCTTTGGATCCCTCCGAGGAATAAGTTCGTCGTGGGCTCGAACAATGCCGACAACTACCAGCCCGACAAGCGGCTGGAGAACATGCGGCCGCAGTACATTTACGACGCGCTGCTGCTGCCGGAAATCGGCCGGGACGAGATTGCGGTGCTGGAAAACGGCTATGAAATCGTCCTAGACTCGAAGAAGCATCGGGTCGAACAGCCCGATTACAGACTGCTGGTCATCCGACAGGGGCCTCAGGGCCCTTATCTATCCCGCAGGATCGAGTTCAGCCGAACCGACCTGCTGCCGTACCGGCAAAGGATCTATGACCAACAGGGCAACGTCGCGACCGACGCAACGTACCAGGATTACAAAGACTACGCGGAGACAACATTCCCGAGCACAATTAAGATCGAGCGGCCGCGGGAGAGTTACGAGTTCACCCTAAACATGGTCAAGCTGGAAATCAATAAAACGCTGACCGACGACCAGTTTGCGCTGGAGCAGCCGCCTGGAGCTGACGTGATGCACCTCGATCAGCTCAATTCCACACCGGCGAAAACGGCGGATGGCCAAAGCAAGTAGCTCTTAAATTAGTCCTCTGGAAAAGACATGATGAATCGCATGATCGTCGGGAATTTGGTGCATCGGCCGGTGCGCTCGCTGATCAGCATTGTGGCGGTGTCGCTCGAAGTCACGCTGATCCTATTGATCGTGGGCCTTTCACTGGGGATGCTGCAGGATCAGCGCACGCGAGCCGCAGGCATCGGGGCGGATGTGATCGTGATGCCTCCGGGATCGTCTTTTATTGCGGGGCTGACGGGCAGCCCGATGCCGATCAAGGTGGCCGGCATTCTGGCCAAACTGCCGCACGTGGAAAAGGTCGCCCCGGTCATCACCCAGGTCTCAACCGCAGGGACACTCGAGATCATTACGGGAATCGATCTGCCGAGTTACGAGAGCCTTTCCGGTGGTTTCCGCTATGTGAAGGGCGGTCCGTTCCAGGGTCCGAATGATGTGCTGGTCGACGATCTTTTCGCCCAAGCCAAGCACGCCAAGATCGGGGACAAGATTGATATTCTCAACAACAGTTTTCGAATTTGCGGCATTGTCGAACACGGCAAAGGAGGGCGTAAGTTTCTTCCCCTCAGCACCATGCAGGATCTGACCGGGTCCAAGGATAAGGCCTCGATGATGTATCTCAAGCTGGACGATCCGGCCAACGCTGACGTTGTGGTGGATGAGATTAAGCACGTGCCGGGCATGGAACGCTACACCGCGAGTTCGATGGCCGCCTACCTTTCCATGATGTCGCCGACGAACTATCCCTACCTCTCCACGTTTCTCCGGGTGGTGATCGGGATTTCGGTGATTATCGGGGTCCTCGTGATTTTTCAGGCAATGTATACGGCGGTGATGGAGCGCACGCGGGAGATCGGCATTCTGAAGTCGATGGGCGCGTCGAAGCTATACATCGTGAATGTGGTGCTCCGGGAGACGGTGCTGCTCGCCTTGGGGGGCATCGTGTTGGGTGTCGCCTTCAGCCTGGCGGCACGCGCCGTTCTCGCCCAGAAACTGCCCCTGCTGCAGGTGATTGTGTCCGGGGGATGGATTGCGCGGGCTGCCCTGATCGCCGTGGCCAGCGCCATTGCCGGCGCGCTGTATCCGGCGTTCAAGGCGGCGCAGAAAGATCCCATCGACGCGCTGGCGTACGAATAGGGGCGTCCATCCTCCCAGTTTCGCTTTTGATTCGCCGGACCTTGAGGATTTTTTCCTGCTCACAATTTTCCTTATAATTTTCCTCGCAAATCGCAAGAGAATGCACGATACTGCCCGGTGAAACTGTCCGTGCTATAATCACGCGCCGTTACGCAAAAGCAGTGCAGTTTCGCGGCCGGTTGTCCTAATTCAATATTCAGGAGGAGATATGCGCTTCGATGATCCGACTCTCTACGGTCGGGACGATGAGACGGATGAGTACGCTGACAGCGGCGCCTACGGCGAATCGCTGGAAGAGGATCTGGAAGAAGAGGAAGAAGAGGAAGAAGAACCCGTTCTCGTAGAGGAAGACGACGAGATCCAGACGTTGCCACCTGTGCGAGAACCTGCGCCTGTAACCCCATCGGGTGGCGGCGGCGGCGAGAGCGGACCCGCGAAGAAGAAGGCGCCGGCAAAGAAAAAGGCGGCCAAGAAAGCAGCCAAGAAGCCGGCGAAGAAAGCGGCAAAAAAGCCGGCCCCCAGGAAAAAGGCTAAACCGGCCAAGAAGAAAGCGGCGAAGAAGCCGGCGAAGAAAGCGGCAAAGAAAAAAGCTGCCCGCAAGAAAGGCCGCCGTTAGCGGTTCAAACTGGCAGCTCACGGTAAATGATGGCGGAAGCCCGACTCTCGCTTTGGCTTCCGCCATCCCACTTACTTACGTTTACTTTCCGTCGGGCACGATCGCTTCCGCTTCGATTTCCAGCAGCATCTCTGGAGAAACCAGGGCCGTGATCGCCATCATGCTGCTCGCGGGACGAATGTCGCGGAAAAACTCTCCGTGCGCTTTTCCCACTCTTTCCCAATCCGCAATGTTGGTAAGGAACACGCGGGTGCGGACTACATCTTTCAGTGAAGCTCCCGCGCGCTCCAGCGCGCGTTCAATGTTCTTGAGGGTCTGAACCGCCTGCGCATAGGCATCGCCCACGCCAACGATTTTGCCGTCGGCTCCAGTTGCGGTTGTACCCGCAACGTGGACGAACGCACCTACGCGAACTGCACGAGAGTAACCGACAACCGGCTCCCATGGTGTTCCGCTTGAAATGTTAATTCGCTCCACTTCGCCTCCATTTTGTGCGCCATCGTGTAAATAGATTCGGTGAACCATGTAGATAAGCTCGGTAAATCATGTAATTAGATTCATTGGATCAGATTTTTCGATCCCCGGTGCAGAATTAGCAGTCGCATCCTCTGGCTGCCAATAAATACATTCAACCGCCAGCCCCGCGCGGGCTTCTAACCAAAGGAGTGGCTCGATTGGGTACTTGCGTTAGATCCCGTTTCACGGTATCTAATGCGCACTAGGTTCTGTTCCGATGGAATCAATAGGGGGCAGATAGGAAGGCAGATAGGAAGGAAGTGGGGCCATGGAGATTCCGGAGACGCATCCGCTGCAACAGTTGTTTCTTGAACTGGTCGGCCGCCATTATGCCGAAGAGATCGGAATTCGCGATCCGCAAGTGGTGGGCTACGTCGCACATCTGCTGTCAGAGTTTTGCGATGTCGAGCAGTTGTTGAAAATCCGCAATTCCGCGGGGAAGCCGCTGAACGATGTGGGCGAGATGCTGATCGAGTCGGACCCGATCTACGGCCCAGCGCCGTCGTTCGATCGCGAGCGCCAGGTCCGCAAGCACATTGGCGACTACACGTTGTTCTATGCCGGCATGTTTCCGGAGAGCATCAATCACTATCGCCTGCGCCGCCAGCGGGTCGAGAGTTTCGTGGATTGGGTGAAAGCTGGGAAAGAAAGCTACTACATTGTCTCGAAGTTCGAACACTTCGAATACGCCAAGGTGGCGCCGCTGTTCGCGCAACTCTCCCAAAGATTTGAGCAATGCGTGTACGGACTGAATCTGGTGAAGAACGAGCTTGAGGTGATGCAGCACCCGATTGCGAGGATGAGCAACGAACTCATTATGTAGGAATGCAGAGGTGAGAGGTCAGATTGCAGAGGTGAAAACCGGTGCGTCGTGAGTCCTGGATTTTTTACTTGTGCAATCTGCAATCTGACCTCTGACCTCTCACAAATCGCCTGCCGACGATCTGAAATTTCCCTTCCAGCACAATCTTGATCGCTTCGGTATATGCGATGTGTTCCTGCTCAAGAATGCGTGCCGCAAGCGTGTGCTCGTCGTCGGAGTCCAGCACGGGTACGGTTTTCTGTACGATGATGGCGCCGTGGTCGAGTTCCTCATCCACCAGGTGCACTGTGCAGCCTGACACTTTCACACCATAGGTGAATGCTTGCTGCTGCGCTTCCAGGCCGGGAAACGCAGGTAGCAAGGACGGATGGATGTTGAGAATTCTTGACGAAAACTGTTGCACGAACCAGGGCGAGAGCAGGCGCATGTAACCGGCGAGGCAGACGAGATCGACTTTGTTGTCCAGGAGCGCAGCGACAACTTCGCGGTCGTGTTCCTCGCGCGGTTTGCCTTTCGATGAAATGACGAGCGCGTTGAGGCCTCGCTGACGGGCGATTTCAAGACCGAGAGCATCGGCACGGTTCGAAATAACGACCGCAATGTGGGCATCGGGAATCCTGCCAGCCGCGATGCTGTCGGCGATGGCCACAAAATTGGAGCCGCGTCCGGAGAGGAGAATGCCTAGGTTCTTCATAGGACAACATTATTATTTACCACGGAGGCACATCGTTCGCGCACCGCTGCACGATCCCTAGCTGAACATGACCTTGCGATCGCCCTTGACGATGCGGCCGACACTGTAGAATTTTTCACCGGCGCGCTCCAACAACGTCTGCGCTTTCTTAAATTTCTTGGCGGGAACCACGATTAGCATACCGAGGCCCATATTGAAGGTGCGAAGCATTTCTTCCTCGGCGACGTTGCCGAGTTTCTGCAGATGTTCAAAGATGGGCAGAACCGGCCAAGTGCCGAGTTCGATCACGGCCGACGTGCCTTTAGGGAGCACTCGGGGAAGGTTCTCGGTGATGCCGCCGCCGGTAATATGCGCCAGCGCCGCGACGCACTCGCCCGCGATCATCTTTCGAATAATCGACCAGTAGCTGCGATGGGTTCGCATGAGTTCGTTGCCTACTTTGTTCTTGATCTCGCTGACAAAGGTCTCGGGAGAATAGCCCGCGATTTCAAAGAGCAGTTTGCGAGCCAGCGAGTATCCGTTGGTATGCAGGCCGTTGGAGGGCAAACCAAGCACGCAATCCCCCACCTGCACGTCCTTGCCGCTGATGATGCGGTCGCGTTCGACCACTCCGACAATGAATCCGGCAAGATCGTACTCGCCTTCGGGATAGAACCCCGGCATTTCCGCGGTCTCGCCGCCGATCAGGGCGCAGCCGTTATGCTTGCAGGCTTCGGCGAGGCCGCCCACAACTTTTTCCGCGACCTCCGGGTCCAGCCTGCCCGTGGCCAGGTAGTCCATAAAAAACAACGGCGCCGCACCCTGCACCGCGATGTCGTTTACGCAGTGATTCACCAGGTCGGCGCCAATGGTGTGGTGCACTTTCATTTCGAAGGCCACTTTTAATTTGGTGCCCACGCCATCCACGCTCGAAACCAGCACCGGATCCACATACTTCTTATCGACCGAGAACAACCCGCCGAATCCGCCTATCTCGCTCAGCACTCCCTTGGTAAAAGTCTTGTGGGCCAGATACTTGATGCGCTGCTTGGTGCGGTTGCCACGATCAATGCTGACCCCGGCATCAGCGTAGGTGATGGAGTTGCTTTGAG
>CAWCRQ010000045.1:0-56406 GCA_963797885.1 uncultured Acidobacteriaceae bacterium | reverse complement strand
TCCGTTGCCACCGAGCGAGGTGAAACACGATTGAGTCTCAAGGTGCAGACCCCGAAATGTCGGCCGACTGTGAGAATGTGCGCGTTTTTTTTCTCAGTATAAGCGCCGATCGACTAGCTGTGAAACGGACGTTCTCCATTTCGCCGCACCGGGCGCGAAGGAGACTTTCGGAGCAACGCCAAGCTTCTATGGCCCCACGCAGGGGGCCTCGTTTGCTACGGTTCATTGGTTGGTATATTAGCAAAGCATAGCATTTGGACAACGCCATGCGTCATCGCCTCCTGGATGAAGCGCCGCACCCAGGCTTTGTCCGTTCTGAATTTTCTTGATTGCCCTTAATGGCTCGAACTAAAATATTACAGCCAGACTGTCGACGGCGCGGCAACAATTTCGCTGCCGGTCAGGGCTACGCACGCAGCATATGGAGCGCATCGGGTCCCCATTTACGATGATCGCGGAGGCGCCGGTGACGTTCCAACCCGAAGCGGTGATTGCCCATCAGCCGGACATCGCGGATCTTGTACCATCGGAAACTTCAGCTTCGCCGATTATCGAATCGGCCGGTGCGTCTTCATTCCCGAAGGTCTTGCGAAGCCGCCTGGATAGGTTTTTTGCCGATCAGAACATTTCTCCTAAAGCGGACCGTACGATGCGGGTCAAGATCGCTGCGGGTCTGGCAGTCCTCGTGGGCAGCTGGATTGCTCTGTATGCGCTCAGGCCCGGTTCATGGAAGTTTGTTGCCCTCTACCTTTTAGGCGGGCTCGCGCAGACATTCCTTTTGCTGAACATCGCCCATGACAGCAATCACAACGCCATCTCGTCCCGGTCGCTCGTAAACAAAACCCTGAACTATGTCTTCGATTTGTGCGGAATCAGTTCATACATGTGGCGCATCCTCCATCATCGGGGCCATCACTCCTGCATCAATCTCCACGGCGAAGATGACGCGCTTTCGGGACGCGGCATCTTTCGCTTTACGCCCTATGAATCCCGGTTGCCGTGGCACCGGTTCCAGCACATCTACGCGCTGTTCGTTTACGCGCTGTTCTCTCTCGATTACGTGTTTTTCAGGGACTTCCAATGCTTTTTCTTCCCGACCCACGAATATCTGAGACGCACCAAACATTCTCTGCGAGAATACGCGATTCTCTTTGCCGGCAAGGGCTTCTACCTCACTTACATGCTCGTTTTGCCGGTGATGGTGCTGGGAAAATCGCCTCTGCTGGTTGCCGGGGCGTTCCTCCTGGTCAATTTGATCGTCGGTTTAACCGTAACGCTCGTATTCCAGTTGACGCACACCATCGACAGCACCTACTTTCCCTCGGACCGTTGTGAGTTTGACAACGGCGTGTATCACATCTTCGCGACAACGGCCGATTATGCAACCGAAAACCCGCTTGTCGGTTGGCTCGTGGGCGGGCTTAACCATCACATCGTCCACCACCTTTGCCCTTTCGTGTGCCATACCCACTATGCTCCGCTGACCAGAATCGTGAAGGAGACTGCCAAAGAGTTTGGGGTTTCCTATCGGCAGAACCCCACCATGACTGGGGCAATCCGGCATCATCTGATACTCTTGAAGCAATTGGGAAACCAGGATCAATTTTCGAGTACCTAATTTATACATATGACTACGCTATCCATTTCAGGCAGACCACGTGGGATCTCACACAGTTCTGCACCAGCGGCTGGATGGCAACTTCGTGGTGCCGGCGTGTCGGAAATAGTAAAGGAAACCGTCGCGGAATACGATGCTCCCTGCTGGGCGCGTCGGACCGTATGGCGGGCGACTACACAGCGTCTCTCTCTCCTGAAGCGCTTGGATAGCGAGGCGTGACCTTGCCGCAAAGCGTGCCAGCCGTCTCCCGATTCCGTTCCTTCCTGGATTCGCGCGCGATGGCCCACAATCCTGTACAGGTTCTCTCGAAGTACACCGAACTCCATGGCGACACCTTCCGGTTCTATTTTGGCGGCGTCAAGGAGGCCATTGTAACCACCAATCCCACCCTCATTCAGCACGTGCTGAAGACGAATGCGGAAAACTACCACAAGTCCGAGATTCAAGTGAAGCGGATGGGCCATTTCCTGGGCAAGGGTCTTCTCACCACTGAGGGGGAAGCCTGGCGCACGCAACGGCGCCTCATCCAGACGGGTTTTGAACGAAAGCAACTCGAAGTTCTGTCCTCGATCATGCAAGACTCCCTCGCCGACTCGCTCCGGGACTTCGACAGACAAGCCCGTATCGGCCCAGTCGATATCTACCCCCTCATGATGAAGATTACTTTTGGGATGGTAGGCCGCTCTCTGTTTGGCGCCCGGTTGAAAGAGGAAGACATCGACCTCATCAGCCTGGCCATCTCGACCGTTCAGGAATTTATGGTTCGGCAAACCATCCAGCCCTACCTGAATCCCTGGTTTGCCGTCTCGGGCGAGCTGCGCAGACACGAGGAAATGCGAACCCGCGCCTTCGGGATTCTGCTCGACTACATCCGCAGGCGGCGCGAGGAGGCCCCCGGCCACGATCTGCTGCAGATCTTGATGGATGCCCGCTACAGCGACGGCCAAGGCATGAGCGACGAGTTGGTCCTCAGCGAGAGCATGCAACTGCTGGTCGCCGGCCATGAAACGTCGTCGAATGCTTTATCGTGGCTTATCTACCTGCTAAGCTCGCGTCCGGATTGTGTTGACAGGGTACGGCAGGAGTTCGATTCCGTGCTGGGCGAAAGGCCTCTGAGTTACTCAGACGTTCCGAAGTTCGAGTTTACGACTCAGGTGATCCTGGAGGCGCTGCGCCTTTATCCGCCGTTTTGGATGGTCGACCGAATGGCTCTCGCAGACGACCGCGCAGGGGATCTCGATATACCTCGTGGGTCGACGATCGTTGTGTTCATTTACGGCGTGCACCATTCGCCGCAGTACTGGGAGAACCCGGAGAGTTTCGACCAGAAACGCTTCTCCAAAGTGAAGGAGAAGCTTCGCACGCCCTTCACTCATTTGCCCTTCGGGGCAGGGCCGCGGGGCTGTATCGGCGGCAACTACGCCATGCTGCAGATCCTCATGATTGTGGGTGTTCTGCTCAGGAAATACGATTTCCGTCTGGTTCCGGGCCAGACAATCGAAGCACGCCCGATGGTGATCCTGCGACCGGGGCACGGAATCCGCATGACCTTCACCGAGGCAATCCCACGCGGCGTCGGCAGACTGTCCGGCTGTTTATCTTGATCAAGCCTTGACGCTAACGCGCTACTCGCGGTGCCCCAGAAGTAGTTTGGTTGCTCGGGTATTGCTTGCGGGTCAAATCGGCAATCGAAAAACGAATGACCAATTTCGACCTGAGACTCATCAAGTAGCTAAGTACGCCGACATGTTCTCTGCCCTATGGACGGAACCGAGACCTCGGATTTGAGGGTCTCAGGCTCGCACTGGGTCCTGGATACGTCCTTTCCATAGACCGCCGCGACCTTCCCAGTAACGGACAGCGGAGTGGAGAGTCGCACCGAGGTAGAACGCAGCGATCAGCGGGAGCAAAAGCGTCCAGAGCGGCGATCGACCGTAGAAGCGCAGTGTGGGCCAGAACGCAATCGCCATCAGAAGCCAGGCGCCCAAACCCATAACTGCCGCTCTGGAGCCCATGCCGAGCAAAATGGGCGGTGCCAAATAGGCAATTGTCATTCCCGCGACGGTCGCTACGAGCAAGATGATGGAGTGGCGTAGTTGAGCAAAAGCTGTCCTCGAAATCACCTGGCCAATCTCGGCCCAGGTCCCATGGCCGCGCAGGCGCCACCGCGGCGCGCTTCTTCATCCCGCCGGACAGTTCCTGCGGATGTAACTTCCCGGAGTCTGCCAGTCCAACCAACGCCAACTTCATCCAGACCATCAGTTCGATAATCGATGGCGCGAGCCGGGTGTGTTCCCGGAGGGTCAGAGCAATGTTGTCCTCGACGGAAAGCGAATTGAACAAGGCGGCGCTTTGAAAAGCCACTCCAAGGGACCGGCGGACTTTTTTCAGTTCGTCCGCCGAGCAGTGGGTAATGTCGATCCCCTTTACAAACACAGTGCCTGACTTGGGGCGCTCCAGCCCAAGGATCTGTCGCAAAAGCGTACTCTTGCCCGAACCGCTGCCGCCCAACAAGACCATCGTCTCTCCATGCTCGATGTCGAGACTGAGGTTGTCGAGCACACGATGCCCATCGTATTCAACCACCAAGTCGCGAATCGAAATGATTGGCATCAGTGTGTCACCGTGAAGTAGAAGATTGCGGTAAAGACGGAGTCGGCAACGATCACCAGAAAAGTCAACTTGACCACGGCGCTGGTTGTGGAACGTCCCACTGAATCCGGTCCTCCGCGCACTCGAAATCCTTCGAGACAGCTGACCTGGGCAATGATCGTGGCAAAGGCCACGCTCTTGATGAGTCCCGTTATTACGTCTCGCAATTGGATAGATTCGAACACGTCCCGCAGATACAGCGCCGGAGAAAGGTGTGTGCTGAAGAACATGAATAGTCCGCCAGCTAAAATGCCGCAAACGTTCGAGAGGATACTGAGACAAGGAACGGTGATCAGAGCGGCAAGGTACTTCGGCGCCACGACGAACTCTATCGGTTCCAGCGCCATGACCCTCAGTGAATCGAGCTCCTCCGTCACCTTCATGGTGCCGATTTCAGCCGCAAACGCCGAACCCGAGCGGCCACTGACAGCGATGGCCGTGAGGAGCGGACCGAGTTCGCGCGTGAACCCGACTGCGACCAGATCGATGACGTAGTGAATGGCTCCGAAGCGGCGCAGTTCTGAGGCGCCTTGCATGGCGAGAATAAATCCGGTGCAAATAGCCATCAGGGATACCATGGGCAGCGCGTCCACTCCGATCTGCAACATCTCCCGCACCGACGCTTGCCAGCGATAACGATTCCCCACAAAGGGCAACGCACTGCCCATGGCGCGCAACGTGGACCACCACTGAATATTGACGCTCCCCACGTAGTCGAGATGATTGATGGTGCTTCTACCGACATCTTCCAGAACATTTGCCATCAATTCACCTCAACTCTGGCGAAGCGTCTTTACAGCCAGCCGTTTCAAACACCGGTAGCAGGCCCGTAGCCTCAAACAAACGAACCATGCGACCTTGCAGTCCCTTCAAACACAACGTCGCTTGACGATTGCGCGCGACCCTGAGTGCTTCAAGCAGGGTCGCGATGCCGGAGGCGTCGATATAGGAGACCTCCGTCAGATCCACGATGATGGTTTTCGTCGGTTGCCCTTGCAACATGGCCAGAAGCCGATCGCGGAGATCTGGCGACGAATCGATGCCCAGGTGACCATGCAAGCGCACGAATGCGCGTTCTTCGCCGTGCTCCACGGCGATGTCAAGACTTTCGCCTCCGGTCACTAACCCTCTCTTCAACGCAATCACCCAGGTTCGCTCATCGCATGCAAGCTTCCATACAAAGACCGATAACCTTCACTTGCCCATCTCTTTCCATGAGAGCCGTTTAGGTACTCACGCCTGACACCAGGGAATAAGGCGAGAGTGTTTGCTAAAGAGGGCGGTGACAAGCAGTTGGCACGTGACAGATCCGGAATCTCTTTCACATTGCGCGATGTGCGGCTCGGCCACATTGCAGGGTGCAAACCCAGTCCTTGATTGTTCTCAACAATGTATTGATGCAGGGTGCTGCGAAACTTTTCATAACCGATTGTGAGTAGACATCAGCTTAGGATTGCCTCCCTCTGGCACAACAAATGCTGTAATCAGGATCGAAGGTGGCGTGAGCCTCAATTGGACAAAAAGCTCTTGCCGACGGAGATTAGAGGATGCTCATATCAACAAGTGCGCTTGAAGAATTCCAATCTTCCTCCCGTGAGCATCGCAGCCGCACCGGAACTCATAAGTGAAGTGGTTGGCTGGACCAGCACATTCGCGAGTGGAGCGATGAATGCTCAAGAGAGACGGAGAAAATCGACCTGGATGACGATTGCAGATACGATTCGATACGCACGCGAGGAGAGCCAAATGAACATAGACTATATTTTATTGTGCGGAGCAATGTGGGCGCAGCACGCGTCAATGGATGCTCGCGAGGAACTCGTTCGGGCGTTAAACTCAGATGACCCCGACGTGGTCCTCCTTGCAAGCGCGCTTCTCGGTGAGCGAGTGGCCGCCGCTTAGCTTCTGATTCGGCTAAGAGTCGTGTGCTGCCTTCATTTCGTTAAGGCCTCGCCACGCTCAGCACCGCGGACATTGTGTGTTCCTGCCCTGGCGCCAGCGTGACCGCGGCGCCGATGATGTTGCTCGCTTCGACGCACAGAAACTGCTTCCATTCGCCCTCACCCAGGTCTCGCAGCCCGCTAGCCCCTTCTTGCCACGGATTCCAGACTACTGTAGTGCTCGAATTCGCCTTCTGCAGCCGAATTCGAAGACCCATTTTCGGATCGAGCAAATCGACAGCGTTCAGGGTACTTATGAAAGCACTGTCGGTTTGGGAGGCAATGGTCACATCCCCGAGCTGCGTCTTCTCCTTGTTAGAGTCGGTGTTGTCGAGAAAGCGCGCCCCATCCAGCCCCTGTAAGCGCACCGTCCCAACGTCCGCCACTCGATTGTAGGCGTGCAGGGCTTCTTCGAAGCGTAGAGGTGTTCTGCCGGTATTGGTGCAAACCAGCTCCAGCGCGAGCTCAGAACCAAACGTGGCCCGGTGCACAAGACGGAACTCCGCCGGCCAGCAGCACCGGGTTTGCTCATCGCTCTCAATAAACATGGTCACGGCGACTCCGGCGCTGGTCGCAACGATGGACTCGAGCTGCCATGATCTCGTGCGCACGAATCCATGTGCTGGAGCGTGGGGATCGTCTGTCTTGGCACGAAACCAAGGAAAGCAGATCGGAATTCCGCCTCGAATTGCCTGGCCCTCCTCCCATCTCGATTTCGAGCTGATAAAGAGCACTTCTTCGCTGCCAGCAGGGCGCCAGGAAGTCACGTGCGCTCCGTGCACGTACATTTCGCCGTGCGCAAGCGGACTGGTAATGTCAACTCGCGCAAGGCGACCATCGCCTTCGCACACCCGCGCGATATCGGGAATTCCGAAGCGGCGATCCAGCTCCGTTATGTCCAACACCGCATTCATATTGCTTTTGTCGAGAGGATCAGAAAACAAACCGCCGGCTGCGCCTGCGCGACCTGCAGCCAGCAATTGCAAACCGAAGACCAATTTCCAGACCGCGAGCTACGTTAGAAAAGACAGCTACTCCGGGCGAATAACAACTTTACTGTGGCTACCGCTGGCAAACATTTGGCAAGTGACGGAGCATCCCTGTCATCCCCAGAATAATTCCGCAGTCGCCGTGAGTCCGTGAACCGTAACTGCATGTAAAACCAATCTGCTCAACGGATCTGCAAGCCTTTTCGACTTTGGCACGGTGGATGCGAAGGCGGTGTATGACTTAGGCGCAAAGCCTTCGAGAGGAAGCCCTCATGCTGAAATCGTTGCTCTTCGTCATCATTATTTGTGCAGTCGCGTTGCCGGCTTTTTGCGAGCCGTCAGAGAAGTATGAAGTGGCCACAATCCTCGACGTTAAGCCGCATCAATCTGCGGGCGATAGCTCGTCGTCCGCGGTCGCCAGTTACGACGTTTCCGTTGAAGTTGCCGGCACCATTTACCTGGTGCTGTACACCGATACATCGGGCACAAGCACAGTAAGGTATGCGGCCGGCCGGGAAATCCTGGTGCACGTCGGAAAGAAGACCATCACCTACAACGATATTTTGGGCCGATCGCAAGAAGTGCCGATCATCAACCAGAAGCCGGTCACAAGTATGAGCCAATCGAAGTGATTGCCTAAGTATTGTGACTGAATAATGAACGGAATACTTGTCGCGCTGTCGAGCGAAAGGACTGTGGGAGAAATATGACGAGTTTTGATACCGCCGTTAGACCTGGAATTAACCGTCAAGCCAAACTTGATTCGCGCCTCGATAGCGCAAACGAGAGAGGCAGCATGCGTGACAAGCTTCCAGTCGTCTATTTGGCGAGGCACGGCAACACGGCTTGGACTCACTCCGGCCAGCACACCGGCCTGACCGACTTGCCTCTAACTCCGGATGGTGAGCGCAATGCCGTGCGGCTCGGAGAGCGGCTGAAGGGGTTGACCTTTGCCAAGGTTTTTACCAGTCCGCTGCAGCGTGCTGCTCGAACCTGCGAACTGGCCGGATTTGGACCGGTCGCCGAAACCGATCGCGACCTGGTGGAATGGAACTATGGGAAATATGAAGGGCTGACCTCCGCGCAAATTCTGCAACAACGGCCAGACTGGGATCTGTTTCGTGACGGTTGTCCGGGAGGCGAATCCCCGCAACAACTTGGCGAGCGGGCGTACCGTGTGGTCGAGCGGATACGCAACGTCCCAGGTGACGTGTTGCTCTTTTCCAGCGGGCACTTTATTCGCGTACTGACTGCGTGCTGGCTGGGTGTAGGACCCGCCGGCGGCAGATTTTTTCTGCTAAACCCCGCCAGTCTCAGTGCGCTTAGCTATGAACACAATCTGTCCCGACCTGCGGTTCGGTTGTGGGATGACGATCGCCATGTGGGAGCGTGAGCAACAACGGCGCAACCTTTCAATACCGTAAATAATCAATATCAGATAAACAAGATTGCGAGGTCCTCGAATGAGCACAAAAACCGTAGCGCAACCAAAACCCGCGAAAATTGTCCCCATGGCAAAGCCAGAAAATGTTTCCGAGCTTCTTCAGCCGTACGGCGGCGATGCGTTTCGATTTGCCGAGAGAAAAGGCGCCATTTACAAACGACATCTAGTTTTTGATCGTGCCATCGATCCGAAAGTAGCAAGCGCTCGCGAACGCTTCGAAGCCTTTGCGCATTCTGTGCGGGACATTCTGGCACAGCGCTGGGTGCAGACCAAGACCACCTATGAGCAACAGAATGCCAAGCGTATTTACTACCTCTCTATGGAGTTTCTCCTCGGGCGTTCGCTGGTCAACAACGTCACCAATCTTTTGCTTGATCCATTAGTCCAAGATGTTGTGCGGGAGGAACGGATCGATTGGCTCGAATTGATCGAGCAGGAGCCAGATGCTGGTCTCGGCAACGGAGGCCTGGGCAGGCTTGCCGCTTGCTTTCTGGATTCGATGGCTACCATGCAGCTTCCGGCAACCGGCTATGGTTTGCGCTACGAGTACGGCATGTTTCGGCAATCATTTGTGAACGGATGGCAGCAGGAGAGCGCCGACAATTGGTTGCGCGACGGTGACCCATGGGAAATCTGCCGCCAGCACGAGAAAGTGGAGATTAAGCTGAACTGCAGCTTCAAGCTGCGGGACGGAAAGGTTGAGCTGATTCCGAATCGGCCCTCCAGCCTGTGCGGAATTCCGTTTGATCGTCCAGTGGTTGGGTACGGAGGAAAGACCATCAACACTCTCCGTCTCTGGGCCGCTTCTGCCCCGGACTATTTCGATTTTCAAGAATTCGGCACGGGAGATTTCATCGGCGCGCTGGCTGGAACCCTCGAAGCGGAATCGCTGACCCGGGTGCTCTATCCGGATGACTCTACGATGCGGGGACAAGAGCTGCGCTTCATGCAGGAATACTTTCTGGTCGCGTGTTCCCTGGCCGATTTGATACGTCGTTTTCTGCGGCACAACACTGATTGGGAAAAGTTGCCGGAGAAGGCAGCCATCCAACTGAATGACACACATCCTTCCATGGCAGTCGCCGAATTGATGCGCATCCTGCTCGACGATGCGCACCTTGGATGGGACCAGGCGTGGGACCTGACCAGGAAAACTCTGGCCTATACGAACCATACATTACTGCCCGAGGCCCTCGAGAAATGGCCGGTGGCGTGGTTTAAACTCCTTCTTCCGCGCCAACTGGAGATCATCTACGAGATCAATCGCCGGCTGCTCGACGAGGCCCGCGTTCGGTTTCCTGGAGATGAGGGCCGGATTGAACGCATCAGCCTGGTGGAAGAAAAGCCTTCGCGCAAGATTCGGATGGCAAACCTCGCTATCGTTGGTTCGCATAGCACGAATGGGGTTGCCGCCGTTCACTCGAAATTGTTACGCACCACAACCGTTAAAGATCTGGCCGACATGTTCCCTGAACGTTTCAACAACAAGACCAACGGCGTCACGCCACGGCGCTGGCTGCTGGAAGCGAATCCTGGCCTGTCGGCGGCAATCACCGAAGCGATGGGCGAGAAGTGGATCACGGATTTGAGCGAGCTCAGAAATCTAAAAGCACTGGCCGACGATCCGGGTTTTCAGGAGGCGTTCCACACCTCAAAGCGCGAGGCAAAGGTAAGATTCGCTGATTGGCTCAAGACGACATCTGGGCAAATCGTCGATCCTGACACAATTTTCGATTGCCAGATCAAGCGCATCCACGAATACAAGCGGCAACTGCTGAACGCGCTGCGAATCATCGTTTGCTACAACCGCTTGCGGGAAAATCCTAACCTGGAGATGGCGCCGCGCACGTTCTTCTTTGCCGGCAAAGCTGCGCCTGCTTATAGGCTGGCCAAACTCATCATCAAGTTCATCAACAATCTGGCAGGCACCATCGATGGAGACCCAATTGTGCGCGGCCGGATGAAGGTGGTCTTCCTACCTGAATACAATGTCTCGCTGGCGGAACGTCTGATACCTGCCAGCGACGTCTCCAACCAGATTTCAACGGCGGGGTACGAAGCCAGTGGAACGAGCAACATGAAATTCATGATGAATGGAGCTCTGACCGTGGGCACTCTTGACGGCGCCACCATCGAAATGGCCGAGGAAGCGGGAAAAGAGAACCTGTTCCTGTTCGGCCTCACAGTGGAACAAGTTCAAAACAGCCAGTCCTGGTACAACCCGCATTGGCACTATGAACACGAACCCGAGACGCGAGCCGCGCTGCACCTTATCGTTTCTGATTATTTCAGCCGTAACGAGCCCGGGGCCTTCGCTCCAATTCGCGATACTTTGCTCACCAACGGCGATCATTACATGCACCTGGCAGACCTTACCTCTTATGTTCAGGCGCAGGATCGGCTCGGGGATCTTTACGCCAATCGCGCCGAGTGGGCGCGAAAAGCCATCCTGAACATCGCCAGCTCAGGAAAGTTCTCGAGCGACCGCACCATTCACGAATATGCAACCGAAATCTGGAAGGCGGAACCATGCCCCATACTTTAGAAAAACAATCCGTCGCAGAAGGCCCGGCGATTTCCCCTCTCGCAGGGAGACCCGCGCCGAAGGAATTGCTGATCGACCCAGCGCGCTCGCAACGAGATTATTACGAGCGCAAGCCCGATGTGAACGATCCCAACCAACTAGTCGCTTTCGGCACCAGCGGACATCGCGGCTCAGCGCTTCACGGCACCTTTAACGAAGCGCACATCCTGGCAATTACCCAGGCCATCTCCGAATACCGCAATGGGCAGGGAATTGACGGTCCTTTATATATGGGGAAGGACACTCATGCAGTTTCAGAGCCCGCACAGCGCACTGCCCTCGAAGTGCTGGCGGCGAATGGAGTTGAGACCATCATTCAGGAAAATGACGGCGTAACCCCGACGCCCGTTATCTCGCACGCAATTCTCGTCTACAACCGGGGACGGAAGGCACACTTCGCCGATGGCATCGTTATTACACCGTCGCACAATCCGCCTGAGGACGGAGGATTCAAGTACAACCCGCCCAATGGGGGCCCTGCCGATACGGACGTAACCGACTGGGTGCAAAATCGCGCCAACGATTTATTGCGGTCCGGAAACAAAGATGTGAAACGCGTTCCTTTCGAAAAGGTCATCCGGGCAAACAGCACGCATCAGGAAGATTTCGTTATGCCGTTCGTTCGCGACCTCAGAAACGTCGTCGATATGGACGCGATCCGCAATGCGCGCCTGAAACTTGGAGTGGATCCTCTGGGGGGAGCTTCGCTGCCATATTGGGATCCAATCAATTCGATTTACGGACTGGAAGTGGAAGTCGTGAATAGAAAGATCGATCCGACCTTCTCATTTATGACTGTCGATCACGACGGCAAAATCCGTATGGACTGTTCGAGTCCTTATGCCATGGCCCGCTTGGTCGGTTTGAAAGATCAATTCCAGCTTGCTTTCGGGAACGACACCGACGCGGACCGGCACGGGATTGTCAGTCCAACTGCCGGATTGATGAATCCCAATCATTATTTAGCGGTAGCGATCCAATACTTGCTTACGCACCGGCCGCAGTGGCGGCAGGATGTCATCGTGGGAAAGACCCTCGTAAGCAGCAGCATGATTGACCGAGTTGTCGGTAAGCTCGGACGCCGCTTGTCCGAGGTGCCCGTCGGCTTCAAATGGTTTGTGCCGGGACTCGTCGATGGCTCGTTCTGTTTCGGCGGAGAAGAAAGCGCGGGAGCAAGCTTCCTTCGCCAAGATGGGACTGCGTGGGCAACGGACAAAGATGGCCTTATTATGGT
Source organism: uncultured Acidobacteriaceae bacterium (assembly GCA_963797885.1). Lineage (GTDB taxonomy): Bacteria > Acidobacteriota > Terriglobia > Terriglobales > Acidobacteriaceae > Acidiflorens. The sequence continues at coordinate 43,945 of CAWCRQ010000045.1, read as the reverse complement.
GCTGCTCGCGGCCGAGATTACTGCCTCGACAGGGAAGGACCCTGGCGAGCATTACCGTGAACTGACAGCAGAATTGGGCAAGCCGTATTACACACGCATTGATGCGCCGGCCACTCCGGAACAGAAAGCGAAATTGCAGAAACTGACGCCGGATGCTGTGAAGGAATCAGATCTCGCGGGCGAACCCATCACTGCCAAGCTGACGAAGGCTCCCGGCAATCAGGCTCCGATTGGTGGGCTGAAAGTCACAGCAAAGAGCGGCTGGTTCGCGGCACGGCCGTCCGGCACCGAAAACATCTACAAGATTTACGCGGAGAGTTTCAACAGCGAAGCACACCTCCATGCGATTCTGAGCGAAGCGCAGGAAATAGTGAGCAATGCTCTCGACGCCGGATCCAGTCAATGACTCACAGCACCGAAGAAATAAAAGTTCCACCGTTTCCACTTGAATATCGCGCCTCGGGGCTGCTGTTGCATGTGACGTCTCTTCCTTCGCCTTACGGCATCGGTGATCTTGGACCGTCGGCCTTTTCCTGGGTCAATCTTCTCCATGATGCTGGCCAGCGTTGGTGGCAATCCCTTCCGCTCGGACCAACGGGTTATGGGAATTCGCCCTATCAGCCGATGTCGTCATTTGCTGGAAACGCTCTGCTGATCAGTCCTGAGAGCCTGATATCAGATGGGTTGCTGGCCGAGAAGGATTGCGAATCTCCCTTTGCTTCCGACTTCGTTGACTACGATGCTGTGATTCCTTTCAAAGCCCGCCTTCTCCGAGTTGCGTGGAAGCACTTCAAGTCTGAAAACCGCACGGATCTGCGGCCGGAATATGATGAATTCCGAAATAAGCACCAACATTGGCTGAACGATTACGCGCTGTTCCGCGCGTTAAAGGCGAAGTACAACGGCGCATATTACCTCGACTGGCCCGAAGACGTGGTTCAGCGTCGACCGGAAGCTTTGGCTGCTGCGCGTCGCGAATTAGCAGATGAAATCGAGCAGGTCTGCTTCGCACAGTTCCTACTCTTCCGCCAAGGAGATCAACTCAAGACGTATGCGCATTCGAAGGGTGTGAGACTGATTGGTGATTTGCCCTTCTTTGTCTCTCCGGATTCCAGTGATGTCTGGGCGAATCCGGAGTTATTCGCGCTTGATGATCGTCGCCGACCGACCTTCGTCGCCGGCGTTCCTCCCGACTACTTCAGTGCGCAAGGACAGTTGTGGGGCAACCCCGTTTACGACTGGAATGCACATCGAGCGAGTGGTTATCGGTGGTCGACTGACAGAATACGTGCCTTGCTTGCTCACGTGGATGCGATTCGGCTGGACCACTTCCGCGGATTTGCGGCCGCCTGGCATGTGCCCGCGGGCGCGCCAACAGCTCAGACGGGCCAATGGGTACAAGGTCCGGGTGCGGACTTTTTCGAAGCTGTATCCAAGGAGTTGGGTGGCTTGCCCTTCATCGTCGAAGATCTGGGGATCGTTACTCCGGATGTCCGGTCGTTGCGTGACCAATTTCAACTTCCGGGAACACGTGTTTTGCAGTTTGCTTTCGACGGTCATACCGACAATCCATACTTGCCTCACAACTTCGTCAGCAACACGGTGGTCTACACCGGCACGCATGACAACGCGCCAACTCGAGAGTGGTACGAAGAATTGCCTGACGATCAGCGTCAGAACTTATGGAATTACCTCAAGCGAGTGCCAGGCGGAAATCCTGATGCGGCGCCTGCACTGATGGATCTGGCATGGTCGTCGAAAGCGGCGCTGGCGATTGCTCCCTTGCAAGACGCTCTGAACCTTGGCGCAGAAAGCCGGATGAACGTGCCGGGCCGGGCGGCCGGAAATTGGCGCTGGCGGTGCCGCGAAGACATGTTGTCGCAGTCAACATGCGAATGGCTGCGGAATCTGACAGAGACCTCGAGGCGCTCGGGTGCGTCGGCGGGCTCTCAAGAAGGAAGTTTGGGAAACGAATCGATGCCAGTTGCGGTTTCTCGCCCTTAGATCGGAATTTTCAGGCCATCGAAGAATAAGATCCATTCTCCAGAAGTATGATGCCCACCATGGCCTCACCTGGGCAAGAATCCGAATCGAATCACCCAATATCATTTACGCTGACTCTGTCTCGCAGCTGATCCCGCTAGAGGAAACGATTTCCTAGGTTCACTTGCGATGTTTTTACGAGACGTTCTCCAGCTCAGCTTCTGAACGTCCGTCCAAACATTTACATATTGCATCGGTGGGGCGCCTGACTCACGCTCGATTAACCTGGTTGTCACTGCAAGGAGGTAACTTACGGAGATGCCGCACATCAGCACGCCGGTGACACTCTCAACCGGTCCTAGCAGGCGGCAAACTCGGGGCAGGACGACATCACCATAGCCGACCGTCGAATAGCTGCTGGCTGAAAAGTAAAACGAGGACTCCAACGACGGAAGACAATACCACCGGTAGAACACTGATCAGAAGAAAATCTGGAAAAAATGTAGAACGACCACCAAGGTCGAAAACCGAATCATCTGGACGGCGGCGTGCAATGAGCTCAGGCGTGCGACCCCGCGCTCAATGCTCGCCCTTGCCCAGCGAATAAGCACCGCGATCCCGGCGCACTGGATCCAGAGTGTAAGCGTAACCAGAAAAACCGCAGTGCCGGCTTGGCGAGCAAAGGTCATCATCTCCATTCACAGACGGTCTGGCGAACGCTTGGACTTCGGAGATGCACTTTCTTCTCCAAACGAAAGTAGCTCGCCGAGAACTGAGAAAATCCGAAGCAATCGAGTTTGTCACCTGCCAGACTACCGTCACTACACTCGCGTGCTGTACTTGAGGATTGCGCATACCGCCGCTTCCAACTCTTTGCAATTGTGTGATTTGCGCCCATTCTTGCCATCCGTGTTCGCCGGAACTTTGAATGCATAACTACCGTCCACAGACACTTGAATAGTGCCTGTCGCAAGAATCGTGGCAGGAGGTTGAATGCAAAGTAAGGCAGCAAGGCTCTTTTTCTTCACGATTATCGCTCTGGCAGTCTCCACCAGTCGGCCGTCGGCCGCGCAACAACCAGCGACTGCGAAGCAGATGCAGGCACCTGGTCGCGTCTACCAGGATACGCAGTGGTCTCCTGACGAAGACATCAAGAGGGACCTACGATCGCAAAAGAAGCAGATTGTTGCTGCGAACATGGACCTGACCGATGCAGAGGCGGAGAAGTTTTGGCCTGTCTATGACCGCTACGCAACGGACGTGGCGAAAGTCTACGACACAAAAATTGCCCTCCTTCAAGAATATCTTGAGAACTATCAAACCATGTCTGGGGATCAGGCAGAAAGTTATTTACGCCGGCGGGCCGCCGCGGAACAAGACATGATGCAAGTTCGGCTCAACTATCTGCCGGAGTTTCGCAAAGCGCTAACAGGCCCGGAAACAGCACTCTTTTACCAGATCGACTGGCGGCTCGATCTCATGATCAATCTCCAGTTGGCGCAAGCTCCGGTGATTAACCCATAGGTGCAATCGTCGCGGAGCACAGTTCAAGGCGGGCAATGTAGTCGAGAGTTAGACGTGTTACAGGAGGAATTGAATGGCGATAAAAGTTGCCATCATTTACTACAGCGCTACAGGCACCACGTATCAGTTGGCCCGTGCTGTGGAACAAGGCGCAAGCGAGGCGGGCGCGGATGTTCGCTTTCGCAAAGTGCGTGAACTCGCTCCAGACGAAGCGATCGCGTCGAATCAAGGATGGGCTGCTCATCGGCTTGAGTCGCAACATGTCCCGGAAGCCACTCTTGACGATCTGGCCTGGGCCGACGCGGTCATCTTTGGAACACCGACGCGATACGGCCTGCCCACGGCACAGCTAAAACAGTTCCTCGATACCACAGGTCCACTCTGGGTGAAAGGGGCCCTGGTCAATAAGATCTGCTCTGGCTTCACCAGTTCAGGTACTGCCCATGGTGGTCAGGAGACTACCATCGTCAACCTCAACACCACCTTTTATCACTGGGGCGCAATTATTGTTGGGTCAGGTTACGCCGACCCAATTCAATTCAAAGCAGGTAATCCCTACGGAGCATCATTCACCAGCAATAATGGCGCGCTTGAACCGGACGAGACCGCGCTCGCGTCAGCGCGCTTTCAGGGTAAGCGTGTCGCCGAATTAGCAGCCCAGTTCATCGCTGGACGGAAGCTCCAGTGATTAACCCGTAGACGAGTTAAGGCAGATGCGACCGACAACAAGCTCGATAACGATCCCAGACGCTAGGCAACTCGCGATGTTCGCTTTGTCGTACGTTTTGTTGCCGCCGAGGGCACTTGCCGAACACTCTCATTCGCAACTAACCAGCATCTTTTCTCCCGAATCCACGCCGGCCAAGTCGATTTTTGACCTGTCAACGTTTGTGCTGGCCATCACGGGAATCATCTTCGTCGTCGTTGTTACGCTACTGGGGTATTCCATTCTAAAATTTCGAGCCACTTCCGTGAATGCGGACCGCGAGCCAGCCCAGGTGTACGGAAGTAACCAGATTGAGTTGGCCTGGACAATCATCCCGGTTTTGATTGTGGTCGTCCTGTTTCTGGCCACCGCGCGGGTCATCCACGCGATTCAGGATGCTCCAGAACCGGCGGGCGCTGTGGAGGTCACCGCCATTGGACATCAATACTGGTGGGAGTTTCGATACCCGAGGCTGGGGATCGTCACAGCCAACGAACTGCACATCCCGGTGAGCGATCCCAGTCATCCGACACCAACGTTTCTGCAATTGCTCTCGGCCGATACTGACCACAGTTTTTGGGTGCCGGAGCTCGCGGGCAAGACAGACCTTATTCCCAATCATCCAAACAAGATGTGGATGGACCCGCAACGCACAGGAATTTTCCTCGGCCAATGCGCGCAGTATTGCGGGACCCAACACGCCAAGATGCTTCTACGTATCGCGGTGGACCGTCCCCAAGACTTCGCGGCGTGGGTTCGCAGCCAACAACAACCCGCGGTCCGGGATGCAAGCGTGGAGACCGGCCGGCATGTCTTCGAACATACCGCCTGCATTAACTGTCACGCGATTGCAGGAACACCAGCCAACGGACGTTTTGGCCCCGACCTGACGCACCTCATGAGCCGCGCCACAATCGCGGCCGGTGCCGCTGACAATACGCACGACAATCTCCGCCTCTGGATCCAAAAGCCAGACGCGATCAAGCGCGGTTCACTGATGCCAGCCATGCAGTTAAGCCAATCGGATGTGGACGCAGTCGTGAGTTATCTGGAGACGCTTCGTTAGAGAAGTCGAAGAGCAGCTATGTCCTCGAATGCCATCACGATTCCTACCTTGCAGGCGGAAGAGAAGCCGTGGGTAGACACTCTTCACGAGTGGGTCACGACAGTCGATCATAAGCGACTGGGGATTCTCTACATCGTGTACGCACTGGTGTTTCTGGTGTTGGGTGGCATTGAGGCCCTCATCATTCGCATCCAGTTGATGCATTCGCATAACAATTTTGTCTCTCCGCAGGTGTTCAACCGCATGTTCACCATGCACGGTACTACCATGATCTTTTTCGTGGCCATGCCCATCCTGTTCGGATTTGCGAACTACCTCGTCCCATTGATGATCGGCGCACGCGACATGGCTTTCCCGCGGCTGAATGCCTTTAGTTTTTGGCTGTCGGCGTTTGGCGGCTTCCTGCTGTATTTCAGTTTTCTTGGGGGAAGTGGACTTTATGGCGCGGGGGATGCACCCGACGTTGGATGGTGGTCCTACGCACCTTTAACAGCGCGCGCGTTTTCACCGGGTCATAGCTCAGACTATTGGACGCTTGCGCTCCTAGTGTCGGGATTTGGAAGCATTGGAACCGCGATCAACATTCTCGCGACCATTCTTTGCCTGCGATGCCCGGGCATGAAGCTCAACCGCATGCCTCTGCTGGCATGGCTAAATCTCGTGATGGCCGGAATGGTTCTGATTGCCATCACCCCGCTCTCCGGCGCCCAGATCATGCTGCTGATCGACCGCTATTTGGGAGGGCATTTCTTCGACGCGCAGGCCGGTGGCTCAGCTGTGCTGTGGATGCACTTCTTCTGGATATTTGGCCACCCGGAAGTGTACGTGCTAATCATTCCGTGCTTCGCCTTCATGTCGGAAATCATTCCGGTTTTTTCGCGCAAACCGATCTTCGGGTATCCAGTTATGGTTGCGGCCACGGTTTGCATCGCCTTTGTGAGCCTGAGCGTCTGGGCGCACCACATGTTCACAGTCGGAATGAACTCCTATGCCAATAGCTTCTTCACGATTACAACGATGGCTGTCGGTATTCCTACCGGGATCAAGATCTTCAACTGGATCGGCACCATGTGGGGCGGGCGAATTCAGTTCAAAACACCAATGTTGTTCAGCATCGCATTTCTATTCCAGTTCCTCATAGCCGGTCTGACCGGCATCATGTTGGCCAGCGCGCCGTTCGATTGGCAGCTGAGCCTGTCATATTTTGTGGTCGCGCACTTTCATTACGTGATTGTGGGCGGAATTTTGTTTGCACTCTTCGCCGCTTTTTATTACTGGTACCCCAAGATGACCGGCCGCATGCTGAGTGAGCGCCTCGGTAAGTGGCACTTCTGGCTTTTCTTTATCGGTTTCCACCTGACGTTCGACGTCATGCACATTCCGGGACTGCTCGGGATGCCACGCCGGATCTACACGTATGAGCCCGGTCGGGGTTGGGACACGCTGAACCTTATCGTCTCCATTGGCGCGTTCATTCAGGCGATCGCCATCCTGCTGTTTGTGGCAAACCTGGTTATTTCTTATTTCAATGGCGCCAAGGCGGGCAACGATCCCTGGGATGCGTGGACGCTCGAGTGGTCTACAAGCTCCCCGCCGCCGGCCTACAACTTTGCAACTGTCCCGGTGGTTGCGAGCCGGCGCCCCTTGTGGGACCTGAAGCATCCGGAAGATCCAGACAGCCTCTATGAATGAAAGAAGAAAGCAATGAGCGCAGCTGCAACCTCGATAGTCGAAATCCCGCAGGCTTGGAGTCTTCCGTACCGGGGTAAGGCCGCGATGACCTGCCTCATTATCGCGGAATCCGCGATCTTCAGCATCTTCGTGGTTGCCTACCTCTTCTATTTGGGCAAGAGCCTCACCGGGCCGACTCCGAGAGAAGTACTGGAGACACCGATCTTTTTCACGATCTGCTTGTTGTCCAGCAGTATCACGGTGCACTTCGCTGGCAAATCTCTGGAACGCAATAAGCGCCCCGCATTTCTTGTTTTGTGGTCGCTCACGATTATCCTCGGTGGGCTCTTTCTATTTGGCACCGGGCGGGAGTGGCACCGGCTCATTTACGAACATGGGCTGACGATCTCTACCAATCTCTTCGGAACGACCTATTACTCGCTTGTTGGCCTGCACGCGTTTCACGTCACTGCAGGACTGATCATGCTCACTATCGTCCTTATCTTTGGTTTGGCTGGACGGGTGGACAAAGATCAGTTCCGCCGTGTCGATGTGCTTGCGTTGTATTGGCACTTTGTCGATGCCGTTTGGGTTGTAGTTTTCACCGTGGTTTATATCGTGGGGCGCTGAGGAAAGAAATGGCGACGTTGCTGACGACAGAACAAATCGACCAAGATCCCGGAACTCCACGGGAGATTGAATCACCGGCGCCGACTGCTTGGCCTTTTATTCTGGCGTTTGGATTCGCTTTGCTGTTCTCGGGACTGGTAACGAGCTCGTCAGTCGCCGTCCTCGGTGCTGTACTGGCAGTGGCAGGATGCATCGGCTGGTTCCGCGAACTTTTCCCGCGCGAGCACGAAGTACCTGTCCCGGTGCTTCCAGATGATTTCCGTGCATCGACTGAGCGCCGCGTGGTTGATCGGTTTCCGATCGCGGAACAGGTGCGGGCGTGGCTGCCTGTTCATACCTATCCGGTCTCTGCTGGTCTGAAAGGCGGATTGGCCGGAGGTGTCGCGATGGCCGTGCTGGCCTGTGCCTATGGTGTGCTGAAAGCTGGGAGTATCTGGTATCCCATCAACCTCCTTGCCGCGACGGCTTATGCAGAATCGCTGAAGCTCGGCCCGAGCCGACTCTACGCATTTCATGCCGATAGTTTTGCAATCGCTTTCGGCCTGCACGTTTTGATATCCATCACCGTGGGCTTGCTTTATGGCGCAATGCTCCCCATGTTTGCGCGGCGGCCGATCGTGCTCGGCGGATTGATAGCCCCCGTGTTATGGTCCGGGCTGATTTACACGATGCTCGGTCTGCTTAATCCGGTACTCGCAAGCCACATCGACTGGTACTGGTTTGTGGCTTCGCAAGTTGCCTTTGGCCTAGTCGCAGGCTTGGTCGTGGTGCGCCAGTCTCGCATGTTGACCCGCGAGAACCTGCCGTTCGCTATGCGTGCAGGAGTTGAAGCTCCAGGAATTATTTCGCCACATGGAGAAGAACGGCCGTGAATTCACTCCGATATTCGTATCTGGCCGCGGTGGTGAGCATGATTGTCCTCACTGGTTGCAGCTCTCCGCCCGGCCAGCCACGCAAGAGTTCGGAGATCCTCGCTCCCAATGAGGTTACAGACTTTCGTACCTTGTACGCGGAAAACTGCGCGGGTTGCCACGGCTCCGAAGGTCGGGGAGGAGCGGCGATCGCTGTGGCCGATCCGGTTTACTTGGCAATCGCCGACGATGCATCGATACGTAAGGTTGTTGCGAATGGCGTGAAGGGCACTTCGATGCCGGCCTTCGCTCAAAGTGCGGGCGGAATGCTTACGAACAGGCAGATCGATGTAATCACCACAGAAATGCGTTCCCGCTGGAGCCGGCCGGGAATTCTCAACGGAGCTACTCCGCCTGTCTATGCGGCAAACTCTGCGGGCAATTCCCGCCAGGGCGAAGTTGTGTATGGAACTTACTGCGCATCGTGTCACGGTACACAAGGCCAAGGCGGAAAGAAGGGCAGCGCTATCACGAACGATTCGTTCTTGGCGCTGGTCAGTGATCAGGGGCTGCGCACGATTGTCATCACGGGACGTCCGGAACTAGGCGCGCCTGATTGGCGTAGAAACGTGCCCGGCAAAGCGATGTCCGATCAGGAAATCAGCGATGTAGTTGCATGGATGGCCTCGTACCGAGTGCAGACCCCTGGGCAGCCCTATGCCGCCTCTAATTACGCGCAGCGCCAGGAGTCAGACAATGTCCACTAAACCTGTCCTCGTACCGTCGAGTGAAACTGCTATATCCCGCCGCGGGTTCTTCATGAAGTTGGGAATTCTGTTCAACGGACTGGCGGCGGCTGTCGTCGCGGTGCCAATTGTCGGATTCCTTCTCTCGTCAATTACACGCGGCCGTGGCAACGGTTACCTCTCGTGGGTGCAACTCGGGAAGGTCGCCGACTTCCCAGAAGGCGAGACGCGGCTGTCAACGTTTCGCAATCCCTACGTGATGCCGACCGACGGCACAACAGCCGACACGGCCTGCTGGGTGCGACACATCGCAGGGGAGCAGTTCCAGGTCTTCGCGATCAACTGTGCGCATCTAGGCTGTCCCGTTCGCTGGTTTCAGCAGTCGGGCTTGTTCATGTGTCCCTGCCACGGTGGAGCGTACTACCGCGACGGCTCACGCGCCTCAGGACCACCCGAGCGCGGACTTTTCGAATATCCGTACAAAGTTGAGAACGGCGTGATCGCCATTCAGGCCGGTGAGTTGCCGACGCCGGGAGCAGCGATTGCCGCCCTTACCGGAGAGAAACCGTCATGCGCATGATGATCAGCAGAATCGGGCAATGGTTCGACCGCCGATTGCAGCTGGCCGCGCCTGTTCGCGAAATAGCCGAACATCCCGTACCGCGGGAGACCGCCAGTTGGTGGTACGTTTTCGGCAGCGCGGCGTTGACGTTGTTCGTGCTGCAAATTGTGACTGGAATTCTGCTCGCGCTGGTTTATGTGCCCTCAGGCGCGGAAGCGTGGAGCAGCCTGCAAGCCCTGAACCACGCTGTGACGCTGGGCTGGTTCGTTCGCGCGATGCACGGGTGGGGATCGAACTTCATGGTCGCCATCGTCCTGATCCACATGGTCCAGGTGTTTCTATTTGGCGCGTATAAGTTCCCCCGCGAACTTACCTGGATCTTAGGCGTCTTTCTGTTGCTGATGACGCTGGGCATGGCTTTCAGTGGGCAGGTGCTGCGCTTCGATCAGGATGCCTATTGGGGGCTGGGAATCGGAGCGTCAATCGTGAGCCGCGTGCCTATCCTAGGTCCCTCAATTGTGAGATTGATGCTGGGTGGCCCTATCATCGCCGGTGCAACTTTGTCCCGATTCTTCGCTCTGCATGTGTTCGTAATCCCGGGATTGCTGATTGGCTTCGTCTGCCTTCATTTGTTGATGGTGGTGAAGCTGGGGATCAATGAATGGCCGATGCCCGGGCGCGTCGTGAAACGAGCGACATATATAAATGACTACCACGAGCTGACAAAGAAAGATGGCGCGCCGTTTGTTCCGTATGCCGTTTGGAAAGATATGTTCTTCTCGGCAGCCATAATCCTGGCTGTTGCTGCATGTGCGGTCTACTTCGGTCCATATGGGCCGACCGGCAGGCCCGATCCGACGATCATCCAGACCGTTCCCAAACCAGATTACTTTTTCCTCTGGCTCTATGCTTTGCTCTCGCTGCTTCCGCCGTCGCTCGAAACGCCCGCACTTCTGATCGGACCAGTGGTGGTCATTGCCGGACTCCTTCTTCTTCCGTTTCTTTCCGGCGAAGGTGAAAAGAGTTGGAAGCGACGACCGATCGCGGTTTTGACCGTGCTGTTGATCGCGATCACGCTCGGGACGTTCACCCATCTCGCGGGATACACCCCCTGGAGTCCGCACATGAACGCGTGGAGCGGTGATCCAGTGCCCGACCGATATATCCACAACTCAACCGCGCTGGAGCGGCAAGGCGCGCTGGTATTCGAGGTCAAGCAATGCCGCAATTGTCACGCACTGGGCGAAACCGGCGGACAGAGAGGACCGTCTCTCGACAGCGTTGCCGTGCGCCTCACGCAAGACCAGCTTATCCGGCAGGTCATTCAAGGAGGCGGCAACATGCCGGCCTACGGCAAGAACTTGAGTCCCGCGGAAACAACCGCGCTGGTGGCCTTTCTTGAAACCTTGCACCCAAAGGGGCAAGCGCCAGCGCGCGACGCTTCGCGCGATGTCGCGCTCAAGGACGAGAAGCAATCTGGATCGCAGCCATAGGAGAACGGTTCCATGCCACACCTCCATCACGGTGCATCGGGATCGTTTGGGCCAGTGTTGGTCACCGTCATGCTCGTTTTCACTGCCCTGCTGTACCTTCGCGGATGGGTTTCTCTTCGATCCAATTGCTTGGGCCGCATGCCAGCTTGGCGTGCCTGCAGTTTTCTCCTTGGTCTGTTCCTGATCTGGGTAGCCGTAGCTTCTCCCCTTTCCGCACTTGATCACGAGTTGCTGACAGTGCATATGCTGAAGCATTTACTGCTGATGACTGTTGCTCCTCCTCTGATCTGGCTGAGTGAACCCGTACGAGCGTGGTCGCAGGGCTTGCCGCAATTTGTGCGACGAGCGCGTGGAGTAGCGTTCTGCTGGCCCGTAATAACAAAGACAGGAAAAGCGCTGGTACGGCCTGAGGTTTGCTGGCTTGCCGCTGCTGCGGCCTTGGTTGGATGGCATATTCCCGCCGTGTTTACACTTGCGATGGGATCGGCGGCATGGCATTTTGTCGAGCAGTCGTCGTTTCTTGTGACGGGGCTCCTGTTCTGGTGGCCAGTGGTTCAGCCCTGGCCGAGCGTTTTGAGGCCAGACCTGTCTATGATCCTGTATCTCTTTTTTGCTACGCTGCCGTGCGACATCCTTTCCGGATTTCTGGTTTTTTGCGACCGCGTGGTTTATCCGGTTTACTTGTCCTCATCACACCTGTTCGGCTTTTCAGCACTCGGGGACCAGCAGTGTGCGGCCGCTTTGATGTGGACCTGCGTCACTGTGGTGTATCTGGTGGCCGGAGCGATCTTAGCCATGCGGCTGCTCTCCCCAGAGAAGCCTCTTGATACTAAATTGGTGCCGGCTGTGTTGCATGTCAACGCAGCACCGCCTAACGTTCAACAGAGCCTGGAGGCTTTCTGAGCATGGCGACGAAACCTATTGTTGCGAGTCTCGATCTATCAATTGCCCCGCGTGCTCGCTTCGCTAGTTCCACAGTCTTGGCCGATTATTGGGCGCTCACCAAGCCGGAAGTCAATTTCCTCATCGTCATCACAACTTTCGCCGGCTTCTATCTGGCTCGCGCGGATGGATGGCGGGACTTCCCATACTGGCTGTCGATCAATGTGTTGTTGGGTACATTGTTGGTCGCTAGTGGCACGGGGACTCTGAACCAATATCTTGAACGCAACTTCGATGCGCAAATGCGCAGGACGTCCCGTCGGCCACTCGCCGCCGGGCGGCTCAAACCTGCTGCAGTCCTGTGGTTCGGTCTCGCATTGTCGGTAGTCGGCAGCGTTTATCTTGCAGTCGCGGTCAATGTTCTTGCGAGCCTGCTCGCGATGGCCACCTTACTGTCTTATCTGTTTGTTTACACTCCGCTCAAACGAAAGACGCCACTGTGCACCCTGGTCGGCGCGTTTCCAGGGGCCATGCCTCCTCTGATCGGCTGGGCCGCAGCATCCGGCAAGCTGAACTTCCAAGCATGGACACTCTACGCAATGCTCTTTCTCTGGCAGTTTCCGCACTTCATGGCGATCGTCTGGATGTACCGCGAGGATTACGCCCGCGCAGGCTACTTGGTGCTCCCTCCTGACGACTGCGTGCGAGCCCGTTTGGTGAATTTGCAAACTGTGCTGCCGCTCTTGGCATTGGTGTCACTAAGTCTCTTGCCAGGGTTGATGGGTGAAGCGAAATTCTATTTGATCGGGGCCTTGCTCCTGGACGCGGGGTTCCTTTATTACGCAGCACAGTTCTTAATTCGCAAGTCCAACTCTGCCGCTCGACGCCTTCTTGCGGCATCCATCATTTATCTTCCCGCGCTATTCGTGGTGATGGTGCTTGCACGCGGTTAGAGAAGCAGGGCAATGGTCGACAATCGTGACATGAGTGCGCAACTCCGCAAATGGGTGATTGCCCAGGACAATCCACCGTCAATTGCGCATGTGGTCCTCAGTGCGCTCACGGCAGTGGTGTCTTATGTCATCGCCCGCCTGTTCCGTCTGCCCGAAGCGTACTGGGCGCCAATGTCTACCTTGCTAGTAATGCAGCTGACGCTCGGCGCGGCATTCCCCATTGCCGTCCAATATGTCGTAGGAACAGCGGTCGGCGCGGCCGTTGGAGCAGTGACCGACATTTACTTCCACACAAGCGTCAGCGTCTTCGGAGCGGCTATTGTCCTCGTCGGATTGCTGTGCGTTGCACTTCGCGTCGAGAGAAGCGCGTTTCGATATGCCAGTATCACCCTCGTGATCGTAATGCTCGTGCCTCGATCCACAAGCGGCCGGTTAGTGGCGCTCCACAGATTCTTGGAGGTTTCGATAGGGATTGCGGTCGGCCTTGTGCTCTTCGCCGTTTGGCAGAAGATGGATCTGAAATTTTCAGTCAAGGTAAGGCATGCGCCCTCCGTCGGCTGACACGGCCCTCGTCACATGTGTCCGATGTCTTGACCTGCCGGCAAAATTGAGCCAGCGACGGCAAAACAGAAGAGACGATGGCCGTAAATACTAACGTTATGATCACACGGGGGCCCGGATTTCTGACATTGGGCAATCCAGGACAGACATGACGAACACAAAGCGCTCGAAGTCTTCAAGCGCGAAAACTCGATTGAGTTCGAAATGCCTGCCATGGTCACTCAGCGGGACAACGGGTGGGTTTAGCGCGAGCGAAATTGAAATGTCGAGCGGACTCGGCTTCAATTCTCGGATGGCATTCTGATTAATCGTGCGCTTCGCCCAGGAACGCGCCCACTCTTTGAATACTCGGTTGGATCTGACGGAATCTTCCAGACAAGCGGTTTGCTGCGATCCCCCTGAAATAGGTTAGCGGGGTCCTACTCGAGAGTGGTAGTGGAGCGTGACTCAATTATGTAAGCGAAAAAGCACTCGATTATGTAAAACAAAATACTTCTATCTAGGGTTGTCTGCAAATCAATCCTGCTGCATCCTCGTGACATTCGGGTGAGGAGCTAATCATGAGCGCGTTTGAATTTGGTCTGACATCACAAACACCTTTTGTATACGCGGCCGGGCAGCCAACGTTGGCACATGCTTCGACAACCCTGGAATCGTTGGCCGCACGCTACGAAGCGCTGGCGCAGATCTCCAGGTCGATTGCTTCGATGGATCCTGAGACTCTCTCGCACGATCTTGTTAGTTTGTTCCAGCCATTGTTTCCATGCGACTTTGTGAACATCGTTATGTTCGACCAAGCCGATGGAGCCGGTAGCTGGAAATCTTATGGCGTCGAAGAGCTTGCGCGGCCGGAGATACCTGTCGAGGAAACTACGGTATGGTCGGTCTACCAGCAGCAAAAGCCGTTGTGGATTTCGGACTGGCAACAGGACGATAGATTGCCAGTGCGAAAAGAGGCGCAGAACGCTTTGGCAGTTGGATATCGCTCGCTTTGCCGTCTGCCGCTGTGCACGGCTCACGGCAGTGTTGGAGTACTCAGCATAGCCAGCTCGCAGCCTCACAACTACTCCGAACAAGACACTCGGTTGTTGTTGCTGGCAGCGGACCAAGTGGCGTTCGGCTTGGCGAATAGCCTGCTTCATGCGGAAGTGCAGAAACTGAAGGGTGAATCTGGCGTGGAGAACGAGCCCTATGTTGAGGATCAACGGGGCAGCGATCCCGTTTTTGAAAACATCGTTGGCAGAAGCCCGGCTCTGCAACGCGTGTTGCGGCAGGTGGACGTGGTGGCTCCAACCGACTCTGGCGTGTTGATTCAGGGAGAGACGGGCACCGGGAAAGAGCTCGTTGCCCAGGCCATTCACAATCGAAGCGCCCGGCGTGATCGGCCATTCATCAAGGTGAACTGCGCGGCTATTCCCTCCGGCTTGCTGGAGAGCGAGCTGTTCGGGCACGAGAAGGGTGCCTTTACCGGCGCCATCATGCGAAAGCCGGGCCGGTTCGAGCTGGCAGACAAGGGAACCCTGTTTCTGGACGAAGTCGGGGATATTCCGCTCGACCTGCAAGCGAAGCTGCTGCGAGTCCTGCAGGAGCATGAGTTTGAGCGGCTGGGCAGCATACGCACCCAGCAGGTGGATGTGCGAGTGATTGCGGCTAGTCATCGGGATCTAAAGGAGATGGTCGAAGAAGGAACGTTCCGCAGCGACTTGTACTACCGGCTGCATGTGTTCCCGCTGGTGGTTCCTCCCTTGCGCGAGCGTCGCGAGGACATACCGCTCATCGTCCGCCACTTTGTGAACAAGTATGCGCAGCGAATGAACCGGCGGATCGAAACGATTCCGGCCAGTACTATGGAAGTTTTCGCTAATTATCCCTGGCCAGGTAATGTTCGCGAGTTGCAGAACTTTGTTGAAAGGGCGGTGATTCTCTCACCTGGAACCAGCCTCCGCGCTCCGCTCGAAGAACTGAAGCAGCAGACTACGCCGGGGTCATCTGCGAGCTTAACCACTCTGGAAGAGATGGAACGCGAGCACGTGCTGCGTGCCCTTCGGGAATCGAATTGGGTGACCGGGGGACCTAACGGGGCAGCGGTCAGGCTGGGAATGAAGCGTACCACGCTGGCCTACCGGATCCGCAAGCTGGGAATTCCGGTTCGGCCGCAGTGAGAGGCGGAACTGCTCGCGTAATTGGTGACTTAGAGGTGATTTATGTGGCGTATTAGGTACAAAGGACTTAAAGGACTGACGCTGCAGGAAGTGTTGATCATGGCCTACATGAACACATTGGAAGCAGTGTCATCAGTGCCGAATTCGTAGAGCCTTCAAGACGTGGAGGAGCGCGAGCGCAATGGAGACCAGAGAAACCACCAGCCAATCGACCGAAGACCAATCAGAAGATCCGCAATCGCATATACAGATACGATGGACGACACCACGGGCGTGAATATTCCGATCGCGAGCGCTATCGACACCAACACAGCACCCGCGAAGAGCCAATGGAATGAAGGCAGGTCAGGCCGACCAGCCAGGCTCGGGAGGAGAGTCGCAGCCACCGAAATCCGTAGCAGCAACAAAGCAACCCAGACCGCCCCGCGGAAACATCGAAAATAGCCGCTGCACGATACTGAGGGTAATGGCTTTCGCCGGTGAGCCATGCCCTAATTGAAGCTATAGCTCAATACCTCGCTAGAGGGATTCTTCAGCGTGTTGAGAGCATCCCGCCAAACGGGCGCAACATTGCTTCAACTCGCTACCTCGAGCCAAGCGTGACTAGCACGCTCGCGTCGGTCGCCATGGCCGGTCTTGAAGTGATCCGCATGGCGGGTTTTGCACTGACCATTGAGGGCAATGTTGGATTACCGAGCCTTGATATACCAAGTGTTTGCGGACAGGAATCGCGGAAGACGCTGAAGTTTTTGCAGGCGTACAATTGGCCTGCCAATATTCACGAACTGCAGAACGTGATTAAGAGAGCGGTTATTCTCTACGAGGAGAGATGCTTTCGCCAGCGCGGGCCGCCATATGATCTGACGTGTTCAGCTGTAACTCATGAAGGTTCATGTCTTAAGGAGACAGGATCGGCCATTCCTTGACGGCACACCGCTGACGGTGCGGACTTGAGTTAAGGCGAATCCGCCCAAGTAGGAACGTTGAGATGCTTCTAAACTCGACCCGCGCTGCTTTGGTTTCGAGTTCTTTCACGGTAGGGTGTGTCACTGCAATCGCACTGGTGACCGGTAGTGCTTGTCTCGCACAGGTCGCTGGAGGGACTATCTCGGGGAGTGTGAGAGACAGATCCGGACGAGCGATTTCAGGAGCGCAGGTTGTTGTTAAGAACTACGAAACGTCTATACTGCGGTCCGTAGACGCAGACAACGGCGGGATCTACACGGCTCCGAACTTGGTGGCTGGTACGTATGAGATCAGTGCATCCAAGGAAGGATTTGCAACGCTTGTGAGATCGAGTGTTCTTGTGACGGTAGGCTCCGAGGAATTAATCGATTTCAAGCTAAACCCAGGAGAGGTTAAGACGAAAATCGAAGTTTCAGGCACACTGCCCCCTATCCAATTGGCCAGTTCGACCTTGGAGGCAACCGAGAACTCCACAACAATTCGCGAATTGCCGCTGAACGGACGCGACTGGACTACTCTGGCACTGCTGCAAGCGGGAGTCACCGAGGTGAATCAATACCCGCTGGGTCTGAGTAATCAACGGGCAAACCGCGGTCTCGGGACGCAGTTAAACATCGGCGGAACACGGCCACAAGGGAACAACTACCGACTCGATGGAATCAGCATAAACGACTATTCCAACGGAGGGCCCGGCAGCGTTCTCGGTGTCTTGCTCGGCGTGGAGGCGATTCAGGAATTCTCTGTCTTAACAAACAGCGCGCCGGCCAGTTATGGCAGGACGTCGGGAGGAGTGGTCAATTCTATTACGCGCTCTGGCACAAATGAGCTACATGGCTCTGCTTATGAGTTTCTGCGCAACAGTGCGCTCGACGCCCGCAACTTCTTCGACACAACTCCATCTCCGCCCCCATTTCGGCGGAATCAGTTCGGAGCCGATGCTGGAGGGCCGATTATCAAAAGCAAGTTGTTTATTTTTGGCGATTACGAAGGAATTCGTCAGCTGCTTTCAACAACAACGGTGGACATTGTGCCTTCGGCCGCGGCCCGCACCGGGAATCTCAGCTCAGGTACTGTTACTGTGGATCCAAGAGTAGAGCCGTACCTAGCGCTCTATCCCCTTCCGAACGGTCGGTTCGAGGGCGATACCGGCAATTTCACGCTTCCCACTCCGCAGAACACCAACGAGGACTTCTTTACCTCCCGGGCGGACTTCACAATTGGGAAGAATGATAGCCTGTTCGGAACCTACATGTTCGACAATGGAAAAACGGAGGGACCTGATTCCTTCAATAACAACATCATCGGCACTCTATCCCGACGTCAAGCCGCAGTTCTCGAGGAAACACACTTATTCGGTGCCCAAATGGCCAACACGGCACGATTGGGTTTCAGCCGTGTAGTCTCGCAAGCGGCAAAGAGTTTAAAGGCGATTAACCCTCTGGCGGCAGACACGTCGCTCGGATTTTTGCCTGACCAACCCGTGGGAGTTATAACGAACTCGGAACTCTCGACGTTTCCGGGGGGCTTTGGCGCCGTCGGGGAGTTCGATTACCATTACAACTCGTATCAGTTCTACGATGATGCCTTCGTCACGTCAGGAACTCATTCCTTAAAGTTTGGTTTTGCTTTTGAAAACATCAGGGACAACGAACTGGGCAAAACCAGCCCGCTCGGCCAGTTCGTGTTCGGATCGCTTTCCGGCTTCCTGCAGGACCAGCCAACGTCGTTTAACGCGCCAATCGGAAGTGGAATCACGCCACGCGCCCTCCGGCAGTCTATTTATGCGGGATACGTCGTGGATGACTGGAGAGCGAGGCCCAATTTGACTGTCAATCTGGGGCTGCGTTATGAAGCAGCGACGGTCCCGAGCGAAGCACGTGGGAAACTGTCGAATCTGCCATCGCTGACATCAACAACCCCACACCTCGGAGATCATTTCTTCTCGAATCCAACGAAGCTCGATTTTGAACCGAGGGTGGGCTTTGCGTGGGATCCATTCGGTAAGGGTAAGACATCCGTCCGCACTGGCTTTGGAGTATTCGATAACTTACCTCTCCCATATCTGTTTGGGGTGACGACCCAGTTGTCGGCTCCGAATTGGGTGACGACACGAACCTGCCGCAGGGATCGTTTCCGAACGGTGCATTTTCGCTATTAACGACGCCCACGCTTCGCTACGCGTATATTCAGCCAAATCCTCCACGCAGCTATGACATGGAGTGGAACTTCAACATTCAGCAGAGCATTGCTCGAAATACGGTACTGCAGGCGGGCTGCACGGGATCGCGCGGCGTTCATCTTCCCTACTTCACGAACAACTTCGACATGGTCCTTCCAACGTTGACGCCGCAGGGCTACGTATGGCCGGTGAATGGAACTCGTCTGAACCCGAACGTAGGCCAGATTTCCGGCACCATGTGGAACTCCGATTCGATTTTCCATGCTCTTGAAATACAGGTAACTCGCCAACTCAGCAGAGGACTGCAAGCCGGGGTGTCATACGCGTGGGGCAAGATTATTGACTCGGGTTCGGAATCGGCGAACAGCGATACCTTCGCGAACAGCTCCCCTCGGCTTTTCTTCGATGCAAGCAATGGGCGTGGACTCGCCGACTTCGACATACGTCAAGACCTCACGGTCAACTACATCTGGGAAATCCCGAGTTTCACAGCCAGGCCAAGAGCACTGCAATGGGCATTAAACGGTTGGCAATGGGGTGGGATTCTGCACGTTGCTTCCGGCGAACCGTTCACACCTACAATCACCGGAGACCCGTTAGGAATGAAGGGCGATCAGTTTGACCGGCCGGATGTACTGAGAGGACCAGGTTGCAGCCGCTCCCTTGTGAATCCAGGAAATCCGCTCGACTACATCAAAACGCAGTGTTTTGCTTTTCCCAACCCGAGCACGCGGTTTGGGGATGCGGGCCGCAATATTCTTATCGGTCCAGGAATGCTCAATCTGGATACCTCAGTATTTCGCAACATAGGCGGCTTAGAGAAGTTTCATGCGCAATTCCGAGCAGAGTTCTTCAATGTGTTGAATCACACGAATTTTGCGTCGCCGGTGGTAACGACCAACAATACCAGCCTGTTTGGAGCCAACGGAGCCCCGATTTCCTCGGCGGGCGTCCTCACCTCCACGACGACCACGTCACGCCAGATACAGTTCGCACTGAAGCTGATCTGGTAGATAGCACCACGTTCGGTCGCGGTTAACCTCTCATCGCCTTCGCGCCCTGGTCCTCATTGGTTTGAAACTTGGCAAGTTTATGTACGCAGAATGCCAGCCAGATGAACCTTTCCCTAAACTATGCGTGCGAGCACTGGATTTATGAGCGTGAAAATCACCCCATCGGTCTAATATTCTGTTCGGCGCAACGAGACAATGATGCCGCCCATTAGTGAGGCGTTTGTTGGTTTTGACCCAAAAACATGTGTACACCAAGCGATAGAAAAGGCGATGGGCCTATGCTAGGCGCCTTGAATTAGACGCTTCCGAGTGAGATAGTAGGGGTCGCATCAGGGGGGCCGGCCATTGGGTTGGGACCTGCGCCGGATGTAATCTTGCATACAGTTCACAGCAAAGTGGCGGGCGCGATGCTGGCCGGCATGCTGATGGCAGCAACGTCAGCGTTCGCGCTGAACCCGGCGCTGGACGTCAGCCAGTACGCGCATACGGCCTGGAAGATTCGGGATGGGTTTGCCAAAGGCTCAATTCTCTCAATCGCTCAGACGCCCGACGGATACCTCTGGGTGGGGACAGCATTTGGCTTGTACCGCTTCGATGGCGTCCGGATCGTCCCCTGGCAGCCACCGCCGGATCAGCACCTCTCCGCTAACATATCGAAACTTGTCGCGGCACGCGACGGGACTCTTTGGATCGGCACACGGAATGGCCTCGCAAGCTGGAAAAACGGCAAGCTCACTCAGTACGCGGAGCTGGCTGGATCGGTTATCTATGCTCTGGTTGAAGACGATGAGGGCTCGATATGGGCCGGCACAATTGGGCCCCCCAATGGAAAACTCTGCGAAATTCGCAATGGCAGTGTCCGGTGCCACCCGGAGATGGGCGGTGTTGGCCATGGCGTTTTCGAGTTGCATAAGGACGGCAAGGGGAACCTCTGGGTCGGATCGGAGACGGGAGTGTGGCGATGGAGACCTGGACCGCCGGCATTCTATGCGGTGCCAGGCCTGCTAAACGGGAGAATGCAGGGCATGGCAGACGGCGAGGATGGCGCTCTCTTGATCGCCACAACGGGCGCGGTCATGCGGCTGGCTGATCGGAAAGCGGAGGTGGTATGTCCCTTCCCCGCTGCGAGGCGCGGGTTCCGTCGCCTAAGAATGCTCCGCGATCGCGACGGAGGTCTGTGGGTGGGACCTGCGGGCCGGGGCATTGTGCATATACACGATGGACGGACCGATGTGTATTCACAATTCGACGGCCTGTCAGGCGACGACATTTACGATTTGTTTGAGGATCGTGAGGGCAATATTTGGGTCGCCACCGTCAACGGGCTCGACCGCTTTCGCGAGCTTCCAGTTGTTACGTATTCCAAGAGCCAAGGTTTGTCGGATATCCCTTGGGGAGGCCTATTAGCGGCGAGGGAAGGAAGCGTTTGGCTCGGTACCCTTGATGGGCTAAACCGCCTGAATCAGGGCCGGGTTACGCTGTACCGCCAGCACCGGGCCAGAGCCGGCGTGCGACAGATTGTCGGCAGCGGACTGCCGGATGAGGGGGTGGGGTCCCTTTTTCAGGACTCTCGTGGGCGAATCTGGGTTTCCACGCTAACCGGAATCGGCTACCTGGAGAAGGACCGGTTTATTCCTACCGCGGCTCCCGGTGGGTTGGTGGAGTCGCTCACCGAGGACACTTCGGGGAATCTTTGGATCGCCAACCGCGACGTCGGCCTCTTGCGATTGTCGGGGCACAATGAGTTGCAGCAGATTCCGTGGGCCACATTCGGACACAAGGATCCTGCAGTGGTTCTGGCCCCAGATCCTTTGCACGGCGGCCTATGGCTTGGATTTTCTCAGGGTGGTGTCGCCTGGTTTCGTGATGGTCATGTTCACTCATCCTACTCAGCCGCCGATGGGCTGGGCGAGGGCCGCGTCTATCAGCTTCGGTTCGACGGGGAAGGCGCGCTTTGGATCGCCTCTGAGGGCGGACTCAGTCGATTGAAAAACGGCCGCATCGCCACGTTAACGAGCAAGAGCAGTTTGCCTTGCGATGCGGTCCAATGGACGATGGAAGACGACACACAATCGGTCTGGCTAATGATGCCCTGCGGCTTGGTGCGGGTTGCGCGCTCCGAGTTGGACGAGTGGGCCGGTGCTGCGGACAAGACGGCCCGCACGATCCACGCCACAGTTTTCGATAGTTCGGATGGGCTAAGGCTTCTCGCCGTTGTTGGCGATTATACGCCGCGCGTCGCCAAGTCATCAGATGGGAAACTCTGGTTCAGTGTTCCCGACGGCATCAGCGTCGTCGATCCGCGCCACCTGCCGTTCAACAAACTCCCGCCCCCAGTGCACATCGAGCAGGTTATAGCTGATCGCAAAGAGTATCGGGAAAATTTATCGGGTGAGGCGCCATCGAATCCCCGCCTGCCCCCGCTGGTCCGCGAACTAGAGATCGACTATACAGCGCTCAGCCTTGTCGCGCCGGAAAAAGTATCGCTTCGTTACAAGCTGGAAGGCTGGGACCGTGATTGGCAGGACGCGGGCACTCGTCGCCAAGCGTTCTACAGCAATCTTCCTCCTCGCAATTACACGTTTCGCGTAAGAGCCTGCAATGACAGCGGCGTATGGAACGAGACCGGCGCATCATTGGATTTCTCAATCGCCCCGGCGTACTATCAGACCAATTGGTTTCGATTGTTGTGCCTCGCCGCCTTTCTGGCGTTGCTGTGGGGACTCTATCAACTGCGATTACAGGAGTTGACTCGCGAGTTCAATGTGCGGTTGGACGAGCGCGTCACCGAGCGGACGCGAATTGCGCGGGAATTGCACGACACTCTACTGCAGAACGTTCAGGGCTTGATTCTGAAGCTCCATGCCGTTGCAAAACATATGCCCCATGAAGAAACATCCCGGCAGGCGATAGAAAAGGCACTCGATCACGCCGACCAGGTCCTGGCCGAAGGAAGAGAGCGGGTTCGCAATTTGCGTGCCACAGCAGCATCAATCAGCGACTTATCGGCGGCGTTCCAGCGGGTGGCGGAAGAAACCGCGCCCGGCCGCGCGGCGACCCTCAGAACGGTCGTAGAAGGCGACGTGCGTGAGCTACATCCCATGATCCTCGAGGAGTCGTATTCCATTGGACGCGAGGCGCTGCTCAACGCCCTGGTCCATTCTGAAGGCCTTCACGTTGAAGTCGAGATCATCTACGATGCACGACAGTTTAGGTTGCGGATTCGCGATGATGGGCGGGGTATCAATGCTGACATTCTTGAAGAAGGCGGGCGTTACGATCACTGGGGTCTGCAAGGGATGCGGGAACGCGCCGTCAGGATTGGCGCGCAACTGGAGCTATGGAGCCGGCCGGGAGCTGGGACCGAAGTTGGATTGACGATTCCTGCGGCGATGGCTTATCGGTCGCTCGCAAAATCGAAGGGTTCTTGGTTTCGCCGATCTTCCAGCATGGGTGGTTGAACATGACGGCCAACAAGCCCATTCGAATTCTTACGGTAGATGATCATCCGGTATTGCGCGAAGGGATCGCCGCGATTCTGGCGAGTGAGCCGGATATGGTTCTCGTCGCGGAAGCGGGCAACGGGCGAGAAGCGATCGAACAATTCCGCGCTCACCATCCCGACATTACTCTAATGGATCTGCAGATGCCGGTGATGAGAGGCAGTGACGCAATTGCAGCCATTCGCAAGGATTTTCCCGACGCCCGAATCATCGTGTTGACCACCTACAGTGGCGACGCGCAAGCAGAACGTGCGTTCAAAGCGGGCGCTTACGGCTATCTTTTGAAGAGCATGCTACGGAAGGAGTTGGTTGAGACGATTCGCACCGTACACGGGGGCCGAAAAAGAATGCCGCCCGAAATCGCTGTCGAGTTGGTGGAACATCGTGCTGAAGATGCATTGAGTGAGCGCGAAATCGAGGTTTTGCGTCAGCTCGCCTCCGGCAACAGTAACAAGATGATCGCTGACAACCTCGGCCTCGCTGAAGAAACGATTAAAGCTCACATGCGGAACATTCTTTCAAAACTTGGCGCTAATGATCGCACTCACGCTCTTGCTATAGCCTTGAAGCGCGGCATCATCGAAATCTAGTCAGTACCCTCGATCATGCGGTCTTTTCCTGAATGGCTGCATTTTCCAATTCTATTTGCTGGCTGCCAATTCCCGGGCCCGAGCGCCTCGGTTCAAAACGATCCCCGACACGGTTCTTGGTGGAGTCGATGCCATCAATAGTGCGCACCGAGATACGCGTTCCTGCCGCGATAGTGACGTAGGCGGGCATCTTCGTACCCTCGTCGCTCAAGAGCGCCTTCTCGGGGCCCGTCAGCACGTCGCTTGTTGTTTCCTGAGAATCAAATTCCAGTGCGGCGATATCCCCAAGCTTGTTTCACCAGCACGGCATCCCGGTCGGCTCCCTCGATTGTGATGGCACCAAAGGGACCCGAAACGTTGCTCGCGATCGCTTCCAAACTCACGCTGAGTTCTGCTGTTTTTCCCGCCTCGATTGCGACCGTGCGGGTAACTGGTTGGTGCCCATAGTTGACCAGCTCAACCTTGTGCTCACCTGCGCTAAGGGCCAAGGAGTGATGTTTGCTGGCTTCGCTTATGGCTTTGTCGTCCACAAAAATATAACCTGTTTCGGCGTCACATTAAGCTTGAGTGTGCCGTTTTGCGCGAAAGCCGAAATTCCACCAGCCAACACAAGCAGGGCCGTGGATACAATCCCGCGTAACACATCGGATCTCATTATGATTTCCTTTATGAATTGTTTGAGTCAAAGACCCGGGTCCTAATTATCTCTACCGGTTCTGCCCAGCAGCGAAGGTGCAACCGTGGTGCCAAACGCGAGACACAGCATAGAATGACGGCGGTTCTGAGCGAGGAGAAGTTGTAGTCCGGGTCGTGTTAAGGTTTGCCCGACTGCTAAACCGCCAGCTGTTTCGGAGTTTGCCGGAAACAAGCTACGCGGGGGCTACCGTTTGTTCCAGAAGAGCGTACGCGAGGGAAACCACGTCTTGATCCTCGGAGTGCAGCGCCCGAACCAATTCGAGGCCGGCATCTCGGGAAGAGTATTGCGTCCACATCACACCGCACAATAAAACATAGTCAGTATTCATTTCATCACCTCATCTAACTTCAATTTGCATGCCCAATCGTTCTCTTGCGGGAGATCGTCTTTTCAGCATTAGCCTAATCACCACTTCATTTGAGCAGTCACAGCTCCAATCCGAAGCAGCACACGTTCTGAGTGCTAGTTCCTTCAACATGAGCTAGTTAGAGTGTGCGACGCACTCTCGCAGGTTTTATTCCTAGAAGAAGCGATGCCAAGCTATTGGCGCCTGACGGGTACTCGCGTGTTGTGCTGGATTCTGAATGAGGCTCCCGCACGCCAGCAGTCAGGCACTTGTTCAAGCGGTTGCCGTCTCACGCAGGGAGCGTGCAGGGTTCAAAGTCGCTTCTGGAGAGTGGTCGGAGCCTCGGCCGCTTTTGTTGCTTCCGTCTGCTACTGGCCGGCCGGCCGCGTTGCAGTACTCTCCAGCTCTCTTACGTTAACGGTCAACCGGCTGCGCATCACCTGCATAGTTTCATCGTTGGGAACTCCGAACTCAAGTGCGCACCGTTCACACGGACGTGTGACGGATCGTATTTTATGGTCGTACACAGCCGACAGTGTTTCCAAGCGCGCAATCATGGCACGCGCTGCATCCAGCTTCAGCTCCCGCTCCTGTTGCGCTGTCAAGGCTCCGGCTTCCATGCCTTCGGAAATCTGTCGCAGGTTAGCGTGGACATCTCGAAGCAAGCCGTTAACGCGATCCGCGTAGTCGTGCAGGAGTAGAGAGGCTGTCTCATCGCTCGCGTTGTTGTTTTGGCTCGGTGCGTTTTGTGCGTATGCCGGAACGATTGCGAGGCATACAAGAATGATGTACAGAGTAGTTTTCATTTCGACCTTCTGACCCCCGGGGCAACACAACAAACCCCATGCAATGTGTAAGGCGCATGCTAGTTGTAAAGCCGACCCTCTTAATGAAGAGCAGGCACACAGCCAATATCGCAACGACGAACTGCCGCCGGAAATGGGTCTGCCGCGGAAGACTCTTCCGGGGACTCGTCCACCCAAACAACACCAAGCTGCGAGCATCTCGCTGCCAAACGGCTGCCACCTGCCAAATCGATCCCGTTAGTGGGCTGGCAGGTTATTGCTCAGTTCATGAGGTATGTTCCATGGGAAAACGGGGACCTGGACCTTTTCAATCTCTATTTCGAACTCGCCAGTGACGCTGCACAATTGCGGCGGCTCCGGCTTCGCGGGGGTTCTGGGATCCTGATGTCTTGGACTGTTTTGTTCCGCCCTCTTGCGAAAACGGCGACTGGAGTGCAGATAAAGAGTACTGAAAGTCGGAGCCCGAGGTGATAACGGTCATGAAGGACACATTTTCAAAGGCTGAACTGATGGCTTTGCGGAGGGACCTACTTCAGGATCTGATCGATTCGCGCGAGGCTGCCGAGTTAGTTCAGGCGTTCCTGATGGGACGGGGTTACGGCGCGTCGCCCGAAGCGGCCCTGGACGCCATAAGCCGCGTCGAGATGTCAGGGTGTTCGATGCCGGTACTGAAAAGAGAGCTGGAAACTCTGGCGTTGGTGATGTGAGCACATGCAGAAAGAGGACGAAACGCTCACCAGAGGAATGAGTTCTAAACAGCCAGCCGTGCGAGTAAGCACTCTTGCACTGCCGCCAATGGCCCGGTAGGCGATCTTCGCGGGGATCGTCAACTCAACCTCGGTTCCACTTCCAGGACGGCAACGGCACCGTAGTTCCACTTGCCCACCAATCCGACCGGCGCGTTCGCGCATTCCTTGAAGGCCCCAATGACCGTCGCGACCTTCCTTTTCTAGAACGTCCGGGTCGATACCGCGCCCATCGTCCCGAACCCTCAATTGAAAGTGTGTTGGGTGGTAGAGGATTTTCACTTCTATTTGAGGCCGTTTCTGATCGGAAGGACTGTCTTCGCCCACTGTCGTTAGCACTTGACAGTTTCCTGACACTTT
Organism: uncultured Acidobacteriaceae bacterium; assembly: GCA_963797885.1. Lineage (GTDB taxonomy): Bacteria > Acidobacteriota > Terriglobia > Terriglobales > Acidobacteriaceae > Acidiflorens. Next base: position 16,949 of record CAWCRQ010000045.1, on the reverse strand, counting down.
CGACAGTTCAACACCAGCGCCGATCAGTCTCTCCACCAGATCCCCTCCATTTCCAGAGGATTGGAAGCACAAACCTGTATCCCCTATTTGGCATCAAAGTTGCCTTGATCCAAGGCTGCGAACATGAGTGCCGAATCTGCCGACAAGAATGTCCAGACCGATCACGTGCAGGAAATGCAGCACATTGCGGACTTCTCGGTTTGGCATCCGCGTTGCTCTTCCGGTGAAACATAGAGAGGCTACGGTTGAAACGCTTATACATTGATCTCGGTGCCGCACTCGCTGTGGCGTTAGTCCTTTCCGCGCTGGCCTCAGGCCAGAACAATCAAGCGACGTCGAGAACAGCAACCATCATGGGCACCGTCACCGATGTCAACGGCGATGCGATCCCGGGCTCGACGGTCGTTCTTAAAGAAGTTGAAAGCAATGACCCTCGTACGATCGTGACAACCGGGACCGGGATGTTCGAGTTTCACGATGTGACACCAGGCGTTACCTATCAGCTCAGCATCAGCGCCAAGGATTTTGCAGACTGGGTATCTCCCCCGATCATGCTGAATCCGGATCAGTTCAAAATTGTGACCGGCATCCAACTGCGAATTGCAACCGAGCGCACAACTGTCGATGTTCACTACGACCCTGTCGAGGTTGCTACCGCGCAGTTCAAAGCCGAAAAAAAGCAGCGCGTGTTCGGAGTCATTCCGAACTTTTACCTTTCCTATGAGAGCGATCCTGCACCACTGACGACAGGGATGAAGTTCCAGTTGGCTCTGAAGGTCTCCACAGACCCAGTTACGGCTGCGGGAGTCTTCCTTGTGGCCAGTGCCAAGCAAGCTGCAAATACTCCGCACTATGGCCAAGGCTGGGGAGCATATGGAAAGCGCTTTGGCGCAGTCTCCGCCGATGGTTTTTTGGACATCATGATCGGAGGTGCCATACTGCCTTCCCTGTTGCACCAGGACCCGCGCTACTTCTACCAGGGAACTGGTACCACTGGCTCCCGAATCCGCCACGCGGTATTCAGTCCGTTTGTGGCAAGAGCGGACAATGGACAATCGCAACCAAACTACTCTAGCTTGGGCGGCGTTCTAGCATCATCCAGCCTCGCAAACCTTTACTATCCCAGATCCAATCGTGGTGTCGGGCTGATCTTCGGAAATTTTGCGATTGGCACCGCCGAAAGGATTGGCGCAAGCCTGGCCCAGGAATTCCTTCTCGGCAAGTTCACCCGAAGAGGTGGTCACATGAAGTAAACAACGAGTACGAGGGTTTCCATTCCCAGGGCGAGTGACGAACCCATAGGTCAAACGAAAACAGCACGAAACAATGAAACTTTCAGTCGTCTTAGTTGTTCTTAGTCGATAGTACAAATTCGCTCGGCCCACCAGTCACTAACGATGGTACGCATATTGCTGGAATCGAGACCTGGAGGCTAGACCCTATGGCAACCGCTCCGAAGTTCCGCATTGCTGTCGACATTCATAATCTGCTGATGGATTCCTCGCGGGAGCCGGTGAGACCGGCGGCCGTAAAGGGGTTGACGCTTACCCGAACCTATATTTCCGCGGTATCCGGAAAAGCTACTCGATCCTGGACCGGAAATAGCTCCCGAAAAACGGGACTGGAGTCTGTCGCAAGTCTATCGTGCTATGCGGGGATGGCTTTTCCCCTATACACGGTCGCGCGTGATGCCCGGCGAATTCAATCCCATCACCGCCTACCTGTTCGTCGAATACAAATGCAATCTCGACTGCTGGTACTGCTGGGCCTACAACAACAAAGTAAAAGGCATGACCGAGGATGTGGCGTGGCGGTCCATTGACTGGCTCTACGACCACGAGTAACCGGCGCCGCCCAGGGCATCGGCCAAGCGATCGCCTTGGCATTGGCAGAGCGAGGGGCACAAGTAATTGCGACCGACCTTCAGCTGCCGCACGAAACCGTAAACAAGATTGGTCCCACGGCATACGCTTTTCGACTTGATGTCACGCAAGAAGAGGGTTGGCGATCGGTAGCCTCTAAGAGCCGAGAAGTGGGTGAGGTGGATATCGTTGTGAATAACGCGGGTTATTTTCCCAATCGCTCTATTGACGAGCTGGATCTGCCGACGTGGCGAAAGACAATCGCTACGAATCTAGATTCCCATTTCTTGAGCGCAAAATATTTCTTGCCAACGATGCGAAAGAAAAAGTGGGGCCGCTTCGTCGGAATCTCGTCCAATATGGTTGGCTTGGCTATACCTGGCATGAGCCATGACCTGCCCCCCATTTTTAGTCCAGGGATAATGAGACTTTCTCCGGGTTTGAGTTCTCTAATACAGCCGTCGTAACTTCCCGCTCGCCGCCGTCGGGACTGTGGGAAAGTGGGAAACGCGGAAGCGTTTTCCAAGCGGGCCCCGCCCGCGTCTTTTCCACAGCCCATCGCCGCCCACGATTTTGCGAACTCCTCCGGGGTGAGATACCCGAGCGCCGAGTGCGGCCGCACTTGGTTGTAGTCGCACCGCCAGGTCTCGATCTTCTCCCGCGCGTCGGCCAGATCGAGGAACCAGTTCTCGTTGAGACACTCGTCGCGGAACTTGCCGTTGAAGCTCTCGATGAAGCCGTTCTCCATGGGCCGTCCGGGGGTGATGAAGTGCAGTTGCACCTGGTTCTCGTAAGCCCATCGATCTACCACCTGACTGGTAAACTCGGTTCCGTTGTCGATCACGATCGCCTCCGGCTTGCGGCCTCTTCGCTTCAGTTCTTCCAGCACCCGCACCACGCGCGGACCTGGCAACGAGGTGTCGACCTCGATGCGCGGCGCGTAGCGCGTGAAGCCGTCCATCAGGTTCAGAGTTCGGAACTTGCGCCCACTGGCGAACGCATCCTGCGTGAAGTCCATGGTCCAGACCTCGTCGGGGCGCAGCGGTAGCTTCAGGGGCACGCGTGCGGCGGTCGTCGGCATCCTCCGCCGTCCTCGCTTCCGTCGCAGCCCCAGCTTCTCCTCCACGTACAGTCGGTACACCCGTTTATGGTTCACCGCGAAGCCCTCGCGTTGCAGCAGGATCTTCAGCCGTCGATAACCGAACCGTCGTCGGGTCGCCGCCAGCTCGCGGAGCCGCTCCCGCAAACGCGGATCGTCAACCCTTCGCCGCCGATACCGGCATGTCGCCCGATGTACCTTCACCAGCCCGCAGGCGCGTCGCTCCGAAACCGCTGCTTCCGAGCGCATCACTTCCACCGCCTGTTTCTGCATCTGCGGGCCTACCACTTTTTTGTGACCACCGCCTGCAACGCGCGTTTGTCCAGCAACAGCTCGGCCACGACGTGCTTCAGTTGCCGGTTCTCCTCCTCCAGTTGCCGCAATCGCCGCGCCTCGCTCACTTCCATCCCGCCGTACTTCGCCTTCCAGCGGTACAGGCTCCCGCGGGTGATCCCGTGCCGCCGGCACAACTCGTCGGGTCCTATCCCAGCTTCCCCCTCCTTCAGGATGGCGATGATCTGTTCTTCGTTAAAACGACTCTTGCGCACGACTCCTCCTCTCTGACCCTGAGTGGGCCATCGTAAATGGAGAAGTCACATTTCCGCTGGACTACTTTTCGGGGGGCAGGTCAGCCACTATATCGCTACGAAGATGGGAATTATTGGGTTCATGCGGGGCCTCGCGAACGATGTTGCAAACGATGGTATTACCGCAAACGCGGTGTTGCCCGGACTGACGAATACACTGGCAATCGGGCCTCAATCGGAAGAGCAAAAACGCGCCACTTGGGAACAGCAAGCCATCAAGCGCCTGGGAGAACCCGGGGATATTACAGGTGCGATTCTATTTCTTACAAGCGATGATGCTGCATTTATCACTGGGCAGGCAATTGTCGTAGACGGCGGTCAGTATCGCATCGGCTAACCAGAGACGGCCAAAGAAAATGATTTTGAACGATCAAGATAGAATAGCGATTGCTCGAGAATATTTCGTAAGAGCTGACCAAGGGCGTCCGGACATCCTCGAGCTTTTCCATGAAGATGCTGAAATTTATTTCCCAAAATTTGGACTTGGATTTGGGCGGCAATCGCTTTTCGAAATGGTTAAAGGATTCGAAGGGTCCTTGGACTACATTCGGCACGATTATGACAGTTTGACTTTCGTTCCTTCAGGCGACTATCTGGTGGTTGAAGGAACTTCACAAGGTAAAATGTCTGGAAAATCTTGGGCTGGAGGCAAAACCCCCGGCGGACGTTTCTGCAACTTGTTCAAGTTTCGAGATGACCGAATATCCAGCTTGCACGTCTATCTCGATCCCGACTATACAGGAGAGGATCAAGCACGGTTTAGATGGGGCAAGAATCGTCACTGGTGACGTTTTTAACCCGCATCGTTTTGGGTCCCGAACCAGGCGATTGCGAGGCCGCGTGGGCCGAACTACCGAAGGTGCCCCGGCCCTTGGAAAGAAGCTAATTGTGGGTCTGCATGCTCTCTAGTGGGAATCTCAGGTGCAGCGACCATGGGATCAGGCCTATCGGGCAGATCAGTTCGAAGCCTCTCGCGTGAAGCGGGTGCGGCAGCCGCCGACCGCGGACGACCGCTGGTATTCGACCACCATTTGGCGCACGTTTGGCACACAGACAGGGCGAAGATCCCAGCAAAGAAGTGTTTGTCGAGTGATTGCTAGTCAGCCGATCAGTCATTAAAGAGCTCCTGGATTCCGGGCTTGAGACTACATTGCGTTCGCGGTCTTCACAGAATCCCTGGGGCAGTTGATAATCGTCTCGCGTTTCCCGCGTGGCGCGACACAAACCGATAGAACTGAAACGAGTGCTCGTTGTTGTTGGCCGAACACATCACGATAGAATTTCACCGCCTTGGCAACGAACAAAAGCTAGGTTTACACTCAACACTCATTGACGAGGTGTTCAATCTCGACTGGAGGATCAGGATGAAAACCGTGACCGGGGTATTTGCTTCGCAATCCGATGCGCAACACGCCATGGCCGAGATGCGCTTAGCCGGAGCGCACGAAGACCGAATCACGCTGTTGACTCGAGGAAGCAGCCAGACAGAGCTAGAGTCAGTGCCGAATGTGGCTGCCGAGCAACCGGGGATGGAAAAGGCGGTCGGCGCAGTTGTTGGAGCGGCTACCGACTTGTCCGCCGGGCCAGTGTTACTTGTGGCAATTATTCCCGGAGTCGGACCGGTGACGGCGATTGGACTGCTGGGTGGAGCAGTTCTGGCGGCCGCTGGAGCGACAGTGGGTTCCGCAGCCAGCGGGAGTCTGGAAAACCACATGACCGAAGGGCTGCCGGAGGATGAAATATTTGTGTATGAAGACGCTCTTCGTAAGGGCCGCAGTGTGGTAATCGTTCAGGTCATTGACGAAACCGAAGCCTCACGCTTTCGCGAACTCTTGCAAACCGAGGGGGCCGAAACTGTCGACGCTGCCCGCGAGCAATGGTGGATTGGTTTGCGCAGTGCCGAGCAAGAACACTACTCGGCGCACGGCCGGAAGTTCGGAGATGACGAGGCCTTCTACCGACTCGGCTTCGAGTCCGCACTCCACGCGCGGACGCGCTGCAAGGAATACGATCAAACACTTGGGGAGATGGACGCCAAGATTGAGGAACTGGAGAAACAATATCCTGGCCGGGAAGTCGCTGGGCCGTTCAGCCGAGGCTATGAGCGCGGCCGCGATTATTATCAGCACCTATGCGATGAATCTAGAGCCGCATATCTTGGTACACCTGCACCAACTGCTTCAATTCCGAAAATTGGCACACATTTCGCACACAGACAACTCGAAAATCCCAGTAAGGGCGGCATTTTCGAGTGAGTAATAGTCAGTCAACCATTCCCGAAGACATTTCAGATCCGAGCAAAATCTGGCACATCTCGACACAAACACTCCAGAAAACCAAGCAAAATTGCGGTTTTGGACTGATTACCAGTCAGTAGGTCGCAAATGCTGACAAGAAGCCGGATTACCAAGACGGCATCAGTTGCGAAATTGTAGGCGATTCGCAGCACATCATTGAATTCCCCCGGATCGATGTCCACCTGCCCCTTGCATTTGTTCCAAGCCTGCTTGTAACGAACCAAGTTTTGACGTAGCGCATCAACAAACGAGTCGAGTAGTGGTCGTGAAAGAGTCGATTCACCTGGCAATCTCAGAACTGCATAATGATTTTTGCGAATATGATCTAACGCGCTTGCCAAGGGCTGCGCTAAGTCTGTAGGGAGTTGGGTGCCGTGGGCCTTTTCGAGTTCAGTCCGGATCTCTTCCTCATCCGAAATCGACCTTACTTGAATCGTCTTATCCTTTATCGCGAGTGCTGTCGTAGCCGCAGGATTCAACTCGAGTTCGGAAAAGAGAGAATGCCCAATCGGCGCTCTCGTCACGACGTTATCCAGCACCTCGCCAATCAATACCATGACGATGCTTCCGAGCTGGCTCAACTGTTTGTCAATGGCTGGTCGATCTCCAGCACTTCTAGTGTCTTCATTCCCTTCAAATCAACAAATTTGAAATCGGAATTAAATGCAACGCCACGAGCAACCACTACGTTTGAGACTCCGAGGTGGGAAGTCGTCCTCACGGGAATTCCGAGGTAAAGATCACTCTTAATCGTTTTGAGCTTCTGCCGAAAAATGAAGGAGTTGTTCAGCAGGACTAGTCCATCCCCGACTTTTTCCTCTTTGAACCATTTGAGAAATTCGCGCTGCTTGGCAACCGCCGCCACTGCAGCTCGAATCTGAGCTGCGATCTCGTTCCTTGACATGAGTCACGTCCTACTCACGAGCTGTAAAGTGGGCGAAGAAGTGCCCCAAGTTCATACGGCGCGAAGGCCGAGGGGGAAGAAAGGTTTTATATATCACATAGTCCTCGCTCACGACTACTAACTGATTCCCACGCTCCCAAGGTTGGCCGGAACGACCTGTGCCCGTGCGGCTCCGGGAAGAAGTACAAGCGTTGCTGCGGCGCGGCGACGGCGAACTGAACCACGCAGATGGAACATGCGGCTCGGAATTTTCCGCGACAGATGAAGTCGCTGAGATGCGCTGGAGCAGGGGCAAGTGTTTGGCAAAGGCCACCCGATGCTTTTCAAGTCTGTCGTTGTAGTCCCGCAATAGTTCATCGGGTTTAGCAAGCCACGTGTGCAGGTCGGGCCGAAGCGCCAGCGGGGCGGCGGTCTTGTGATAAACTTGGGCCGTGCAACGCGGGCAGCTATTCAAACGCAACAACGCTTGGTACGTGCGGTTCTATGAGGGAAAACGCCGGGTTACCAAGTGGCTTGGTCATGTGGATGAGTTCCCCACTAAGCGGGCCGTGGAACCACTGGCCCAAGACTTATTGCGGAAGGTGAACAGTTCCGACGGCGCGGGCGTTACGCTTGATTCCTTTTTGGAAACCACATACTTGCCCCATGTGAAGGAACACTTGCGCTGGTCAACCTCGAAAGGGTACGAGGACATTTGGCGGGTTCACATGGCCGGGCGAGATCAGGCGCAGCTCCGCGTAAGGGAATATCGAACTATTGACGTTCAGGCTTTGCTCAATGCAATTGCGGCAGACAACAACTTGACCAAGACCACGTTGCAACACATCAAGGCGTTTCTTTCGGGCGTGTTCCGCTACGCCGCCGTTGTTGGTATCCGCGAAGGCAATCCGGTGCGCGAATGTTTGATTCCGAAAAAGGCACGGCCCGCTGGCGAAACGCAAGCCTACCAGCTTGGAGAAATAAGGGCGCTGTTGAACAAGCTGGACATGCTCCCACGTGCTGCGGTTGCTGTGGCAGCGTTCGCCGGGTTGCGTCTTTCTGAATTGCATGGGCTGGAATGGCCGGACTACACAGGCGAAACAATCACGATTCGCCAAAGCATGTGGCGCGGCCATGTGAACCCGCCCAAGTCAGCGGCCAGCGCAAACTATGTGCCTGTGATTCCGGCGCTGCGTTCGATTCTGGATGCGTATCGGCAGACTTTGGGCAACCCGCAGGCCGGCCCGGTGTTCCCTGTTGAACTTGAACACTTGGGAAACCGCAAGGTGCGGGTTGCAATGGAATCACTGGGGCTTCACTGGTCGGGTTGGCACGGGTTCAGGCGCGGGATTGCTTCCAACCTGTTTGCGCTTGGCTGTGATGACCTGACTGTTCAGCGCGTGCTGCGCCATTCCAAGGTTCAGGTTACGCGGGAAAAGTACATCAAGATTCGGAACCCCAAACTGGACGATGCCATGGAAAGGCTTTCCAACGCATTTGGGCCAAGAGTGGGCCAAGCATAGTCCTGTAAGTTATTATGGAGAGGTGGCCGAGAGGCTGAAGGCGGCGGTTTGCTAAACCGTTGTACGGGCTAACACCTGTACCGAGGGTTCGAATCCCTCCCTCTCCGCCATACTATTTTCAATCACTTCCCGACACTGCTAATCTTTAGCGTGCAATGGCGTGCAACGTGCATCGAATAATGCATGGCGCTTAAACTGTATCGCCGCCATCGCACCGAATGCGAAGGCGCACACCCCGAAGACGCTCGCACCGGAGAATTTGAAGAAGGGCGGCGCGGCTGGAAAAAATGCGGCTGCCTGATCCATGTCTCCGGCACGCTTGGCGGAAAGTTCAGCCGTAGGCAAACCGCAAAAACCGATTGGGACGAAGCCAAGGTGCTGGTAGCCCTATGGGAGAAATCCGATTCATGGGACGGTCGGGCCAAGATTGAAGACCCTATTTCCCTTCCTGCCGCCGAACCCGAGCGCATTAGCGTTGCTCGTGCCATCGCGGCCTTCACGGCCGAGTTTGAGGAATACGCGGCCTTCGCCACTCAAAAGAAATACAAACGGCTCCTGAAGCAACTACAGAGCTTCTCGGAGGGCAGGGGCTACGCCGCTATCGACCAGTGGAGCCCGATTGACGTGCGCGAGTTCCGATCCTCGTGGCCAGTCGGCCAGCGCACCGCCGCCCGAAACATGAGCGTAGTCAAGGCCTTCTTCAAGTATTGCCGATCGAATGAATGGACGCCGCGCAACTCGGCCAGCATGGTCACAAACCCGCGTGGGCGCGATACCGCCGACCTTCGCAACGAACAGAAACTGCCGTTCAGCGATGCGGAATTGCGCCGCATGTATGACGCCTGCGAAACCAAGTACGGCAAACAGAACATTGCATGGACGCGCGTAACCGGCGACCGGCGCATAGATGTCAGCTATGTCCGCCACAACCACACGTGGACAGGTCAGGACGTGGCGGACTTTATTTCCGTGTCGGTTTATACCGGCCTGCGCATCTCCGACGTGTGCCTGTTTCACATTGATCGCATGGAGCCGGACGGAGCGATCCGGTTGCGGATGACAAAAGCGGGTACGCACGTGTGCACCTGGGTGCCCGAATGGTTGCAGGAACGCATTCGCACTCGTGCTAAGGAAATCGGCCCGTATATTTTCGGGGAGCATCAGACCCAGACGCTGGACGTTATCACCGATCTATGGCGGCGCAAGCTGATTAAACTCTGGAAACTTTGTGGCCCGTGGAAGGACAAGCCGACGCCACACCGTTTCCGCCATACCTTCGCAAGAATTTTATTGGAGCGCCCCGGCGTGACCGTGCGCGACGTGGCGGAATTGCTGGGCAATACCGAGCAGATCGTGAGAAAGCATTATGCCGCGTGGATCCCCGAACGTCAGGAACGACTGACGGCAGTGCTCAAGGCGGCTTTCGAGGCGAAGCCAAAACCGAACGTTATTACTATGCCGACACCGGCGAAGGGGTGAGGGGAGAGTTTCGCCGTACGGTTCAGGCTCCCATGAGCAGTCGCGTATGAATCCGCCGCGCGGCGGATTCCGGCACGCTGTAGGTCGTATGCGCTTTTTTGCGCCCCTGCCTGATCTTGACGACACGCGGATCGTCCTTGACGAGTTTGCGCACGGTCTCCCTGCCCAACCCCCACAGTTTTGCGAGTTCGCTAACACGATAGTGTTTTTCGGCGAAGCTGGAATCAAGAGGCATATAACGCCGCTCCAGAGCAGGGGCCGCCTGGCTCGCGTTCTGGACTGATTGTTCGCCAATTGACTCTGCGCTTATCATTGCTTTCTCACGTGAAACGGCTCGTTGATGCTGCTGGTCAAAATCAGAGACCGAAGCCTATGCCCATACCCATGCCTATACCCAGATCCTTTTCTGGCTGCTGAGACCTGGCAGCCGCCTGCTGTAACGATGCAAGCGCCTGTTCCGGCTTGTGTGCGCTCTGGTGCGAGATGTCGTGACCAAGAACCTGCGGCAGTTTCTTACGGTCGTTTGTGAAAATCTGTGCGTCCCACTGTCCGCGCGAAACAGAGACATACGCCATGCGGCTATTGAGCAGGTCCTTGGCGGCAAGCTCCGTATCCACGTGAATGAGTACGCGGTCGGCTGTTTGTCCCTGGCTGGAATAGCTGGTTACGGCATAGCCGTGGTCGAGATGCGGATGACGCTGAGGCTCGTAGTCGATACTGCGCCCGCTATCGAGCTTCAGCCGCATCGCTCCATCCGGCGCGATGTTTTCCACTGTAGCCAGTTCACGGTTCGCAATCTTCAACTCATGATTGGGCGCGGTGAATTGGATACGGTCTCCAACCGAAAATGGCTTCTCCTGCTCGCGATACACCGAGACGCCCGTCTGCCGGCGAGGGTCATACGTCGTTACACTTCCATCTACGCGCAGCACCGTGAGCCGATTCTTTTGCGCGTCGATACTTTTGACGCGCATGTATTCGCCCTTTGCAATGCCGGTCTCCCGCGAACTGCGCGAGTAGCGCAGAATGTCGTCAACTTGGTATTGCTGCGCCCAAGAACGATCTGCGCCGGTCATCTCCTGACGAGGTACAAGCGTTTGGACCTGGTGTTCTTCCTTGCTGACGCTTCCTCGCGATTGCAACTCTGCATGAATGCGTTGATTGATTTCCGTACGCGACAGATTGTCGGGCGAGACTACGAGTGTGCTCTCCGGCGACTTGGCATACTCGCGCGCAATGGCCGTGATGCGCTCCTCGTGCCCTTTCACTTCATGCACGCGGCCTTGCCGGTCAAGGCTAGCGATGGCCGCGCCAACCTGACCAAGCGCCAATTGCGCGACGGCCTGCTTCAGTTCCGGGTCCTTCTGTCGCACAATCTCTTCGAGTCGCATCGTCCGCATTCCGGCTTCCTGAAGTTGCGCGAACGGACGGCCCGCCTCGACGGCCTCATGCTGCCGGGTGTCGCCCACCAGCAAAACCCGGTCTCTCGCATGGAGCCGTTCCAAGAACTCGTGCACCTGGCGAGTCGAAGCGAGCGAAGACTCGTCGAGCACGTAGAACTTTTTCTCGCCTGTCTCTGGCTGCTCTCCTCGCGCCAGATGGCGTTGTAGCGTCGAGGTTTCGATGCCCGCCTCGGCCAGCTTCTGCGCAGCGCGTGAGGTTGGAGCGAAACCCTCGACCTTGTAGCCTTCCCCCTCCACTCCTTCCCGGATTACCGCCAAAGTCGTTGTCTTGCCGGTACCAGCGATTCCATCCAAGCCGACGATCTTCTCTCGGCTCACAAAAATGTCATCGACCACCTCGCGCTGCACCGGACTCAACTCGGTATGGCGGTCCTCGATTGCAATCCGCAGCGATGGTGAAACCAGCATCGGATCGCTGTAGGTGCGCCGATTACCGCTCTGCATACGTCCAATGATCTCCTGCTCCATGCGGACCATTTCAGCAGTGGTATAGAGCGGCGCAGCACGTCCTTCAACAGGGCCAACGGCCAGAAACTCTCCGCGCTGGACTCGCTGCGCAAATTCATGCCGCACTTGCTCGTGGTTTGCTTGCGCCATGCTACGGCTGATCGCCGCCTGCAAGATGCTTCGCTCATCCCGCACGGCCGAGCGCTCGAAGACATGGTTGCGGGCATAGGTGACGGCCTGCTGCTCAGTTCTATCCGAGCGCGGTGCATGAATCTGTGTATGTTCTCGCGCCTGGGCTACAACCCGATCCGCCTGATTGCCGTATTGTGCAGCCAGTTCACGGTGCCGCTGTAATACCACTTCCGGAGAATGAATCTCCTTACTGTCCCGCGTGCGATGGGCAGCAACCTGTGCCGCACCCGCGCCTTCTCTTCCAATCTCCTGCAAGTGTCTCTTGATCTGTTCTCGCCTTGGACTGGATGCATCGAGATACTCCTGCGTGTAGCCCTTAATCTCCGGCTGGCCATGCTTGCCCCGTTCGACCTCATAGCCCAACCCTTGCAGACGCACCGCAAGCTCGGAACGATACACACTGGTCGCATACTGCTGCGACTGGAAAAGGCTTCGCTCCTGAAGCGCTCGCGTCTGGCCATTCTCGCGCTCGGTCACGTTGAATATGACGGCATGAGTATGAAGTTGCGGCGCTGCATAGCCATCCACAGGGCGGGCTGTGTCATGCTCGAAGGTAGCGGCGATGAACTTGGCCGTCGTTTCCGGCGCGTGGATATTGCCGATCCGCGCTTGCGTATACCGCTCCAATTCGCCAAGTGCTACGCGAACACTCTCACGGTGCGCTTGGCGCACACGCTCATCGCCGCCTACCAGCGCGGTCAAAGAAACGGATTTCGGCGCGGAAAATGTCGCATCCCACCCGGCGCGATGTTCGGCGCTGGTGATTTTCTTGCCGTATTCGTTCTCGTAGGTTCTTGCAGGCTGGTGCTTGATGAGCTGCGCGCCGCTTTCAGGATCCTGTCCTTCGCTCAGCCGGGCGAATTCTTCAGCTCCAACGGAACCGCGCAGTCCCCACTCCTGAGTAAGCCTACCTTGCCACTCGCTACGTACCTGAGCGTCACGGCTCCAGTAGTTCTGCTTCTCCGACACAAACTCACGCGCATGGTACGTCCGCGCCTGCTCTGCCGATAACGCTTTAGAGACGGTCAACATGTGATTCAGTTTTGCAACGAGCACCGAAGTGGCTCGTGTCTGCTTTCTGACTTAGACTAACTACACTTACAAATAGATGCTCGCAGCACTGTATTTATTGCTGCATTGTTCATGTTTCCAACATGGATAGAGTGTATTTCTATACTTACTCACCATTTGCGTTAGTGATTCTACTTACCATAGCGACCCGACTCTACAACGTGAAAGCACGCTCAACGGCAGTGTTTATCGAGGATAAAAGCAAGGCCAACAACGCTGGACATCGGTATCTATCGACGCTGCTCATTGGAAGGAAAACATGTCATTCGCGAGGCTAAGTCGAGGCAGATAGGGAGAGAATATCTGACCGGGAAGAAATGTAATTTGGAGGCAAGTTATACCATCTTATCAAGCACACTGACCCGCGCCTTATGCGTGCGCTTGACAGTCTTCAAAGTCGCAGCTTGGTGTCGTGCAAATGGAACAAATACGGGCCGCCAATTGGGATCGGGTCTCTTGCGAGTGGGGTGCCGATTAACTCAGCCGATCACTGCGATTTGTCCCGGCTGTTCGGACTTCTTATCCCTGGTCCTTTGCCTCAGTGATCCTGGATAGTTAGTCCGCCTTTGACGGGCTTCTTCGGAAAGCTGGAACGTGGTGTCTTCACCTCTGGTTGCGGACTCGAATCCGCTGGCTGAACTGCGGCGCGGAGTGGCGAGACAGTCGCCGTATGAGGTGTATTATCGCAGGCCGATTTCACTTCTCAAAGGATGCGATTGGCTTCGGCATTGCGATGGAATCCGCCTCTAATTGACCCGTTTTGGCAGGGGGCTTCTGGATCAATTGAAGAGGCCGTTTTGCGAGCCCAAATTGACCCAGATGCGGTACTGATTCGCCTTCCAATTCCGCTCAAGGTCCGAAAGCGATACCAACCCCTTGCGACTGGCGTATGGGACCTCAATATGAGGCTCGCCAAGTTGTCCTTACAAGGTGAGCGTCGGCACAGTCAAGACGAAGATTGCAGCCAAGCCCTCCATCCGTCGCCGGGGACATATCCGCCGTCATTGATCGGTGCGCGTTTCTGGACTGGTACTGTCAGGAACAGCCACTCTACCTGGGCGTCGAACCGGGTTGGTTTTGCCTCTCTAAACAAGCGAGATAAGCGAGCAAATAGTACCTATGCGGAGCTGTAATTCACGCTCATACCGTGTCACAACAACGATCGCTGGAACAGCTGCGGAACACCGACCTAGGGACGACAATCGACCGCCTTGAACGCCGAGGAAAGCCAAGGGACAATCATGGTTCTTTCCGGATGGAAAAGCGCCGGGATTGGCACGCAATGTCACCAGGATCTCGTCGGTTTTTCTCGTGCTTGATCGACTCGGCGTATGCGACATTTTGCGCAGTCTATAACACGTTGTCTGTCGTGCGCGAGCAAACCAAATAGCGGCACAGGATCGAGCTTCGTGAGAAAGCTGTTCGCCGTCCTGAGCGTGCTCCGTGAAGGCCGGAGACTGAACGCTGTTTTGTTAAGCTGCACGTGCTGGAACGTTCTTTGCGGGACGCGGATCGCCGCGTTGTGGAGGGGTTGCCCCGGCTGGGGCAGAGAGAGACATTCCGAACATAGCGGGAGGGCTTTTACGGGCGTGGACGCGGCCTGTCAACGCCCCGGAGCGAAGCGCAGCCGCAAGGCGTTCCGCGCTCTTTGCGGAACGGGGCTTGACGGGCCGGGATCCACGCCCGTACCCTTTTCCCGCTTCGGAATAGCTCGGCTACTGTCGCGACGAAGCCTGCTGCTGACGCGCTTCAGGTTCGTTTTTGTGCGGGTTTCTCGGACAGCTTGCGGGCTTGCTTCACGCCTTTCACAGTCACCGAAACCGCCCTTTGTCCTGGTCGTATTCCATCGTGAACCTTGCCCGGAGTTTGTCGCGAGAATTGCCCTTCGGGTCTCAGCCCACTACCGGATAGACGCCGGACAAAGCCTGGACGCGCACCGCATGCCGCATGCGTGGCAATAACGCTTCAGATGCCGCATCCTGCGTAACCCTTGATGGATCAACGCGTTTACGCACAGAGCGCCGCAGAGCGCCCTGCGGGAACCCATTAGTTCCCGCCGTTCGGTAACTCGCCTGTTTTCAATAAGTATCTAACGAGCTACCAAGGTATCCCTGCAGCTCCCAATCGGGGATGACGTGTCCCTATCAACCCGACGCCGCAGGCGGCGCAGCTTTTCACTTCCCCCGGCAGCACACCTCGGGCAGGCAGGACACCCTCGAACCAACCTCCCGGAGCACCCCCACGTCAGCCTCACTCTGCCCGATTCGCCAGACCACGCGATCTGATTCGGACCGGGATTCCACCCCGGAATCAGGATCACATCCAGCAGCTCAAGGACACCGATCAGGGCGCGGATCACATGCCGGATCAGGGCAGGAATCTGCCCTGGATTTGAGATTGGACCAACGTAACTTTTGGGCACCACAGCCGCGAAGTAAGCTTAAGCAAATAAGAAACGGCAGGAGGAAGTTGTGCGCTACAGGACCGCTGCGATTTTAGCTACCGTATTGATTGGCGGGATGTTTTGCTTGCCCGCCGCAGTATTTGCTGTTTTTCCGAATATGAGACAGGGTTCCCCAATACCTGTTCTTCTCGGTCTCGTTGTCTTTTGCGTTCGCTTCCGCTGGTTCTTGGCGCTTCCGATCACAACAGTCCTCTTCACCCTTGCAGCATTCACGAGCGATTCGCGGCGGGAAGTTAGACGGTAGGAGTGGGCGCTGTTTCCGGGATCAAGATGGCATTAACCCAGTTAGCTCTTCTATTTCGGCTGACCGGGCCATCGGCCAACCAGCCCGATAAACATGCACCCGAAGAGTCCCCATGACACCGCAAAAAAGATCTGTACAGCCTGCCGCCACTTTGCTCTACTCGCGCAAGCCGCAAGAATCGCAATAAGCGCACAACCCATCACAGTCAGAACCATTCCGCGAAGCACGGGACCAGACCAATACGAGTATGTTCCAGAGAACCACTTAAACGCACAATACCAGTCACAGCCCACCCCGGCAACGACAAGACACAAGTAAACCCACCAGGGCGCTGCCCTAACCGCTGCCATGCCCACGCTTGATACCCTTTCTGCTCCGAGGCGTTTGCTCTGCATTTATTAGTGGCAGTGCTCGTACTTGGCAGATACCTCTTCCTGGATTTCCCACAAGTCGTACATCAATTCGCCATAATGAGCCCATCCAATAACAGGCAGGAGTTTTCCGAGGGTATGGAGCTCATAGTACTCAGCGGCCGCTTCCGCCGCTTGCTCGCCCCCAAACCCAAAGCCAAAGTTCTTCACCTTCTGCCACGATCTTCTGTCGATCTCCTCTCCCTCGTTCGCCAGCCAGTTATTGCACGAACACGGAGGCGCAGGTGGAGGTGGGGGCGGATTGGGTGTCAGGTCCGAGGGAAGCTGCGGCGGCTGCGGTTCCTGAGGCGTCATCCAATTCAAGCCGGGACCCCAATTTGTGCAGACAACGGCTGTGGGGGTCACGACACAATCTGTAAGACCGAGGGGATCAGTTAGGTTGGTTGGATCGTTACCAACATACGAATAGAAGTTCCGCCCACCGACAAATTCCGAGGGGTCTTCGCTGACGAACCTCCCGGAGCTTTGGTCATAGTATCGGGCACGATTGAAGTAGAGGCTGGTTTCGCTGTCGAACTCTCGGCCAGCGTAGCGGAACGGGTTGCTCAACGAACCTGTACTGTTCGTGACGTTGCCGAAGGAGTCGTACGTGTAGGTATTGGCAAGCGTTCCGGTGCCGTTGCTCAGCGATGTGACAGACCCGAGAGCGTCCGCCTCGTAATAATCCGTTGTGCTGCCCCGGAACTCTGCCAGTGGTTGGTCGATTGTTGGTCCTTGTGTATAGCGAGCCACCACCGTTCCGCTCGAATTCATCGTTTCGATAAGGTTGTTGCCGTCATATGCAAAGGCTCCCGTCCAGGTGGGCGAAGATTTGTAGATTCTTCTGCCGAAGGGATCGTACTTGAAAGTCACCGTTCCCGTACCCGGAACTGTTGCGGAAACCAATCTGTTCTCGAAGTCCCAGGAG
>CAWCRQ010000044.1:0-11506 GCA_963797885.1 uncultured Acidobacteriaceae bacterium | reverse complement strand
ACGACTGTGGACGCTTGGTCTCCCAGTGCGTTTCCGGTCGCGCACTTTTCTGGCTCTCCCGACGCTGGCGGAAAGCGCCAACCGCTGACTCGCCCGTATGAAACCGCTGGCCCCATGGCGGCGGCGACCTTAGACGGAGTGCTTCATCTAGTGCATCCCGGGCCCGGCAATCCGCAGTTGATGACGGAATCTTTCTCCCTTTCGGGTGTGATGACTCCCGGCAAGCCGGTTTCGTACAAGAATGCGGATCGCAATGTGAATAACGGCTTTGGAACGTTGGTTGAGGCGGGATGGAGCAAACAGCGACCGATCTTCCCCGCGCAATGCGGGCCAGGCGGAGCGCTCGCGATGGCGCGCAGCGGCCACAAGATCGCGCTGTTATATCGAAGCGGCAGAGGATCCGCTTGCAGTTGATCGAAGGCGGTTACGCGCGAGCGAGTTCGTAGCTCGACAACTCCGCGAAGGAGCATGGAGATTATGGGCGCAAATGTCACCAATCGTTCGGATCGGAACTCCCCGCCAAACTCGGGGAAGGCCTCAGATCTTTCCGCTGAAGCTGGGCGGGAAACCAGCGATCGCATTTGGCGGTTTGCGCAGCGCGGTCTTGCCTATCCGTCTCCTTACGCGATCTTTGTCACGTTCTTCCGACGCGAGAATCCTCGCTCGAAGATGACTAGAGGCAGCCTGGGACACATGCTGGCAAACGCCCGCCACAAGATTCACGAAGATTTTCCGAACGCCCATACATCTCTCATCATGGGTGTCGGTTTCAAACTCTGGTATGAGATGTCGCTTGAGGATAAGACTCCGCTGCCGCGGGGAATGCAAATGCAGTTTGGAGTGGATCCGCAAAGCGAAGGAGCACCATCCCTTCGTTCGAATGTTTTTCATCGGCCTGGCACCGTATTTGTCGATTCCGAGGCCGATCTATGGTTTCACGTCAAAAGCGACAAAGAAGAGCACTGCCAAGGAGTGCTTGCCTGGTTACGCGACCGCATCGAGCAGGAAGAAGCTTGGGCATATGCTGACAAAACTGTCTGGCAGGCGGCCGCGACGAAATCGGACCGCCCCGACAAGCGCGGCGGGAAAGTGCTGGGGTGCCGATTTTCGGAGAATTTGAATAACGCCACGGATCCCTTGACGATCCAGCAGCAAACGATCGTTGGCTTTGAGGATCCCGATCACATTGGTGCCTCTTTCGTGCTGGCACAGCGCTTCCAGTTCAACTGGGAGCAGATCCTTTCTATGGCGCCCCAGAACATTGAGGATCTGGTGGGGCGATCGATCGGCGACACGTTGATTCCGTCGCGCGACGACCGCAGTCACATCAAGTGTGCACGCGCCCAGGATGAGTTCGGCAACACCACCTCCGTCCTACGCCTCGGCATGCCCTTCGGACATTCGAAGGCCATCGAGCGGGACGATCTTCTTCAGAAGGGTGCCAGCCGGCGGGATGAAGAAGGAATCTATTTCGCCGGCTATGCGAAGAGTGTCCGAGTGCTCGAGAACATCATGGGACGTCAGTGTGGCGATGAGCCGGGATTCATGGCTGACCGCCTTCTCTCGCAAGTCCGGTCCAATCTCGGTGGCTTCTATTACATTCCGAGCGTTCTCGATCTAGGTCTCGAGCCCGAGAGCAAAACTCCCGATGGCACCGCCGTACAGCGCTTCCCCGGAGTCGATTGGTCGCGGCTCGATCGTCATTTCGATCAGAAATCAGCCAACGGCTACATGCACTACAACCATAAGGAATACTTGTATCGGATGACCACCATGAGTGCCGAGGAGCGAAGCCAGTTCCAGCCGCCCTCGTACCGGGTTTTGTCGCTCTTGGCCGATGCTTTCTCTCGCTGGCAGGACAATTGGTACTTCAATCGTGCTCAGCCTGAAATGTCCCACCTTTGTGTCTACCTGAACCGTTATTTCGGGCCCGACAAAGCGCAGGAAGTCATGAAGTTGTCGATCGAAGAGCGAGCGGGATGGGCAGGCAAGGTCCTGCTCGGACATGTCTTGACCGGCGATCAATACGGTTTTCGCGGCCGGCGCAAGGACCACAACGGAAATTATTACAACGGGGCCGACACCTATCACATTCATCCGCTTGAGATTCTGGTAGGCGCCATGCCGAACCTCGGACTCGGTCAGGGAAAATATCTCATCGAGTTCGCACGCTCAGACGAACAGTTATCCAACTTCTTTGACAACCTGAGTTACGCCTCCGGAGTCGGCCACATCGTCCCCTATTTTGGAGAGGCCTTGGAATTGGGTCTCGATAATCTCACGACTCGAATCACGGTGCGTCGCGATGCGGCGCAGGACGAAAAGCGGCGGCGTTTCTATGCCGGCGCCGTACTGGTCCTTGAGGGCGTGGCCGAACACTGTAGTGCTTTCGCTCGTCTTGCAGACAAAATGTCGGCGGCGATGCCAAAGGGCCAGAGTGCTGAACGTGAGAACCTGATCATGATTCGGGATCGGATGAACCGCCTTGCCAAAAATCCGCCCGCCAATCTGGTAGAAGCCGCGCAGCTCATATTCACTCTTCACTCCTGTCTGCACCATGTCGGCGAGCCCACAGCGATCGGCCGGCTCGATCAGTTGTTGCAGCCCTTCTACGATGCCGATCTTAAGGCGCGTCGGCTCGACGAGGAGCACGCACAGGAGATCATCGATTGCTTCTGGCTCAAGGTCGGGGAAAAGGTGCAACTGAATCGCCAGTACGTCGAGGACCATCAGGTGTACGGAAATCTTGCGATGGGAGGGGCATCGGGCAATTATCCGCAAGGGTCCTCGCTCAATCAGTGGATCCAGCAAGTCACCGTGGGCGGCACGGTCGCTGACGATTCCCAAGATGAGGGTAAGGCTGCATACAACGACATCACCCGGCTTTGTCTGCGCGCTGCCCAGCGCATGCCTTTGAATGCGCCCTGCCTTTCATTACGGATGCGCCCTGATATTCCCCCTGACTTGGTGCGCGAGGCTGCGCTAGCGATTCTCTCCGGAGGCGCTCATCCGATTTTGCTGTCCGACGCCAAGATCACTCCCGGACTGAAGCAGAGCGGCGACCACATCGGCGAGGGCGGCAGCGCTGCGTCAGGCTCTTTGACCCCAGTCGCCGAAAAAGCGCAAGGCCTCTGGCGCAGTACGGTGTCGCTCAAGGACGCGCGGGATTATGCCTGCGATGGTTGCTACGAGCCGCAACTGTCAGGTACAAGTTGGTTTACGTTGGGAGGCCTGATCGCCACGCAACCTTTGGAGGCAGCGCTCAATCAGGGCAAAGCGTGGCAGAGCGCAGGACCGGTTTGGTTTCGTGGACAAAAGGTCTCATTCACTTCCGAGCCACCCGGCAAGATCACTACCTTCGATCAGCTGATCGAACTGTATTTCAAGCACCTGCGCTGGATGTATGCCAAGCAGCTCGACGGTCAGATCGGACTGTTCGGTCGTATGAATGCGGTTTGTCCCGCGCCGCTTCTGTCACTGCTGATCAAAGACTGTATCGAAAAAGGCCTCGATTACTACGAGGGTGGTCCGCGCTACAACGTAATCGCACCGTGCTTTACCGGCCTGTCGACGCTCGTTGACTCGCTCTGGGCGATCCGTACCTTAGTTTTCGAACCTACAACCGCCGTGACCTCATTGCCGGAATTGGTCGAGGCGCTGATTTGCAACTGGGGCGAGAACATGGCCGAGCCCTTTGCGAATGTGCTCGAGGGGCCGGTACGAATCGCAGCGCGGGCGGAGCGTTTCCGACTTTTGCGCGCAGCCGCCATGGAATTGCCCAGATTCGGACATGGCAACCCCGAGGTGGATAGCTTCGGCGACGCCATCATCGGCCGCGTGGCGCGTACCGCGGTTGAAACCTTCACCGATCCCGCCACGCGCACTGCAGAAAAGATGCTCGCACTCGCCAAGCGCCTGGGAACCAAGGATTGGTCTTTTGGAGGGTTTCAGATCCAACCGGGGGTCGGCACCTTCGAGAATTATTTGGACTGGGGCAACATGAGCGGCGCCTCAGCAGATGGTCGATTGAGTGGCGACGCCTTCGCCTCCGATCTGAGCCCGGCACCTTCCTTTGGCGACCTGCCCATCGATCCGAAAGAAGCGCCTTTGGTGAGCGTGATGCAGGGATTCGCCGGTCGGGGCGTAGAAGCCATGTGGGACGGCGCGCCTACAGACTTCAACATCCGGGAAGACTTTCCGGTCGAGTCACTCGAAAAAGCATTGATGGCCTTCGCCGAAGGACGGGGTTCATCGATCATGACCATCAGTTGTGCCAACTCCGAGACCTACGAGCAGGCGAGACTCGACCCGGAGAAATATGACTTGTTGCGCGCCCGGATGGGAGGTTGGACGGAATTCTTCGTTACCATGTTCCCCGCACATCAAGCACAACACCAACGTCGTCCATTCGAAACCCCCGACACAGACGTTCCAGCGAGGACCACGCATGCCTGAGATCACGATACGAAACCCAAGAGCCTCTCTCGTCGAGTCCATTCCGGTGGGGCTTGAAAGTCTGCGAGGCACTCCGGGAGTTCAATACACGGAAGACGTTCTTATACGCCTAACCCAGGCCGCGCAATCGACGATCGATCTTACCGCCATGTACTGGGCGTTGTTGCCCGACCCAAAGGGCCCGGATGAACAGGGCTTCAGCGACGCCCAGTTTCGGCAAATGGGAGCAGACTCGGGACGCGCTCTCTATGCGTCACTATGCCACGCCGCCAGCCGCGGCGTCGCGATTCGAATCCTGCAGAGCCCTGGATTTTCGGGGCAAAAACAAGAATCGGATGACCTCCTGGAACGGTTTCCGAAGCAGGTTTCGATCCACGAAATCGACATGAGCAAGTGGTACGGCGGCGGCATCATGCACCAGAAGATTTGGATCTTTGATTCGGTTCACCTCTACCTGGGATCAGCCAACATGGATTGGAAGTCGCTCACACAAGTGAAAGAGATGGGCGTCGCCGTAGAGGACTGTCAAGAACTTGCAACCGATGCGATCAAATACTTCAACTCCTGGTGGGCGTTCAGCGCTCTCAGCCCGACGAACCAGGAAGCATTCGATCCAGCTGTTCGTATCGACCGTCGGGTGCCGTCATGGTCGAGTTTGGTTGTGGCTTCGAAGCGCTCTCAATCGCCACTCGCCGAAGAGTACACGACGGCGTATAGCGCTCACACTCCGCTGCGGCTCGAATTGAATGGAGAGCAGTGTGGCGTTTTTCTTTCCGGATGCCCGCAAGAGGTTCTCGGAAAGGGCCGCACCTGGGATGGCGAAGGATTGATTCACACCATAGAAGATGCGCAGAAATCGGTTTGCATCAGCGTAATGGATTTTGCGCCCGCGGGTCTTTATTCGCGTCCGAGCGCGGGACCGCCCATCGGAGACGAGGGCATCATTCCGACCGACACGCCGGTCTGGTGGCCTCTACTGACGGATGCTCTTTTGTCAGCAGTCCTGACTCGCAAACTGTACGTTCGCCTGCTCGTCAGCAAGTGGGCTCATACTTCAGCGCTGATCGAGCCTATGTTGACAGCCCTTCAGAATGCAGCCGACGCCGGCCGAGCAGACCCCTTCATGAGCTCTGGACAGTTGGAGATCAAACTTTTTATGGTGCCCGGCTGGAACAACACGAGTGGCCCCAACCGTAAGTTCCCGGGGCACACTCGAGTCAACCACACGAAGTACATCGTGACGGACCGGCGAATCAACATCGGGACATCCAACATGACCTGGGACTATTTCGCTTCAACTGCGGGAAGCAGCTTTAACAGCGATCATTCAGCATTAGTTCGCACGCTCCAATCTGTGTTCGATAGGGACTGGGCTTCGAGTTATGCTTGGCGCCTAAATTGATTCGTGAATTGGCCATTCGAAGGTAGGAGTCAGAGGAAGCACATATGGCAAGAAAGAAAACTTCTCCGCAAGCCAAGCGCTCCCAATTAACCGTGCCCACGCCCTCCACGAGGTCGCTGCAGGTCTTCGCAGTCGATCCGAGCTCAGGCCGGTACTCGGGAAATCAAGTTACTGTGCGGGTTCCGTGGGAACCACTTAAACCGGGGCCGGGCGGGCAGAAGATCGCGGTCGTCGACTACGACGCAGCAAACAAGTGTTACTATCCGCCGATCGATCTCGACAACCCTCTGCTGCTGGCCAACGATGGTCTCTGTCCAACAGAAGCAGACCCGCGCTTTCATCAGCAGATGGTCTACGCAATCGCATCCCGTACCATCCAAATGTTTGAAGTAGCCCTTGGGCGGACAATTCACTGGCGGCGTGCCGATCGCTTCGGCGGTTCCGCAAATAAGGAAAACGGATTCCGCAAGGAAGGCGATATCTGGGTTCTCAAGCTTTACCCTCACGCGATGCAGCAGGCGAATGCTTATTACAGCCCGGAGGCGCAGGGAATTCTGTTTGGGTACTTTACCGCGAACAAAACAGGACAGGGGCGGAATCTTCCTGGTCAACTCGTTTTCACGTGTTTGTCGCAGGACATCATCGCGCACGAAGTGACTCATGCTGTAATCGACGGCATCCGGACGTATTTCACGGAGCCCACCAATCCCGACGTGCTCGCGTTTCACGAAGGCTTCGCCGATCTGTGCGCATTGTTTTCCCACTTCTCGCAGCACGACTCGCTGATCGACACGATCCGTCAGACCGGCGGCCGGCTTTATCAGACCCAGCTAAAACCGGTTGCAGGCGACTCCACAAACGAAGACCCGATGATCGTCGCCGAAATTCGGCAGCTGATGAATACGATCCGTAAAACCCGCGGCGCAACGAATACGGCCGTGGCTGGGTCCGCTAATGCGGACGACGGTGCTGACAACGAAGACCAGCCACGAATCACCGCTGAAATCCTGCAGATGAACCCGCTGATCCAGTTGGCCGTCCAGTTCGGCCAGGCAACCGGAAAGAAAACCGGGCTGCGATCCGCGCTAGGTACGCCGCCTAATTCCGACGATATTCACAAGAACGTGAACGATCCGCACTTCCGCGGCTCCATCCTGGTCGCCGCCGTCTTCGATGCATTCTTCAGCGTCTACATGAAACGCGCCGACCCCCTGTTTCGCATCTACCGCGCCGGAGGACGAGACATCGTAAGTGACGAACTGCCCGCACCACTGGCCGAACTTCTGGCTACCTGCGCCACCCAAACCGCTGTGCAGTTCTTCCAACTCTGTGCCCGCTCCATTGATTACTGCCCTCCGGTTGACATTACTTTTGGCGATTTCCTGCGCGCTATCATAACGGTCTCCAGAGACCTCGATGCCGCGGACGACGACGGTGTGCGCGACGCGCTGATGGAGGCGTTCCGCCTTCGCGGAATTTATTCGGAAAGCGCCAGCTTCTACTCGGAAGACGCACTAAGTTGGCCCCCCGATGCCAATCTGCCGCCGATTGAGAAACTGATCTTCGGAAGTCCCAATGGTCTGACAAGTGAAGAAAAGAACAAAAACGGCGACACGCTTCGCAGTTGGGCGAATGAAAATCGTGCTGCGCTCGGCCTCGATCCCGATCTCCCCATCACTGTGCCCTCCTTCCATCCTGTCTTTCGCACGAAGGAGAACGGCCGCCTGCGGATGGAGATGGTCGTAGAGATTATCCAATCGACACAGGTGCAGTTCAGTAACTCCGTTCTTCAGGCTGGCACTTTTCCATTCCGCGCCGGCGTGACGCTCATCGTTGAGGCACCCAACCCCAAGAGTCACGACCATTCGGTGGATGTGCCCCCGAAGGTAAGATTTGTGATTGGTAGAGACATGATTGGCGCTGATGCAAAACAGCGTCAACAGGAGCAACGCAGCTTTTACTTGGCGCAGGGTCTTGCGTCGGGCAACACCGAAGATGCTACCCACTTCCAGGCCAACTTTGGCCTGTTGCATGAGGAGTATTGATCATGGCTACTCGCAAGAAGGCCGCAAAAAAAACCGTTGTCAAGAATAGTCGCAAACCCGCTCAAGGCAGACCGTCAGGCCGTACAACGAGAAGCGCCCCGGCAACCGCCGGAGGGATACAACCAAATTCCGCACAGACAGGCGTCGCCGGGAACGGCAACATTCGCATTCGGATGTACCGCACAGGCTTTGGGGATTTCTTCCTGATGACAGTACCCGGGAAAAATGGCCCCGCTCACATTCTGATCGATTGCGGAGTACACGCGTGCAATATCGGCACCATCCAGGAGTGCGTGCAAGACATGACGCAAGTAACCGGGAAGAGCCTCGCACTAGTCATACTGACGCATTATCACGCTGATCACATGTCAGGCTTCGCTACCTGCTACGACGATTTTACGGAGTTCAACGTCGGGGCAGTGTGGATCACAAACCGGCTCGATCCGGGCAACTCTGACACTTCGAAGTTTATGATGCAGCTGACAAATGTCGCGCAGCAGCTCAAGATGCAACTTGCTGCCCGCGAAGATGATGCCGCAATTGAGGCGAGCCATAAAGTCGAGAATGCTCTCGGCGTTGCAAGTGAGGACGGAGGCGGCGGCAGCAACGCGAAGGCTCTCAAATTGCTGCAATCAGGTTTCAAGAACAGGCCACCCGTTTACTACTACCAGGGCGGGGACTCGCCGACTCTACCCGCCGAGCTCGAAGGCATGATCACGGCCGAGATCCTCGCTCCTTCGCCTAAGGACTCCGGTGGCGAATTCGCCGCTACAGACAACAGGACCGAACAATACCTTGCCGCACTCGGGGATAATGGTGTCCCGGACACCACGAGGATTCAGCCATTTGATCAAGACAAATGGCCGGGATACGCAAAAGAATATCCGAATCAAGCCTTCTCCGAGTTTCACGGTACTGAACGGATGGAGAGCACGCTTGGCGACATGCAGCCGGACGCGCTTGCTGCCGCCGCCGATAAACTGGATGGCACCCTGAACAATCAAAGCCTTGTTGTACTTTTTACCTGCCAGGGAAAGAAACTGCTTTTCGTCGGGGATGCGCAATGGGGAAACTGGGCGTACTGGTTGTATGGCAAAGCCGTTACGGGTTCCGATCCCGGCATCAGCGACCGTGCCAAGCAGATACTCGGGACCATCGATTTTTACAAAGTGGGACACCACGGCAGTACCAACGCCACACCCATTCCGGTAGTGGACGCTCTGAATCAGCAATGCGCCGCCATGTGTTCGACCGCGACCGGATGTTACGGCACTCCTGCGAAAAAAACCGAAGTGCCGCGCACCGCTCTGATGGATGCCCTAGAAAAAAGAACTGCGTTACGGATGGTTCGCAGCGATTGGGTCGCTGCCGGTGATGCGAAACCCGATCCGCAGGCGCGAGAAGAACTTCCGAATTTGCCCGATGGATTCACATCGCCGAATGAAGACCTCTATATCGATTACAACCTATAGTCGGATCGCCGAGAGAGCTTGTCAGCTGAGAATTACTAATTTCAGCGAGTTCAAATGATTAATCCCTGGCCACAGCCCGTCGTACCGGTCCTGATCGAAACGCCGGCCAGGTCTTACTTCCCAATGGTCAGATGTCACTATCTTTTCAATTGAGTACGACACTCCTCGAGCGGGATGGGGAATGTGCTGATGGCAAACGCAAACATCGTCAAGGCGATCGCATTTTTCGACACGAGACACTGTGACGAGTTTCCGACCCGAGTGTCGCCGGTGATTTGAGATTCGCAGCTAACTAGAAGGAGTGGTAAAAGGGAGTGCCATGAGGGAAAGTCGGTGACAGGGCAACAATGAGATGTAACTGATTGATATCAAACGGTGTCGGCGGACGTCGTTTGGTACACAATGATACCGGAGATCATTTCTTATCGTCCCCTTAACGTCCCCAAATTCCCGGAGCCATCGTAAGAAGGGCCTTACCAGCTTCTATGTATCTTTCTTTCCCGTACGGACAAATCAAAGCAAACAAGCTAGGCGGCCCCGACACTCGCCGACGGCTCGTCCGCCTTCACCAACGGTGCGTCAACCAAGTGCTCACTCAAAAACCACATCTGAAGCTCATTTCTGCGCAGCACTTCGCTGACAACGAGGTCGTTTGTACCATCATCCCCAATGGCGGATGCCCGGCGCGCAAGCTTTCGAACTTCACCAATGATAATTTGGTGAGCATCGAGCAGTCGTGACAAGTGCACCGGGACTTCCTCGCGACCGCGAGGGGGGCGCTCGATCTGAGTTGTCTCAGCCACATCTGCGGCCATGGCCAAACTGACGCCCCCTAGGAGCTGAATTCGTTCGGCGATGGAGTTGACAAGTTCAACCTGCTCGTCGTAGTGCTTGTCGTAAAGCAGGTGAAGTTGATAAAAAGTGGGACCAGCGACCTGCCAATGTGATTTCTTGTACAGATCGCGAAGTGTCATCGTATCCGCGAGCAGTTGGTTTAACTGTTCGGTCATCTCCAGGCGTACCGGTTCTTCGAGTTCGAGCGGTAGGGCATGATTTACGGTTCCGTACTCTTGAATCTCTCGCGCACGCTGGTGAAAGCGGGGTTGGGCGTTAGTGTGATCGGTAGTTTTCGGCGGTCTTCTATTGCGGTGATTGATTGCTCGTGGGCGATTGGCTCAGCTCCTGCTGGAGTTGCAATAGTTGGCGCAATTGGTTGACATTGGTTGCATTGGATGTTGGAACGCTCCGCGCACTTGGTTGCAGGGAACCCTGATTGGACTTGGGTGTCTGCTCGAGGACCACGTAGATCGGAGTATCCGCCGAAATCGTCACCACGATGTGCTGGGTGATCGCTAATCGAGAAACCTCCTCATCACCAGCCTCGCCGACATTGTTGCTGACGCGCTCCCGCATTAGGTCCGACTCGCTCAGCGGCTGGTTCAGACTGCCTTGTCCCACCAACATCGCGCCAGCTTGGCCGATTCCTGACAGCGATCTGACCAGGACGTTCTTTCCCGTGTTCTTGCCCTCAACTTTTCCTTTGAGCGGCCGCAAGTCCAAACCCGTGGCGGCGGCCTCGATCGGAACGACCGCGCCATCCGGCATCAGCAGAGAATCGAACTGGATGTCAACGTAACCTGAACGATCTCCGTTCCGGATGTGGCCAACCGCTTTTGCTCCCGCAGGGACGATAATTTCTCCGTCCCGCTCATAGTTGTACTCGATCACCGCCAGGACTGGAGTTCGCACCGCCGTGCTGGCCGCCGATTCCAGGCGTGCACGCAATCGTGTGCCAGTGGCCAGACCCAATCCCAGTTCTGTTGCTGGATCATTGATTTCGCGGGCCTGAGCACTACCCGAGTTGGCGGAGACGTTTCGCACGTAGATTAGCGAAGACTTCTCCATGGCCTCGCGTTCTGCTTTACCCAAGTCTGGAGTCTCGGTGCCAGCACCCGAGCCTGGCTGATACGGCGGCGCTTGCCAGGGCTGCTGGTCTCCGAAAGGCGGTATCGACCCCAACGTTCCCGATCCGCTCGCTACCTTTGTCCCCGCTGCCGGCTTGGTTGCAGTTCGTTGTAGATCTCGTTCGTTTAAGAAGCCTTCGTGAGTTTCTTTTGTGACGGGCCGGCCGG
>CAWCRQ010000043.1:0-22352 GCA_963797885.1 uncultured Acidobacteriaceae bacterium | reverse complement strand
CGAGATACCATCGCACTGCCAGAGTTCCGCTGCGATGATAGAGATTTGACATGAGTGAAGATCCCGCATAGTGCAAGCTAGGTACCAGGATCACGGCCCAGCGCCGTGGTGCCATCGAAAACCGGAATCGATACCCCTCCCGCCACAGAAACGTCCAGCCAATCACGCTGGTCAACAACGAAGAAGCCACGATACTGACTGGCACCCAAATCACATCCTTGGGAGATCGAATCATCGTGAAAATGCCGACAGCATAAAGACTTTGCTGCGCGATCGAAACGAATGATTGCACATGGAACAGCTCCAGCGAAGACAACAGATAGTCCAACGACAGACCGCCGGTTAACACCGAGGCCACTCCGTAGAACTTAAGCAGGAAGCGGACATCCTGCCGAACTTCAAAACTTGCCACCACCAGAACCGCAACCGCCGCAACTCCACCCGCCAGAGCGCGCAGCACCAAGACATCGGAAACGGTCTCAAAAGCTGCCTCGCGCCGAGCCGCCACCTGCTGGGCGGCATACGTGCTGAGCCCTGGATTCGCCAGGAGTCCCGTGAAGCCACACACCGCAACCACGTAGCTCCACAGCCCATAAATATCGACACCGAGGCGCCGCACCAGGAAAGGAAAAGTGGCGGCCGTGAGTATGGTGCCCACAACGCGGGCAGTGGTGACAGAGAGTGCAAACCCTCCGTAACGCAACAGAGACTTAGAAACGCTCAATAACCCATCCTATGCCCCAAGGTTCAAGGGCATGGCTTATTTTCTGCGCCGTTTGCTGGCCGCTTCCACAAACACCCTTTCCCAATCTCGCGCAACTTTATCCCAGTCGAACTGCAAGGCATGCCGAGCGGCAGCGGCAGACATCTTGAGCCGCAAGTCCTGGTCCGCCAGCAGCAAACCCAGTTTATGTGAGAGTTCGCTTTCCGATTTTACCAAGTACCCCGTTTCACCGTGGACCACGTAGTCCGGCCGATACTTCTCCATGGCCACCGCCGGCAGTCCGCAGGATGCCGCCTGCCCAAGAACTTGCGGATGGCCTTCCAACACACTGGGGAAAAGGAATACGTCGGCCTTTCGCATTTCATCGGCTACCCCTTGCTGCGAAAGATGGCCAACGAAGGTCACGTTGCGACACCCCAATTCGCTCACCAGAGACCGGCACTTCTCTTCCTCTTCGCCCTTCCCCGCGAGTCGAAATTCAACGGCCGGCCAGTTTGCCGCCTCGCGAATGACGACATCCACTCTCTTCCGAGCCTGGAATGAACCGGCATAGAGCACCGTGAGCTTCGATCCAGTCCGGCGAGCCTCCGTCGGTGGATAAAACAACTCCCGTTCGAACCCGTCGTAAATTGTCCCGGTCGCAACTCCGAAGCGATCTTTGACCGTCTGCGACACATATCGCGAGTTCCCAAGAACGCAATCGGCCTCGCAAATCGATCTTCTCATCGTTGGCCCGACAGCGATTTCGTCGAGAGCCATCACGATATAAGTCACCAGTGCAACCGGTAGCCCCAGAGAACGCCTGAAAAACAG
Source organism: uncultured Acidobacteriaceae bacterium (assembly GCA_963797885.1). GTDB lineage: Bacteria > Acidobacteriota > Terriglobia > Terriglobales > Acidobacteriaceae > Acidiflorens. The sequence goes on along the minus strand of CAWCRQ010000043.1, from coordinate 20,815 downwards.
GAACAGTGTATCCAGCGGCCCCTCGCGCGGAAAAAAGTAGACGTCGATTTTCGAGAGCAGCACGCGAGTAAGCAATCGCGCCGTATTTCCATGTCGGGACCACGCCAGGATTTGTGTGTTTGCGCGGGCGAGAATCCGCGGATCGGGAGCTCCGTCGCCAAGCATCACAACCCTGAACCGATCCGCCGGAAGACGGCTTACGACCTCTTTCACGGTCAGGTTCTGCGCGTTCGTGTTTGCGTCATCGGCGAACGATGGAGTGAATACCGTGATCATAGAGATGGTGTGTTACGCACCCGTCTCGCCGCTGTCGCACATTGACCGCAAACCGTTCAGCGCTGGCGGGCAGAGAACTTCCGACAGCGCGTCCGGAGAAATCGCCTGCACCAGCCGGCGCGCGCTGTTCGCCCCAGGCATGGCCGCGCCCAACATATCTGAAATTCGCAGCAGGCCATCCGGACTTTCGAGCATCCGCCCTGCCCCGAAGCGGACATATTGCGGAGCATATCCGGCGTAAGCGTGCCGCAACCATCCGCAGAGAAAAGCTGGGATTCCATGCGACGCGCATTCGAAAGCCACCGTCGATTCCACCGTCACCGCGCACCATGTGTTACGCAGAATCTCCCCAGACAACGGCGCATCCGTCACGCTCACCAACTTCCGGTCGCGCTCGTTCAAGGTCCGTTTCACTAACCGCCGCCGCTGCCGCGCGCTCTCAAACGGATGCAGCTTTAAAATCACGGCCTTGCCCGACCCGCGGGCAGCCGCACAGAGACGCGGCAACACCTCGCGATAAATCGCCTCCGCCCGCCAGAAATCCGTCTCATACGGCTCGGTGAAAAACGTGATCCAGGGAGCGTCTTCACTCCACAGCGAAGCATTCTCTTGCCCCGGCGCCGCCGCTGCCGCCGCTCCGATCCGAATCCGGCCGCCATCGACTCCGCAAGCGCGTTCCAGATAGTCGCGCTCCATCTCGCCTTTGGCCAGATAAGTCGAAAACCGCGGATTCTTGAATGCCATGCGGCAATCGAGCGCTCCGTGATGGCACGCCACTGCCGGAATTCCCCGCTGCTCGGCCAGCAGCAGAGGAATCCGCGTGTACGGATTCGAATCGTCGGCGCTCAGGCAGCCGGCCACCGAGCGCGTCTCAAACACCTGGACCCACGCATCGCGAACCGCGAGTCCCCAGCGCAACCAACGCGGCCCCTTTTTCAAGATCCCAATCTGAACTGGCAACCCGAATGCCGGATGTTCCTGCAGCGACTGCTCCATCTTCTTCCAGCAGTTTTCCAGTTTCTGCAATTCATTTCTGTCGCATCTCTTCGTAGCAAAGCCCGCCAGACTGGTCGTCTCAACATTCGCCGGAACCGGCGAGACTGCTCCGGACTCGCGGGCGAGAACCAGGAGGAATTTCTGCTCGGGCAAGATTCCGGCGTAACTGAGTGCGGTTTTCGTGACATTCGAATAGGCTGACGGAAGCAGCACAACCGGCTCCGATTCTGATTCTGATTTCGATTTCCATTTCGATCTCCATTTCGACGACTGCGTCGTTGCCCCCGCAAGCTTCCTTCGCCAGACGTAGTGCGGATCGTACTTGTCGTACACCACCTGCCGCAATTGCTCAAGGCTCAGGTTCGCCACCGCGCTGCCGCGACGCAAAACGCTGCGCACCAGTCGCTTCCGCAGTCCCCCGTGGAGCACTTGCAGCGGTATTCCCAACTGGAGTCGCAAAGCTTCCGCCGTCACCGACGGCCGGCTTACCGCCAGCGTGCGGCATCCGCTGAGTTTCTCGGCCAGCCGAAGCGCGAGCCGCACGTCCTGCAATTCCGGCTGCAGCATATGACTGATCACGTCCCACCAGTCGATGCCAAAGCGGTCCACAACCCGTCCCATGCCTGGTTCAAGCAGGTGACGCCAAATCTTCAGGTCCGCAACTTCGACGGCAAGGTCGAAAACGCTGAAAACCGGACAGCCCAGCGCGGCACTCCGTTCGTCGTAAAAAGATTTTGGGGCTCGTCCCAGGTCGATCACCGAATCCCAATGCTGACGTGTCCACGAACCGTGGAAGTCATCGTCGGGATGTAAGAGGAGAACTCGCATAAAAGCAGGTGTCAGGTCTCAGGTCTTAGAGGTTTGCGAATTTCCTGAGACCTAAGACCTGACACCTGAGACCTAATCTGCCACCAGCGCCCAACTCAGCGGCGTTCCCCGCTCCACATCGCAGGCCGCGCGTTTTCCTAGAACTTCGTTGAAGTGCCGCGGGTGCAATCCGTCCGCTGGACGAATCGAACGCACATTCTGTTTGGTAAACAACTCGCCCTTCTTTATATCTTCGACCACAAACAGGGAGCGCCGAAACTTGCGGCTGTTGGCCTCGCGCGGCCCGGAGGTAAACTGGACCGCGCCGAGAGCTCTCTCGGCTGTGCGCACCGCCTCCACCATCGCCTTGAATTCCTGGGGTTCGAGTGAGAACGCGCCGTCCGGCCCGCCATCCGCGCGCCGCAGACAAAGATGCTTCTCAATGATGCAAGCTCCCAAAGCCACGGCCGCGACGGGAACCGCGATCCCTATCGTGTGATCGGAAAGTCCCACAGGACAACCGAAACGCCGCGCAAGTTCTGGAATTGTGAGCAGGTTCGCCTCCTCCGGCGGTGCCGGGTAGGCGCTCGTACACTTCAACAGCGCAATCTGAGTCGCACCCGCCCCACGCGCCGCCTCGAGCGCTTCGGAGATTTCGTCTTCGCTCCCCATACCTGTGGAAATAATCATCGGCTTCCCGGTGCGAGCCATCTTCTGGATCAGGCCGATGTCCACCAGTTCAAACGACGCCACCTTGTGCGCGGGAACATTCATCTGTTCAAGAAAGTCGACGGCACTATCGTCGAACGCGCTCGAAAACAAGTGCATCCCCAGTTCGTTCGCGATCTCTTTAAGTTTCGGCTGCCACTCCCAGGGCGTAAATGCTTCCTGGTAGAGGTCGTGAAGAATGCGGCCATCCCACAGCGTGCCCCCCGCAATCCGAAAACACTCTTTGTCGCTGCGCAGCGTGATCGTATCCGCCGTGTAGGTCTGGAGCTTGACCGCATCTGCGCCAGCTTCCTTGGCGGCTTCGATGATGCGCACTGCCTGGGAGAAGTCCTGGTTGTGATTGGCGGACACCTCCGCGACGCAATAGGCGGGACTTCCCCGACCAATACGGCGCTTCCCGATCTCGATGTAGTCGGTCATCGATGATTCGCCGCCGGCCTTACCGAGCGGATCAGTTCGAATGCTTCCGCCGCCTGCAAACCCACTACGCTGCCCCAGCGCGTGGCGATCGCGCGCAGCGCTTCGGGGGAGCGAGGGTGGGGAAATTTGCGGGTCTCAGTGTCGTAGCAGGCAAGCGCGGCGATTTTTGTCTCGAGAGAATCCGCGATGTCCACGAAGACGTTGGGTCGAAATGACGGTCCGAGGCACTGGAAGGCCCACTCGGTGGATGACGGAACCTCGAAGGCGTAGACATCGCGCACGCATTGCCCGCTCATAGGCCGCGTCGCCGTCAGGACGGCGCGGTAAACCACCCCGTGATCGACATTCAAGTCTCCAGGGTGATGCGTGTAGATGATCTCGGGACGGAAGCGGGCGACGAGATCTTCGACCGTCTTCACGACGTCGAGCAGCGGCACCGTATCGAGGCGGTTGTCGGGCAGATTGCAAAGGACGAGTTCTTTCGCCCCGACCTTGTCGGCAGCTTGCTGAGCCCGGGCGTGCAGGTGCCGCAGTTGCAGCTGGTCGGCGTCTTCGCGGTGCGCGTAGCGCGAGGACATGCCTTCGGCGAGGATGGCGATACGCACTTCGTGACCTTCCCTGACGAGGCGCGTCATCGTGCCGCCACAGCCGAGGATCTCGTCGTCTGGGTGCGCGGCGACGACCAGGACGGAGTCAGGAGCGGGCATCGGTCATCTCCACCATCATCACCCATTTTTCGTTTACGAACTCACCGTGTTGCGCAAAATGCTGAGCCAACAGCATCTCGAACTCGTGACGGTGATCGGCGCTATAGAAAGTTGTATTTTGCCAGTAATTCAGTACGCGCTCGGGCGTCGTCCAGCGCACCGGGTTCACCATGGTAGCGATTCGGGTGGACTGAAATTTCACGGCCGCCCAGGGGACGACTACCTCGCTCATAAAGCGCTCACTCGACGAGACCACCGGGTCCGGGATCGTGGCCCCAGTGGCGCACACCAGATCGAAGAGTTGCCCATTGTTAGGGCCGAAGGGCCCGACGACAACCATGCGGCCGCCTTTTTTCAGCCACGAGAACGCTTCGTCGAGGGTCTTCTTGGCATCGCTGCTGTAGTAAAGGCCGTACGCGCAGAAAATCAGATCGAATGACGGGCACTCCAATCCCGAGCCCCGTAGCGTGCCAGCAAGATCATCGAGGCTCGCCTGGATGGGGACCAGCTTGGACTTGCCGGACGCGGCACGCTCCACCAGTGTGTTCAGAGCATCGCGCGAAACGTCCAGAGCATGGAGCCGACCACGCTCGCCGAGAGCGCTCAACATGCGCAGCGTCTGCCCTCCGGTTCCGCAGCAGAGTTCCAGCACCTGGTCGGATTCCCGCACCGGAATCTGCTCGAAGATCCAGCGCACGAGGTCCACTTCCTGCGATGCGCGGTTCTCGGCAATGCGCTGTTCCAACAACTCCGACTGGGTGGCTCGACTCGTCATTGCAATTCGCCCTCGATGTCCCCTCTCAAAGTTCCCCGGTCGCCTTGTCCCGCACAAAGTGCCAGGCCCCGTGTCCCTTGACCTGCTCCTCGCCGGACCTCTGAAACCCGGCATTTTCGAAGGCCCGCTGAGAGGCAGTATTCTGCGGGAGGATATAGGCGTGAATGCGTGACATGCCAGTCGATGCGAAGATCTTGCGGTGACGTAAATTCGCTTGTGTAAAAAGCGAGAGGGTGTAAGTTGGCTTTGGCCTCACAAGCTAAAGCCATTCCTAGAAAAGGAGACCTACACCCGATGGCAAAGATAATCCCGATCACCGAGCATTTCCAACATTTTCTGAAAGAGATGAAGGAGAGTTTCTGGGGCGATTTGTATGGCGAAACCAAGCTGGCCTGGCAGCGGTTTTTCGAGCTGCAGTCGGAGCGGCAACGAGACCGATTTTCCGGCTGGGGACGATATGAGCGCAGGCGGGGAAAACGGCGGGACTACCGCAATGGGTACTACGAGCGGGATTTCGTGACCCGCTTTGGGACGATTCGGCTGCGGATTGCGCGCACTCGAGGGAAGAGCTTTCTACCGGTAGGATTGAGACGTTTTCAGCGCCGTGCGGAAGAGGTATCGCTGCTGATCCGGGAAGCGTTTTTGCGGGGCATCAGCACGCGGCAAGTGGGACGAGTGGTGGCCACGCTAACGGGAGAAACGGTGAGCGCACAGACGGTGTCGAAGCTGACCCGGGATCTGGATGAGGCGGTGCGGCAGTTTCATCAGGCCCGATTGAGCGACGACTACGTCTATCTGTTTCTGGACGGAGTGAGCTTGCGGGTGCGGCGGCCGACGGGACGTAAGCGGGTGCAGATGCTGGTGGCGTATGGAATCCGGCAGGATGGCAGCCGGCACTTGCTGGCTTTTTTGCGCAGCCAGGGCGAAGGTCAGGCGGACTGGGAAGCACTGCTGCAGGATCTCTACCGCCGCGGACTGGAAGGCCGATCGCTGGGCCTGATTCTGACCGATGGCTGTGCCGGTCTGGCAGCGGCGATTCGCACCGTCTATCCCCGCGTGCGGCATCAACGCTGCTGGGTGCACAAGATGCGGAACATTCTGGAGAAAGCGCGCCAGCGCGACTACGACGAGATGAAGGCTGGGGCCCAGGCCATCTATTTGGCAGACAACCGAGCCCAAGCCGTAGCCGCTTTTCGCGCTTTTCGCTCGCGCTGGTGCCGAGCTTACCCCGCCATGATCCGGCGGTTGCAGCAGGATCTGCCCGAGTTGCTATCGTTCTTCGCTTTTCCCCGGCACCTGTGGCGTAAACTGCGCACCACCAACGTGATAGAACGCTGTTTCGTCGAAGTCCGCCGGCGTACCCGGCCCATGGTGTGCTTTGTCAACGTAGAAAGCGTCGACCGCATCATCTACTCCATCTTCCAGAGATTTAACCTGGAATGGAAAACCCGCACCCTCAACCTATTTACACAAGCAGCTTGACGTCACCCGTTTGCAAGCGCGGGTGACATGAACCTGCGAGGGGTATAGGCTGTGGGGCGGTTGGGCCAGGAGGAAGCTATGAAATTCCCAGCGCTGTGGCACTTCGACCTGACACGCCTTGGGCCTGAGGTTGCCCGTGCCGTGATGCAGATGCCGGATTACGCCAAGAAGCTGGGGAGGAAAAGCTGGAGTGCCGCTGCCACGTCATTGGCAGTCACAGTGGAGCTTGGATTTACAAGGTCACATCGAACGAAGAACTGATCGGCTTCTGGCTATGTCGCCAGTGTACAACTATGCCACTTACAAAGTTCTGGCTCTGGCAGAGATGGAGGACCCCACGACGATCACGGGAAGGGCTAGTTAATGCCGGGGCACTCCTCTCGTATCGGATTGGGGCGCGTGCGCACTTCCGCACTCGAAGCCGTAGTCTATTTGTGCTCTATGCGCCGGAACGTCAGGCGGCGAACGTTGGCGGTTCGATTGGCCGAGGACGAATCGTTCGGGAAAGACCAATACCGCTTCCGTTTGACCATTCCCCCTTCGTACTAGATCATTGCAATGCATGGACGCTGAACAGACCATTGCTGAAATCGATTGGCTGGAGCGCGTTTTCGCAGTGCCGGACACTCGACCGCTGAGCCCAAACGACCTCTCGGCTGCCAATCGAAGGCACGATGAAATGCTCGCCCACAGCCCGTGGTTCCGGCTCTGGCAGCGGTATGGCATCTGCTGCCGACCTGAGCGTCCCGTGCTAGGCAATATCGAAAGCTAAACCTCCGAACGTCAACTGATTACCTTCCCCGACGAGAGCATCTGTTTCATCCTCTGGACTCGCCCAGCACGTGTATCGTCCTTCTTGGCCTCCGAATACCACATGATGAATTCTTTCTTGTGAGTGAATGACAAGCTGTTGAGTTTCTGAGTGAGTTTCGTGCCCAGTGCCTTCTGCAACGCTGTTGGAATCTCGATCTCTCGCTTCTCAGTATCCGGTTCGAGGGTGATGGTCACGAGATCGCCCGCTCTTACCCCTGCGCTACGCCGCGCCTCAGCATTGACAACGATGTACTGTTTACCGCGCCGGTTCCCAACCGTGCTGCGCCAAGTGTAGCCATTGATTGTCACCCTGACGGGCACTTTGGCTTTGCCCCAGACTTCCCGCGTGTCGAACGGCAGGGTGAAATATGCGCTCGCGTCAGTCCGCGACTCATCACCGTTTAGCTTCGTCCTGAATTCCTTTCGCATGTTTTGTGTTCTGGATTTTGATAATGGTAGCTCTGACTCCTTCACTCTGTTCCGCTCTTCTTTTCGGGGAGTAGCGCGGAATAATGGACATGAACCAAACACCAACCGTCGTGGTTCTTTTGATAAATGCTTCCTCTGAGGAATCTGTGGGTGAGTCAGGAAGTAGCGCGCAGCGCAACCGTGGTTGGGGCCCTGATTTACTTTGATGGGGTGATGCAGCGAGGACAGCAGCAGTAGCCGTGCGGTGGGAATGTGGGAAGCGCCGGGTTTGCGCTTTCCAAGAAAGAGGGAAATCCCGTTCTTGGTTTTGGGGATTTCCTCTTTCGTCATTTCCACCGCCTCCTGGCGGGTACGAGCTTCTGACTCTCTTCCAGGAATCTGCGGAACTTGCTGCAGGTGGATTCAAAAGACCGCTGCTGCTCCTCGGAGTCGTTGTGATACAGAATCGGGCCGCCGTCCTGGATCACCTGAAAAACCAGAGTCTCGATGGGTACCTTTCTCAGAGATGGGGTTTCGTGCAGGTCGCGGATCATCTCTCCGCCCAGAACCCAGACGTTGTCCACGTGTTTCCGAATGGTTTTCTTGGACAGTCCGAGGTCGATCAGATGTTCCAAGAAGGGCCGGAAGTAGGCCACCATTTTCTCTCCCGGAACCAGGTCTTTGGGCAGGCCCATCCAGCTTCTGGGCCACTCGGCAAGGTCTTTACAGTAGTCGTCGAGGCCGGGCGCGGCGGATTGTTGTAGGGTAGATGCGGTTGTCATGGTACCCACTTCGACATGCAGGTTATCACGCTTCTGAACCAGTGTTATCGCTTCTCCGGTTTCGTCTACCACCAAGCTCGCCTCAGCCAAGATGGCAAGCGCCTTGAAATCGGGGTGCGCCCGCGGGTGGGGTCCAAAGCCATCTGTTCCGGTTGCCGCCTGCCGGCCGCCGGCTACGATCACCTCGCCGAGCGTCCTTTTGAGTTCATCCCCGTTTGGGGTTTCTTGGTGTTTCTCCTCTACCGCATGCGCCGGGTCCACTGCAAAACCTGCGGTATCGTAGTCGAGCAAGTCCCCTGGGCCGATGGCAAACATTCCCTCACCAACGCCTACATGATCTTTTTGGCACGCTGGGCGCGCAAACTGTCTTGGAAGGAAACCGCCGATTCGTTCCGCACCTCTTGGGACAAGGTTTGCCACGCCGTGCAGTATGTCGTGGACTGGGGCTTGGCACATCGCACCTTGGCTCCGATCTCCGCCATCGGCGTGGACGAGATCCAGTATGCCAAAGGCCACAAGTACCTCACCTTGGTCTACCAAATCGACTCCGGCGCAACCCGCTTGCTCTGGATCGGCCAGGAGCGAACCGTCGAAACCTTCCAGGGATTCTTTGCCATGCTCGGAACAGAACTCAGCTCCCATATCCAATACGTTTGTTCCGACATGTGGAAGCCCTATCTCCGCGTGATTCGCGACCAATGCTCGCAAGCACTCCACATCCTCGACCGTTTTCACATCGTCGCCAAGATGAATGAAGCCCTCGACGACGTGCGCGCCGCCGAGTCCCGCAAGATGGCCCAAGACGGCTACGAACCTCTCCTCCACAAGTCCCGCTGGTGCATCCTCAAGCGCAAAGCCAATCTCACTTCGCAACAGAAGTTCCGGCTACGCGATCTACTCCGCTACAACCTGCAAACCGTTCGTGCCTATTTGCTCAAAGAAGACTTCCAGCGCTTTTGGGATTACAACTCCCCGACCTGGGCGGGCAGGTATCTCGACTTCTGGTGCCAGCAAACCATGCGCTCCCGGATTGGCCCCATGAAGAAAATTGCCAAAACCTTACGGGTTCATCGGGAACTCATCCTCAACTACTTCAAGGCTAAAAAGCAGTTCTCCAGCGGCGTGGTTGAGGGCCTCAACAATAAAGTTAAAGTCACTATGAGAAAATCCTATGGTTTCCGCACCTTTCGCATCACCGAACTTGCGCTCTATCATGCTCTTGGCAAGTTGCCAGAGCCGACACTAACCCACGAATTCTTCTGACGAATCTTGAAAAGAAGCAGGAGAAAGTGCCCTCAAGCTCTGCATTATTCGATTGGGTACTCATGACCCATGCACATGCGGATCACGGGGCCGGGCTGCAGCGAATACTCAAGGACTTTGGCACTAAGTACTTCTGGCATTCCGATTCTCCAAATTATCCGGTGCTGATAGCGAAGCTCTTGGACTACGCACGGAAATCGAATCAGGTAGCCAACTATGAAGCTATCGATACCTCCGCAGTGCTTCCCAGGTTTGGCGGGGCCACTATGGAGGTATTATGGCCAGAACCGGGCGTCCTCGATAAGAACGAGAACAACAACTCCGTCGTACTTGCCATCACGCGAGGTCAGGTCACTTTTGTTCTAACGGGCGACGCAGAAGCCGATATTGTCTGGACAAGGATTTCATCAAAGATCCCCAAGACGACGAAGTTCTTTAAGGTACCGCATCATGGGGCTACGAACGGCACCTTTACTAACGCGAACGCGACGCCGTGGTTGGCCGTATTGCCGAAGAAGGCGCTCCTTGGAATCAGCAGCCACATCCTCCCGTATTCCCATCCGGATCGGAAGGTAGTGAACGCCTTGAGTGGGAGAACGTTATACCGAACAGATCTCCACTATCACATCTGCGTGGAGACGGATGGCGTCGATGTAGAGGTTAGCTACAGCCACGTCTAGTCGAATTTGGGGCCTCCAAAAAACTCCAGCCGCCCGACCCCTCACACGCCGAATGCCTGCGGCAAGATCCTGGCTAAGAAGCAAGCAAGCGGGTGCTTCATACGCCGGCCGGCTAGTAGAAAGTGATCTCGTCACTTAACCTCGATTCTGGGCGGATTACCGGCAAACCTTCAATAATCCAACGTGCCAGAATTGGCCGGCAATTTTCTGGCCGGGCTACACTGGAGGAGGCAGCGTGCCGCGAGTTGCTCCTACAAAATGATCTCTTTCTCAAACATCAATAAGCAGTATGGCAAGCAGTTGCTCTTCGTGGATGCTTCGTTTCAGTTGAATCCCGGCGAAAAAGTCGGGCTGGTCGGTCCCAATGGCGCGGGCAAGACAACGCTCTTCCGGATGGTGGTCGGCGAGGAAACTCCCGACGAGGGCGCGGTCTCAGTCCCCAAGAAGTTGACGATCGGCTACTTTCGCCAGGACGTCGAGGAAATGCAGGGCCGTTCGGTGCTGGATGAAGCGATCGCAGGGAGCGGACGCGTCGGCGATCTGCACCACGAACTCGAAGCCTTGCAGCGGGAAATGTCCGACCCCGACAAGGCTGATGACATGGACCGCATTCTTGATCGCTTCGGTCACGTTCAGGAGGAGTACGAGCATTTAGGCGGTTACGCGCTCGAATCGCAAGCCCGTGAAGTGCTCCACGGTCTGGGATTCAAAGACGATCAGATTGACGGCGACGTGGGCGCTCTCTCCGGCGGATGGAAAATGCGGGTTGCGCTGGCACGGGTGCTGCTCGGAATGCCGGACGTATTGCTGATGGACGAACCGACGAACCACCTCGACATCGAATCCATCATCTGGCTCGAACAGTTTCTCAAGTCATTTCCCGGCGCGCTGCTCATGACTTCGCACGACCGCGAGTTCATGAATCGTCTGGTCTCAAAGATTGCAGAGATTGATGGCGGCGAAATCATCACCTACTCGGGTGACTACGACTTCTACGAGCGCGAAAGGGCGGTGCGAGAGAGCAATCAGCAGGCAGCATTTGCCCGGCAGCAGTCCATGCTTGCCAAAGAACAGCGCTTCATCGATCGTTTCAGGACGCACGCGGCCAAAGCGGCCCAGGTGCAGAGCCGGATTAAGGCGCTTGGACAAGATCGAAAAGATCGAACTGCCGAAAAAACGGCAGGTCGTGAAGTTCGACTTTCGTGTCCCCCCGCGATCCGGCGAACAGGTGGCCGTCCTTGAGAATCTGCACAAGAGTTACGGCCCGCGTGTGATTTACGAAGGATTCAATCTCACCATCCGCCGCGGAGAACGCTGGGCCGTCATGGGAAGAAACGGCGCGGGCAAGACTACGCTTCTTAAAATGATTGCCGGGGCCAGTGCTCCAGATGCGGGAAGCGTGCGGCTCGGCGCCAGCCTGTATATGGGCTACTTCGCGCAACAATCGCTGGACGTGCTCAATTCCGATCTCACCGTCATCGAACAGTTGCAACAAGATTTTCCCCAGGACGGTATCGGGTCGCTGCGGAACCTGGCGGGAGCATTCCAGTTCTCCGGCGAAGACGTGGATAAGAAGATCCGCGCACTCTCTGGCGGAGAAAAATCGCGGCTGGCAATAGCGCGCATGCTCTACAACCCGCCGAACTTCCTGGTGCTCGACGAACCGACCAATCACCTGGATCTTGCGACCAAGGAGATGCTGGTGGACGCCCTGAAGGATTTTGAAGGCACCATGATCTTCGTATCGCATGACCGCATGTTCCTTCGCGGTCTCGGCTCACGTGTGCTGGAACTGGGCGGCGAGAGCGGCACGGACCGCCATCCCACTGTTTATCCAGGGTCGTATGTTGAGTACGTACAGAAGCTTGGGCATGAGGCGCCTGGGATCTATTCGTAGGTTTTGCAGGGCGGGTGGCCATATCAGACGATGTGTTCTACTTCTAGCGCAGATGTGGGCCACCCGCCCAAAACACATTTGCTTTTTCTCCGGAGCAATCTATGAAGTATGACCCGCTGAACGATTTGATCCATGCAATTCCGACCTCCCGGCTTCTCCTACAGAAAGCACACGAGGAAGGGGCTTTGATTGAAGGCCTTTGTTTGTACGTATCCACAATCGATGCTTTGCTACGTCTCGCGTTGGTTTACAGCCGTACCCAGAAGGCACCCAACTACACGTACACCATTCCCAAAGAATTGATCAGGCAAGATGAAGGCGAAAAGACGTACCGAGAAAAAGAGATATACGACTTTGCGCTCAAAGAGAATGTGATTTCCGACGATTTATACAAGCGACTGTATGAGATGTATGACTATCGGAATAGAGTCGTGCATCGTTTCAACATCTCTGGCATTCGCTACGCTGATATTGCCGAGGTATGCACAAAGTTCGAGCCGTTATATCAGGAAGTCATCAAAGTCCTGGATGTCTTGGAAAATGGACCGCACGGTCCACACGAAATGAGCAAGGAGCAGCGCGCGGTCGTTTTTCAGAAAATATCGGACAAAATCGGATCATGATCACTGTCTCATCGAACTCCCGGACCCGCGTTCGAGAATTTGGGCGGGTGGCCGACGCGAAGCACACAACCGCATTGCAGAGCTCAAAGATGGCAGCTCAGTCCGGTGGAACGGACGGCGGAACAACCGAGGCCTGACTTACGCAAGGGAACTGGAGCGGTCAAGATAACCGCTGCTTCCTCTTCTCGCGCCCGCCCGTCAAGGAGGTCACGGCTTGCAGGCGAGGCTCTTGGCCGCTATTCGGTCGATCCACTCGCGGGCGGCTGGGCTCGGGTCTATCCCATGCTGGCGATCGAGGTCCTTCTTAAAGAGTGCAGCCCCCAGGGACTTGAAATTAGCCATCGCGTTCCACACGGCGGTTCCCGAGTGCTGCGAGAACAGATCGAAAGCCTTGGCCTCGTGAGACCTCGACCTGCTGCCGTGGAACCCAAGCCTATTGCGGAACAGTTTCAGTCCGGGCACGAGCGGCGTCACCAGCGCCTCGACCGCAGCGATCGCGTTCTCCTCCTCAGGCCATGCCGCGCGCCAGACCCTGAAGCCGTTCACTCCCTGCGGGTCATCCTCCACCATGCTGAAGAAGTAGGCGTAGAGGACGAACATCATCGTGGTGTGAACGTCTTGCATCGTGAAATCCGCAGACGGGACTCGCGGGTCGGAGTTCATGTTGACCGAGGGCTGGTAGTGGCCTGATATGAGGTCGCGGTAGATGGTATGCACGTTCGAGAAGTGCGCGTACCTCTCCGCAAACATGTAAGCCTCTTCGGAGATCGCCATGACACATTCTATAATCCGAGGTCGATGCCCACGTATAAAGAGCTTGAGCACCTCTCCATCCCGAAGCAGGCCCAGCTCCTCCTACGCAGCGCATCGAAGTTCGCCCAGATAGGGTCGTTCAACATCTACAACCTCGGCATGGCACCGTGGAGCTTGGCCTCCGACTTCCCCGCTGGGGAGCGTCAGGCCGTGACGGAGTTGCTGCTCGCAGCCCCTCTGAAATTCCTGGAGAACCAAGGCCTCATTCGCTTCAAGGAACATTCGAACTATGCCATCACTCCAAAGGGACTTGAGGCGGCGCAGAACCCCGCTCCTTCGTTCTTCGCGGTCCAAGAGATCATGGCGGCGCTGCCCCTGCTCCACGAAGACTTTCAGGGGTATGCGCACTACTTCTACGAGAACAAGCTGAAGGAGGCCGTGGCGGCTGCATTCGAACGGTACGAGAACAGGCTGAATGAAATCAGGAGCGGCTCAGTCAGCCCGTCGGTCAGAGCCGCGTCAGGCCACGCGCTAGTCTACAAGCTCTTCGCCGAGAGAGAGCTTGTCCGTCCCTACGCAGCCCTCGGTGCGAAAGACTCTTACGAAAAAGGCCTGAATGGAATTCTCAGCGGAGCTTTGGAGTGGATTCGAAACCCGTACACGCACCAGAAGTACGAACTGCCGGACCTGACGCCGTCTGAGGCTCTGGAGCTGCTATTCGTCGCGAGCTACCTGATGCGGATGCTTGAGCTGTCGAAGCCGTAGGCCGTTGCCGCCCGCTCAAGCCGGGAGGATCCATCCGTCAGGGCAAGCTACGGGGCAGAGAAGATGAACCACAGAAAGGCACTTGGTGAAAGTTGCCACCTTCAACATTAACAACATCAATAAGCGGCTCGACAACCTCTTGGCTTGGTTAGCGAAAGCTGAACCGGACGTAGTTAGCCTCCAAGAGCTCAAGGCAGAGCAGGAAGCCTTTCCCGTGGATGCCCTTCGGACTCTCGGTTACGAAGCAGTCTGGCAAGGAGAGCGCTCCTGGAACGGCGTGGCCATTCTCGCGCGAAACCAGGATCCCGTGCTGACTCGCACAAGTCTGCCGGGAAATCCTGAAGATCATCAAGCTCGCTACATTGAAGCGGCGGTTCAGGGAGTCCTGATCACTTCGGTCTACCTCCCCAATGGGAATCCGCAGCCTGGACCGAAATTCAATTACAAGTTGGCCTGGTTTGAGCGCCTCCTTGCCCACGCCGCCGAGCTCATGGCGAGCGGCGCACCCGTGGTGCTGGCCGGTGACTACAATGTCGTGCCGACACCGCAGGACATCTATCCGACTCGATCTTTGGATAACAACGCGTTAATCCAACCCGAGAGCCGACAGGCCTTTGCGCGTTTGCTGGCCCAAGGCTGGACTGACGCCATGCGGAAGGTACATCCGGACGGGCCGCTCTGGACATTCTGAGATTACAAGTTTGAACGGTGGCAGAAGGACAAAGGCATGCGACTCGATCACTTTCTGCTCTCGCCAAATTTGTCCGTCCGCCTCGTGGACGGCGGTGTAGACCGATGGGCGCGTGGGCAGGAAAACGCGAGCGACCATGCCCCAACATGGATCATGCTTTGATCTCTAGACCGGAGTTGAGGTTCCAGCCAGCGTTTTTGGGTCTGGACCCTCCCAGGAGCGTAAAAAGCTGCATTTTCCCGCCCGCCTATGCATTCGTGTCAGTTCGCATTCGCAATTTGACGCAGTGCACCAGCCAGCAGATCTTTCCTCGCCGCTGCTAACCTGCACACAATGGATACATCAACCTTCCGGGAGAAGGCGGATAATGGTTTCAACTATGGCCGGTGATTCGACCCGGTCGCTGAGCCCGAACCCTTATGCCCGACACTCGCGAAGAACTCTTCTCCATTGTTGTTTTCCCGTATCTCAAGACGTCAGGTCCCGTTCGGTTCGGACCCTATCTGTTTCGGTCTACTGACGATCTGGAGGGACTCAGCAAAGCACAAGTGACGGCAGTCACCGAGGTGACGGCGATGTTGTACACGCAGAACAATGCGCGTGTACGATCGGCGTCCTACGCTGCGATACCTCAGATTCATGTTTCCGGTGTATTCCAAATCCCTGAAGCGTTAAAGCGGGTGCATAGTCTCGTCGCGTATTTGTATGGCACGCCGAATGAGCAGTTCGGAGACCCTTTCCTTGGATATGAGTGCGCAACATTGCTTGTGCTTACGCCAAGCCGAGTGAGTCGTTTCTTGATTGAGGCGGAGCACCACACCATCTTGGATGAGCCCATACCAATGGCGTGGGATAACGATTTCGCGCCGGGTTACGACGGTATGCTCAACTTCATGGAGCACTTTTGGGTAGTCAAGGGATCACGGGTCTACCCGCCGGTGCCGCACATCACGCTCAATATCTCCCAAGACCTCGCTGCTGACTGCGGCGAGTTCCTGCAAGCAGGAACGGGCTATGAGCTGGCGCGATTGCTCACGGATGACGCGAGACATATCGGGGAAAGGCTGTTCACCGCTCTGAGGTGGTACAACGGCACCAATCGAGCTGAGGTGAGCGAGAGCGAGGCTTTAGTCAATCTTGCAATCGCCTTTGAATCTCTGCTCGATCTTCCTACCGGCGAGAAGACGGATCGATTCGTCGATAGTGTCTCGCTCCTGCTAGGCCGCGTTCCAAGATTGAAGGATTGGGTTCGACAGTTTTACGACGCCCGCAGTCGGGTAGCACATGAAGGCAAGCTCTCGCAGGCGCGCTTCATGATCCCACGACCGGGTAAGCAATCCGAGCATCTGGTCTACCATCCTCTGCTGGTCTTTGGACGTGAGATTTTCCGCCTCTGCGTCGCCGCGATCACGCATGGCGCGCATTTGGCCGAGTCGAGGGACATCGCTGCGAAGCTGAAGACGAACAGTGAGCGTTTTGAAGAATTGTGTCGATTGCTGGATGAGGGGCCGATGTCTGATTCCAAGCGGGCGATCGAGATCCGTCGCTTGGTCAGTGAGATCAACCGCTATCGCTTCGTCGGCGAATCTGGGCTGTCCGTCGCAGTGATTGTGGGGGCAGTTCAGAGGGCGGTGAAGGGCCTGATGAATCTGCAGATTCCTTTGACGCGGCTGGAGCAGACTGAGTTATCAAAGTTCGCTTTGGTCAATACCAAGAACGAGCTTGCCGCCTTGGAAGCGCTCAGTGAGCTTCATACGCGTCCACCTTCACAACAGACGACACAGATTGCCGAGCCGGAACTTACCGTTTGGCAGCTCGTGGACATTGCATGGATGTATACCTTCCAGAACTATTTCCGACTGAAGAAAATCGAGGACGAAAGAACTCGAAAGAAAGAAGCAGCAGAAGCTGAGGAACAAGCCACCGGAGCAGGTGGTGAAGAAGCCGACGCTTTGTAAGAGTCGTCCGCTCTCCACCGTTGCAATCATCACCTTCCTGCTGTCCGTACCTGTCAGCGCCAGCTCGAAAGCTCTCTTGCCGCCCTCCATGACAGCGGTAACTATCGAATCGCGATGAAGCGCCCGGCTGCATCCACACAACTTTGGTCGTTCGCAATGGGAGTTGGAACCGATCGTGGCATGTATCCGGCAGTCGGCAGTGCCAGCTCTCTGGGCGGGTTCGGTAATGGGAAGTCGGCTTCCGGGAAGATTGGAAATTGCGTTGGCGCTGGCCGCCGACTGCGAGCGAGTCACGGTCGACTCGTGAGCTACGTTGCGGGGAGCACGCCTGGGCAGGCGCAGCCGACACACGCTCCCGCCGAATATTCATAGCCGAGAACCACTCGTCTACTGCGCTGGTTGGTTGCTCGCGGACGGTTGGTTCAGCTCTTGCTGCAACTGCAATAGTTGGCGCAGTTGCTCAACATTGGCGGAGTTGGATGTTGGAGTGCTCCGCGCACTTGGTTGCTGATAAACCTGATTGGTCTTGGGGGTCTGCTCGAGGACCACATAGATCGGAGTGTCCGCCGAAATTGTCACCACGATGTGCTGGGTGATCGCTAATCGGGAAACCTCCTCATCTCCAGCCTCTCCGACATTGTTGCTGACGCGCTCCCGCATTAGGTCCGACTCGCTCAGCGGCTGGTTCAGACTGCCTTGTCCCACCAACATCGAGCCAGCTTGGCCGATTCCTGACAGCGATCTGACCAGGACGTTCTTTCCCGTGTTCTTGCCCTCAACTTTTCCTTTGAGCGGCCGCAAGTCCAAACCCGTGGCGGCGGCCTCGATGGGAACGACTGCACCATCCGGCATCAGCAGAGAATCGAACTGGATGTCAACGTAACCTGAACGATCTCCGTTCCGGATGTGCCCAACCGCTTTTGCTCCCGCAGGGACGATAATTTCTCCGTCCCGCTCATAGTTGTACTCGATCACCGCCAGGACCGGAGTTCGCACTGCCGTGCTGGCCGCTGATTCCAGGCGTGCACGCAATCGTGTGCCAGTGGCCAGACCCAATCCCAGTTCCGGTGCTGGATCATTGAAGATTTCGCGGGCCTGAGCACTGGCCGAATTGGCAGAGACGTTTCGCACGTAGATTAGCGAAGACTTCTCCATGGCCTCGCGCTCTGCTTTACCCAAGTCTGGAGTCTCGGCACCGGCGCCCGAGCCTGGCTGATAGGGCGGCGCTTGCCAGGGCTGCTGGTCTCCGAAAGGCGGTATCGACCCCAAAGTTCCCGCTCCGCTCGCCACCGTCGTCCCCGCTGCCGGCTTGGTTGCAGTTCGTTGTAGATCTCGTTCGTTCAGGAAGCCTTCGTGAGATTCTTTTGTGACGGGCCGGCCAGAATCAGTGATCGGAAATAGGCTCTTATCGTTGCTCGCGGTGCCGCTCTCCAAGGCCAAGTCTTCAGAAGCAGTGGCGCCACGACTCTTCACTTTCTGTGGCGCGCCCCGATGGGGCATAGACGTAGCAACGAAGATCAGCAGCGCGATGACGATCGCTCCCGCTCCGATGATTACAAAGCGGTTCTGTTGGATCTGCTGCCGGGCTCTCTGTTTTGCTCTAGTTGCGAGCCCAGGCAATGGGACGGTTGCGTCCGGAGGGAGTGGCAGATCGTTCTTGCGAGTTTCATTTTCCGCTGGCTCCTGAAGGACTGCAGCGTTGCCGTTGTCGTTGTGTCCGTTTGGATGAATCACTTTGCACCTCCCGAGACCGGAGCCACAAACGCAATCGGTGCCAGGACCGGACGGTCGACCTCTTCCGCTTGGGCAACCGCGAGCAAGAGCCGTTCCCGGGATTCCTTGAAGGTAGGCCGGTCGAACACAACGATGCCATCGGCCCTGGCGCCAGGCGCGAGTCTACGCGAGGTAATCCAGTAGTCCTTGATCGCGACCGGCTCGGCCTTAATCGCTTTTCGATGCTTGTCTTTCGATGTCCCCGCAAGCTGTACTTGCGGCGGCAGTACTTCAATGGTCCGTGCAGAAGAGTTCAGAACGGCGAACGGCACGGCCATCTGTTGCTCTTTCTCTATCGCCTGTCCTACCGCAACCTGCAGTTGCTTGCCTTCCCAATGTGGATTCTCAATCCGTTCTGCTCTGAGCAAATCCTGCTCTGGTCTGCCAGGCTTCTCTGGGGCAGTGCTGGTTGGCTGATTGTCTGTAGCAACGTTTTTTGTTTCGCCAACCACAAACACGGGATGAGTCGACGCTATCAGAAAGCTGTGCGGGCGCTCACAGTTGAGGACATAGTCCACGGGCTCACTACGGTCTGACTTGCCTTGGCTCACCAGGCTCAGCGAGATCTCGTGGCTTCCTCTGGTGGTAATCAGGGCGTTGGTTTGCGCAGGTTTTGCGCTGGTTGCTTTGAAAAACACCAACTGCGGTTCGGCTTCGGAGTGGTCGGCCTTAAAGGCCCCCGGATCACCCAGTACGACCGAACTGACCTCCTCCAGCACCCGCACCGAACTGACGTATCCTGGCCGCAAGTGCAAGACCACAACCTGTTCTGGGTCAACATTCAAGCTCACGATTCGCGCTTGCGGAAGATCGGCCTGCGCTGAAGCTATATGCAGCAGCACGAGACTGACCGTTGTCAGATGCACCAAACTCAAACAAATTTTCATCTCACATCTCTTTCTGAACTGGTGTTCGTAGTTCTTGGTTTATTTCCGGCTTGGCAGAGGTAAGTTGTTCTAATTCTTGCCACGTAGGCAATTACGTCGGGATTTCGATAGCCGAGGTCTCGTCTGCCGATTACGCCTTCGCCAGCGTAGTAAGCGGCAGCCACAAGCCTGAGATCGTTATGAAACTGTTGCATTAGCCATGCGAGGTATCGCACGCCCCCGGAAACGTTCTGATCGATATCGCAGCGGTTTCCTACTCCCAGTCGTCTGGCCGTCGCCGGCATCAACTGCATGAGTCCTGCAGCGCCTTTGGGAGAGACCGCGCATGCTTGCCAGTGCGACTCGCGTTCGACAATGGCGCGTACCAGCGCGACGGGCACCCGATAATGTTGGGCGTAGGCTACGACGTAGTATTCGGCTTCGAGCCGTGCCTGTGGTTTGGGCGATTGCGCCCAGCAGATCGAGATTGCAGAAAGCACTTGAGCCAAGATGAGTGCTGGCTTCATGCCGCGCTCCTTCGCAGAGCCTCGGCGCTGTACTGCTGCGCGTCATAGATCAAACTGGCAAACCCATCCCGCAAGAGCAGCTTGCGTCGATCGGCCTCGGTTTTAGCCAGCAAGGGCAGGAGAATGTCTCTCATTTCCGCCGTAATTTGTTCAGTTCCCAGAACTTTGAGTGCCTGCGCGAGGTCGAGAATCTCTGAGACTGAGGGTGGCTTTTCCAGGCTCCAGCCGCGCAAAGCCTTGGCGAGTCCCGCCATACCGGCATGGAATTCGTGGCTTGAATCCGGCGTCCTCAGTGCCACAATCTCTGCTTCTCGCTCCGCGGTGGGGTGTTCAATACGAAGGTAAAAACTGCGCCGGCGCAGGGGATCGCCGATGCGCCTCTCTTCATTCGATGTCAACACAACGAACGGAATGCTCCGGGCTTTTATGGTGCCCAGCTTCGGAATGCTCAACTGCCACACGCTCAGCAATTCCAGCAACAAGGCCTCAAATGCGTGGTCCACCTTGTCCAGTTCGTCGATCAGCAAGACACAGGGCCTTTCACACTGCAACGCGCGCAGCAGCGGCCCGGCACCGAAGAACTGCTGGCTGTGCAACTCCGTCCGCAGGGATTCCCAATCCACGCTGACGGACTTGGCTTTGAGTTCAACGCAAAGCCTTTGCAGGGGTTCATCGAACTTGCCGATGGCCTTCTCTTCGTTGATTCCCTCATAGCACTGCAGGCGCTCGACGGTGGTGTCCGCTGCGTCCGCAACTGCATATGCCAGTTGAGTCTTACCGCTCCCGGCGGGGCCTTCCAGCAGCAACGGCTTCTGCAGTCTCGC
>CAWCRQ010000042.1:0-10411 GCA_963797885.1 uncultured Acidobacteriaceae bacterium | reverse complement strand
TGACGTGCGTCCGGGCGACGAATTTGCGGCGGGACACGTGCCAGGGTCGATCAACATTGCGCTCTCGGGACAATTCGCATCGTGGGCAGGCGGAATTCTTGGTATCCACTCAAAGCCGGTTCTGATCGGAGACACGGAGGCGCAGATTGAGGAAGCTCGGCTGCGGCTGGCTCGTGTCGGTATCGAAGATTTGCGTGGTTATCTGGCGGGTGGCTTGGCGGCGTGGCAGAAGGCTGGCCTGCCGGTGCTGAAGACGGCGCAGATTTCCCCTCAGGAACTGAACCAGAAACTGCGCGACGGAAGCTTACGCGCGAGCGACGTCCTCGACGTGCGCCGCGAAGGCGAATGGCAAGCTGGGCATATCCCGCAAGTGCAATGTCGGGCGCTCGATACGTTTCCGCAGGGACTGCCGGCAATCGATCGAGACCGTTCTGGTCGCCGTTCACTGCAAGAGCGGATATCGCAGCATGATTGGCTGCAGTCTGCTCGAGCGCGCGGGTTATCGCAATGTGATCAACGTGGCGGGAGGCTTCGACGCGTGGCATGCTGCCGGACTTCCAGAGGTTGCGGAACAACTCGCCACGGCATAGTGCTTGCTGTCAGCTGTCAGCTCTCAGCTGTCAGCCATCAGTCCAAAGTCAACGGCTGGTCGTCACTTCAAACGAGAGCTTGCGGGGATCTAACCTGCCATGAGCCATAGTTACTCGTAAGTTACTCGTACGGGTTGCGATCCCCGCGGCGGGCGCCGAAGTCATGGCGGCCTCTTCGCCGCAGGAATCCCACACTGGCACGCCATTCAAACAGAATGGGGTGGCTCGGAGATTCGCGAATCACAACGCCGATGAAGTTGGTGAAGTTACCTCTGTGCGCGCTCGGCAGCTCCAGAATGTACCCGGCGTGATATGACACTCCGCCATATTGCCAATGGAGCCCGGAAGGTGAAACCACTCCGTCTATTACACGCTCTGAGATGTCCACCCATTTCGGTGTCACTTCAGAGTAGAAGCCCTGGGTGCTAGTGATCAGGCGCTCAAGCCCCGCGCCGGCAAACAAGGTTGACCTGCTGAACACAACGCCGCTGACACCGTCCAAGTGCACGTCAATGTCCTTGGCAAGCGGTTTCCAACCAAATTCCAGCGCGATCCGGGCTGGAATCGGCAAGAGGCCTCCCGTCATATGACGAAAATCACCCGCAAGCCCCAAAGACACTTCCGCCCTCCCTTCCGACCAGTCGTAAATCCCCACGCCGAGTCGCATTTCGCGCCAGGGCACAACGTAAGTCTTGTAAATGCCCTCCGGGGTACGCACATCGGGATGGTGGTCCAAGAATGCCGTTCCCGCCTCCGCAGTTGCGCTGTCACAATGCGCGCACGGCAGATCATCTGGGAACGGCTGCAGCGTGCACACCAGGTGCTCGGGGGGCACATCCAGACCAGGGAAAATGGCCTCCGCATCCGCGAGGGCGAAGCGGCTGTCCCGGTGGCGTGGCAGGGTCATGGATGCCAGATACGGCTCCATCAGAAAATGCACCTTGCCGCTCCGATCACGAAGGCCCCAGAAGGCATATGGTTCGAGGTGCAGATTATCATCGACGCCGCGTGTGAAGCGCCCGTCATGGTTCAAGTCCGGCGCCATCGCATGCTTTGCCAGCTCGACCATCGCGAAGAGGGGAAGCGCCACGGGAGGCGAATCTTTGACCAGCGTTGAATAGAGATTGTTGGCAACCAAGGAGTCGTGATCGGAGGCAAAAACATTCCGAACGGTTCCGCCGAGCTTGTCGACTTCGACAAACAGGTGTTCGGAATCATGGAGGTGCGGGTGGGACTTGCCTTCATCGAATGGGTAATAAAACCAGTATTCGATCAACCAGGTTCCAGGGTAGGACAGAGTCCGCACATAGGATGTACAACGCGACCATCGCCGATCGCCCAAGGACGCGTAGGCTGCTTGGTAATCTGCTTTCGATGTGCCGAGCGCCAGCGGTCTAATCGCTTGCCAAATGTCTACATCAGTCGGATAGTCGGGTTCATTGTCGGCGAATTCGAGGACCGGCGCATAGAGTTCCGTGTTGGCCGTGACGCGATAGAACGACCACGTAACTTCGGCGGAAGGTGTCTGGTCCTTGGGGTATGCAGCGAGGTGTGCAGCCAGCGTTTCAAGGGTTGACTCACTCACTTGCTCCGTGCGGTGCGCTTCCAGTGTCGCAGAGACAGCGTCAGCGCCGGTAAATTCAAGCAGTGCGCGCAGTGCCGCGACTGTGGGATTTGTAAACTGCCCCAGAGAAGCGGCTGGCTGCCGCGGATCAATGATCTTCGTAAGGGGGATCGTGGTCACGGGAACTGGAGTCGCTCCGTTCGGGTCCGTGCCGGGCTCGGTCACGAGGACTAGAAAATCCCGCAGGTCTCCTTGATGACCTGCCAACAAATGAAAATTTGCGCCTGGCGGTACACGGTAGGGGAGCTCT
This sequence comes from uncultured Acidobacteriaceae bacterium, assembly GCA_963797885.1. Classification (GTDB taxonomy): domain Bacteria; phylum Acidobacteriota; class Terriglobia; order Terriglobales; family Acidobacteriaceae; genus Acidiflorens. The sequence continues at coordinate 7,947 of CAWCRQ010000042.1, read as the reverse complement.
TCCCGGACGCCACTTTGGGGGGAAACCACCACCAGCCGGCCATCCTTGTATGCGTACAGCACTCGACCGTCCCCGTGGACGGAAACGGCCGCAGCTTCCGCGCACGGTCTTTCGCCGGACTGGCCCAAGTCGTCCAGGAGACAAATTCCTTCCTCCGCCGCGTAGGGGAAAAGTTGGTGGGGCGAGCGGTGCTGAGAGGCGAATGCATCACCGACACTGATTTGGGTAATGCGCTCGGTGAGATCGAGAACGCGTGGCGCAGCGTCGGCGAAGACGACCAGGGCCTTCGTGCCGTCGGCGGAGAGTTCAACATCGAGGATGGCGGTGCTCGAAGTGGAAACTGGAATTTCGCGAAAACGCCACTGAAGCCGTGCGACCGGTTCTGCCAAGTTTGCGAGCAATATTTCCCGTCCTCCAAGTCCAACGGCGACGATATCGTTGAGAGGCTGGTTGAGAGAATCAGGGTCCTTGCCAAGGGCCGCTGAATTAGCGACGAGCAAGAGGCCGATTCCCAGCGACAATCTGATGAGCAGATGCATATTCACGATGGCACGTTTGACTTAGTGATTGTTCAAACGACGCGCGACGAGCAGCACTGGGCGCTTACGGTGTCGTCGATCAGCGTCGACGACGAGCAGCCCAGGCACAAAACAAACGAGGCGTGGAGATATGGAAAACCGCTCGCGCGTTTCCCACATCCCCACACCCCGGCAACGACTGCGGACAAATGTCCAACGAAGAGCTACACCAACACTCCACTTGGTATAAACGATCGCTCAGCTCAGCTGCGCTTGTATCCCAACAAGTGAATGGAACTCTCGGAGAGAGATTATGTGCGACGAGCGAGCTAAAGAGACCAACGTCGATTTCTCCTCACGCCGCCAGCCCCGGCCAACCGGTTTGAGCTGCTTGATAATTTTCTAAGGTTCCTATGTCGAGCAGGTAGTCGGAAATAGGATAAGCAAGCATTTGGCCTGTCAGTCGCGGGAAAACGTCGAACCCCAAATCGACCGGACAACGCGGCGGGATCTGGGTCAGGAGCTCTGGAGTAGCAATCGTGAGTCCAGAGAATGCCCACCGGCTTTTCGGATGGGCAGGCTTCTCCACGAACTCCCGGATGACCATCTGCTCGTCGAATGACACCACTCCGCAGCGAGATGGGTCCGGTACCTGATACAAACCAAGCGTCGCGGCCGGTTGCCTTGCAAGGTGGAATTCCAGCATGCGGCCGAGGCTGGCGCTGGTGAGAACGTCTGCATACAGGATCCAGAAACAAGCGTCGGAGGCGACCCAATCGCGGTTGGCCAGCACTGTGCCAGCCGACCCGAGCAGCGTGGACTCCTCGGCCAATCGCACGCGAATGCCGTTTTTGTTGTTCTGCAGCCAAGCTCGAACAATCTCAGCATGGGTGTGGAGATTTATCATTACTTCATCAATTCCCGCATTTCGGCAAATTTCCATCCAGATCTGCAACATGGGCACACCGCGGATGGGGACCAGGCACTTTGGCACCTTGTCCGTAATCGGCCGGAGACGCGTGCCATGGCCCGCGGCTAATAGAAAAGCCTTCATCGATTCACGCAGATAACAAACGAAGTGATGGTGCGAACTTGCGACGCAAACTAACCGACTGCGGAAACAGGGGTGAAGATCCAACGTGAGCCGGCGCGCTGGTCGCCGTCAATGAATGGATCGTTCACGATCACTTGGGCCCCGTTGTTGTCGAAGGCAAAGGCCATTTCCTGGACGCCTTCGGCATGAAGCGCGGAGCGGACTGCCTCTTGTCGATCAGACTCGCAGTAGAGAAGCAGAAATCCGCCTCCACCAGCGCCGGTAATCTTCCCTCCCACGGCACCGCTGCGGCGGGCCACCTCGTAGAGATGGTCAATTCTGGGATTGGAAATCTTCTCGGAAATGCGCTTCTTTGCTCGCCATCCCTCGTCCAGCAGCGCTCCGAAAAGACTGAGATCGCCCGCTTGAAGCGAACCGAGCATGCGGTCGGCCAGGGCTCGCACTTCGTGGAGAGCGTCAAGGGTGGGCCCGGTGTGGCTACGGGTTGACTTCTCCTGTTCCTGCAATATTGTCCAGGAATGATGGGCGGAGCCGGTGAAGAAAAGCATCAAGTTAGATTGAAGTTCGCGCAGGAATTCGGGATCGAGGTCCAGAGGTTGCACCTCGGTAAGGCCATCGTTGTGGAACGTAATGAAATTCAAGCCACCGAAGGCAGCTGCAAATTCGTCCTGCCTGCCGACGTGGTGTCCCAGGACGTCACGGGCAATGTGGAATGCACATTCAGCGAGATCGTATTTCGAGAATGGCCGATTCAGATACGTGGTCAGGGTTCTCAGAATATTCACGCATACACTGGCGGAAGAACCCAAGCCGGTGCCGGGGGGAATCTCCGAGGACAGGAAAAGATCCACTGAAATATCGCATGCCAAATCCTTAAGTACGGCCAGAGGAATCTCGAGGCCGCTGCCGCGAATATTCATGTTGGCGATATCCCGCCACGTTTCGAAAACACGCAGGTCGGAGGAGATGACCTGAATCCGGCCGTCAGTGCGTTTGCCCAGGATGGTGTAGAAATACTTGTTGATGGAAGTGCTGAGCACAGCACCACCGAAGCGCTCATAATAGGCCGGGAGGTCGGTTCCTCCTCCGGCAAAGCTAATGCGCATTGGACTACGGACGATGAGCACTCTCTAGAATCTCCTGGTGGATCTCCTGGTGGACGTGCGCTTCAATCGGATGGTTATCCGTTCCAGCCGGCTCCACGCCAGCAAGCGAATCTTCCCCAAGCGAACCTTCCCGCTTCGCCGAACGCGTCGCCAAGGTCCCAATTGTTTGTAACAGAAGCGAAAGATCGGTCCAGAGAGACAAGTTCAACAGATATTGCAGATCGAAACGCGTTTTCTCCTCCGACGAATGCTGTTCGCGCAATCCTTGAACCTGCGCCAACCCGGTCATGCCAGGCGTCACGGTCAAGCGTTGCTGTTGCCACTCCGAGTAGCGGCACACGCGCTCGCGAGACTCAGGCCGCGGCCCCACAAGACTCATGTCACCCCGCAGCACATTCCACAATTGCGGCAACTCGGTCAGACTAAGTGCCCCTAGAATCCGTTCAAACCGGGAAGCGTCGCGGGCTCTGCGATCTACGTTCAGCCGCAGCATCGCGAATGGCCTGCCCCGGAATCCGCAGCGCGTCTCCCGGCGAAAAGCTTTTCCTTTGATGTGGTGAAGCGCAGCCGCCAGCGGCAGAAGGAGTGGAATCGCGACCACCGAAAGCAAGGTCCCCAGAAAAATGTCCAAGGCCCGTTTCCAAACCAGTGTAGCAACGGTAAGTCCGGGTCTAGTTAGCTGGAGAACCGGAAGGCCGCCAAGGTCCATCAGATGAGGATGAGAGAGATAGAGTTCATAGAGTTGGGGCACAAGGCTGACCTTGATGCCACGATCGCGGCAGAGTGCGGTCAGGTTGAGCAGATCAGGCGAAGCGCACTCCTGCAGAGCAAGAATCAACTCATCGACCCGCTGCTCGCAGAGTAATTCCACAGCGCCGAGTGCGCCAGTGCTGACCGCTGGACCCGCGGACGCAAGTAAAGAACTGGAATCGAAGGTGCCGTCATCCGGCGCCAGGACCCCGATCACCCGGCAAGCATCTCGGGATGTCGTTGAATCTTGCGTTCTAACTCCCGCACCAGACGGCCGCGTCCGACAATAACTACGCGGCTTGCGCCGCCGTTTCTGGAGCGAGTTCGCAGGATTAGATAGGCTGCAACCCGTATGAGGATAAATCCAGCGAAAAGCAACAAGCCAAAGTGAACCAGAGCCAGACGGGAGACATAGGTGCGGAGCAGATATCCGCAGGACAACAAAATCAGCATCAGCCCGCCCACCGATAACAACAACTGTGAAACAACCGCGGACAACCGCCAGCCCCCCCGGAACCCATCGAGAGATAGAAAACGAAAAAGAAAAGTCCAAATAATCCAAGTGGCCGCTAGAAACGGCAGCAAAGCGGAGGCGGAGACCAGCTCGACAGGGACCAATTCCACTCCGTAGCGCAGCAGCAGCGCGGCGGCCATGGCCAGCGTAGACCACAAGAGATCACTGAGAAGGATCCGGGAAGATAACTTGCGCTGATTCATAGCAATCGGTTCTGGTTGCTGTAAGGACCCGTCATGCAACCGCTTCACCGTTCGGAAGGCAAATCTTCGCGCGAAGCGCAGTGAAAACTGCGTGAGTGACGCTGAGATGGAGATCTTCGATGATCTGCATATTGTCGGATGGGACGGTCAGGCACAGGTCACAGAGATCCTTCATATCTCCCCCCTGAAACCCGGTTAACCCTATCGTGAAGGCGCCAGCCTCACGCGCAACCTTCAGAGCCTTGAGAACGTTAGGGGACTTTCCGCTGCCACTGATCGCGAATGTTACGTCGTTTGGGCGCACGAAATTCATCAGCTGTTCTGCAAAGATATCTTCATAGCGCGCATCATTGGCCCAAGCCGTCATCATCGGCACATTATCGGTAAATGCCAATGCTTGAAACCGTTTGCTCGAGCCATTGCTTGCTCCCTTTCCAAGATCACAAGCGAAGTGCGACGCCAGCGCGGCACTGCCGCCGTTGCCAAATAAATAAATCATGCGGCTCGATTCATACGCCTCCATGAGGGCAGTAACGATTGCCTCTATGGTCGCGATGGGCATTTTTCCGATTGTCTGGACAACATCATCAAAGTAGCTGTTCAACGCTGTTAGCATTTTCGACCTTTCGCGCTGTGCCGGTCCAAATCGCACAACGTTCTATACGGCTAATGAATTAGGTTGCAGGACGGCTGGTTAACCAGCCAATCGGAAGCACCGCTTCAGTTTCTTCGGGTTTGTATCTATGCGGATGTTTCTGCTTTAGACAGAAGAAGTCAGCACCACGCCGGCGTCGCGCATATGAGCGTGAGCATCCTCGACTTGTTGGGGTATTCCGCCGACGCTCTCGATCCATTCGAGAAAGTCGTCGAGAACAACGGAAAGAGGACGGCGGGGCTGCCATCCCAGGCGCCGTAACTTTTCGACACTCGAGACACTGTGGCGATTATCTCCCCGGCGGTACTCACCCGACATCTCCAGAGTCACGCGGGAAGAAAGTTTCTTTAAGACGGCATGCGCGTAAGCCAGAACACTCATCGCTTTGCCACTGCCGACGTTAAACATCTGGAAGTTTGCTTCATCCCGCTCCAGCACAAGCATGTTGGCGTCTACCACATCTTGCACGTGCACGAAGTCGCGGGTCTGTTGACCGTCCTCATAAATAATGAGGGGCAGGTCGCGTAGGGCCTGACTGAAAAAAATTCGGCACACTCCGGAGTAGCGGTTGTAGAGAGACTGGCGCGCCCCCTGAGTGATCGAATAACGGAGGGCCACCGTGGGAATACCATGCAGCCAGCCGAGCCCCAGCGCTGCTTTTTCTCCGGCCAACTTTGAAACCGCGTACTGGTTATAAGGGTTATTGAATTCTTCTCGTAACAGTTGCGGCTTGGCCGTCCGCTGGCACTGCGGACAATGCAGCTCCCAGTCTCCCTGAAGCAGTTGCTGCCGGGATCGCGGTGTCGGGAGAAAGAATCCGTGCTGTGGACAGTCGTACTGCCCTTCACCATAGACTGCCTGGGATGAGGCGACTATCACTTTCTTCACCGGCAACCGGTGTTGCACGATTAACTCAAATATCAGGGCGGTACTCACGGCATTCACATTGAGAAAGCGAGAGAAATCGGGCATGTAGTCCTGATAGGCCGCTTGGTGAGACACAATATCTATTCCTTGCAGGGCGCACAGTAGACTCTGCTTGTTCGTGACGTCCTCGTGCACGAATTCGACGCTTCTTGGAAGGTAAGACGGGCGCCCGTGAGGATGCACTCTGAGATCAAGGCTGTCGAGAATGCGGACTTGAAAGCCATCTTGAAGAAAACGATCTACCAGGTGGGAACCGATAAATCCGGCACCGCCGGTTACAAGTACTTTCATTAGAGATTTGCTCCGTATTGTCGGGGGCAACGTGGCTCGTCGAAGCTTTTCATTTTCACTTCCCTGACCCCCCAAACACTTCGATCGCTGTCTTAAATAGGATCTTGAAATCCAATAGGAGGGACCAATCGCGCACATAATCGAGATCGAGGCGTACCCAATCGTCGAAGTCGCTCACCTGGTTTCGTCCGCTGACTTGCCATAAACAAGTGACGCCCGGGCGGACGACCAGTTTTTGTTTCTGGTAGTCGGTGAACCTCTGGTATTCAGTAATAAGCGGCGGTCTGGGCCCGACAAGACTCATATCGCCTTTCAGCACGCTGTAAAGCTGCGGCAGTTCATCAAGGCTGTAGCGTCTCATCCAGGCGCCTAGCGGCGTAACCCGAGGGTCGTTTGTAAGCTTGAAGACAGGTCCAGTCATTTCGTTTTGAGCCAGTAGTCTCGCCTTCAATTGGTCGGCATCGGCCACCATGGAACGAAACTTGTAGCCGACGAATGGTTGCCCGTCCTTCCCGACTACACGCCAACTGTAAAAGACCGGACCGGGCGAGCTAAGCTTGACGAGTATCGCCAGCAACAAAAACAGTGGCGATAGTATGAGTAACAGTAGAGCTGACACGAGAACGTCGAGGCAACGCTTGCAGGCAAGCTGAAGCGGACTGCGCCAGCCAGGCGACAATCCTAGAGGTTTTGCGATCTTCTCTTGAACGGTGAACATACGAACGGTGAACATACGGAAACGTGACGGGACATTTACCCGTCCAGCTGCCTTCAAACCCTTAAAGCTCTGTTGACCGGATCAAATCCGAAATCTCCATCTGGCCGCCACCATGCAGTATCCTCTGATAAAGGAGCGCATGCTGGCGAACTACATCCTCCCACCGGTAGTGTTCCTGCGCGCGCTGCCACGCTCTCCGGCGATATTTCTCCACCAGTGCCGGCTCATCGACTAGCATCCGCAATTGATGCACAAGATTCTCATCACCCTCGCTACCGCGATAGCTGAAGCCGGCATCCGCAATTACTTCGAGGTTTGAAGGCGTATCGTTGACGAGCACGCAGTTTCCGAATCCCATCGCTTCGACCAATGCAGGGTGAGTGCCTCCCACCTCATCGGGCAGTACGAATAGATACGCGTTCTGTTGGAGCTGCGTGTATCCATCTCCGTAAATGCCTCCCGTGAAAATCACGCGAGGATCGCGAGTTGACCGCAAAGAAAAAATGTAATCTCTTTCCCAAGGATCATCCCCTACAATTACGAGTTTCTTGCTGGTCTCGACTCTTTCAAATGCCTTAATAAGGTAGTGGACATTGTTTTCTGGTACCAGTCAACCCACGAACAAGACATACTCTTTCTCATGCAGTCCAAATTTCTCGAGCACGTCTCTCTTATTTGACCGGTGCTCTCGCATACCGTACACGATGCAAGAAGAGGCTGCACCGTAGTTCCGCCGATAGTAGTCGCGCACTTCGCTGGAATCGGAAATCAAGCCGTGGCAGAAAAATACTGCCAGCCGCTCGGAAAGCCTCAGGTACCATCGCGCGAGCCAGCCCCATTTCGCACGCTGCCAATCAGTCCCATCCACCGAACAGACGACCTTCTTACCCATTAGACGAGGCAAGGGAGCAAACAAAGTTGCACCGGTGGTGAAATAGTGCACCACATCTGCCTTTCGGAACATCACGTGGAGGGTCGAAAGGAAAGCGTGACAGATAGTGCTCAGGTTTTTCGACCGTACAGTGGGTAACGTGACCAGTTCAACTCCTTCGTAAGGGGAACCGGCGTGACTGCTCATACCGGTGCGGTTGTAAACAACGACTTGGCGTCCCAACTTCACTAAGCCGCGAGACAGCTCATCGACGGCGGTTTCGAATCCGCCAAATCGTGGCGGGATGGCCTTGATACCGATCATTGCGATGCGCATATAA
>CAWCRQ010000041.1:0-5071 GCA_963797885.1 uncultured Acidobacteriaceae bacterium | reverse complement strand
CAGTGTGCCCAGCATGGGCGGAATCTAGTTGGATGAAAGGAGCCAATCGGAGCCGATGACGGCAACCGTAGTGAACCACAAGGCGTAGCCGCGAGGTGAAGCCGAAAGAAGTGGGTAGCAAACCCCCGACCGCAGGAGCACGAATCGGCAAAGAGGCCGGGCGCGGGCGGCAAGCTGGCTGGCAACAGCGAAGCCCAAAGGTCATCAAGACGCGTCAGGTAGAGCCGGACGGCGCGGGGGGAAAGATTCTGCACCTTACCTGGGGAGATCTCTTAGCCGAGAGGAGAAGAGAAGTCAGCAGAGGCCGTAGTAGCGAAGAAGGCCGGTAACGCGGCCGGAGCGAAGGGCCGAAGAACCAAAGAACAGAGCTAGAGAAGGAACTGAAGCCGGTGAAATGAGAGGACTCGAATCCCGGACGCAACAATTACGGTAGCCAATCGGGGAGCGCTGACAGGCAGAAACGGTGCAGCCGTGGCGAGCCGAGAGCGGAGAAACCAGGCCGAACTTCGCGGACCTTCGGAAAGAGAGCGATGTACGAGCAACTGATGGAAGAGGTGGTCAGGGAAGAGAACCGGGCGCGGGCGCTGAAAGCGGTAAGCCGCAATCAGGGAGCGCCGGGGATCGACCGGATGACGACGGCGGAACTGGAGGGACATCTTCAGAGGCACTGGGAAAAGATCCGAGCAAAGCTGCTGGCGGGGACCTGGACGCCGAGCCCGGTGAGGCGGGTAGAGATACCGAAGCCGAGCGGGGGGACACGGATGCTGGGAATACCGACGGTGATGGACCGGTTCATTCAGCAGATGCTGTTGCAGGCGCTGACACCGATCTGGGAACCGATGTTCAGCGAGGGGAGCTACGGATTTCGACCGGGGCGAAGCGCGCAGGATGCCGTGCGAGCCGCACAGAAGTATGCGCAGGAAGGGAAGGACTGGGTGGTGGATATCGACATCACGAAGTTCTTCGACGAGGTCAATCACGACATTCTGATGGGCCGGATGGGGCAAGTGATCCGGGACAAGCGGGTGTTGCATTTGACGGGGAAGTACCTGCGGCGGGGAGCGATGGTGGACGGGATAGTCAAGGCCAGCGAGGAGGGAACGCCGCAGGGCGGACCGCTGTCACCGCTGCTGGCGAACATCTATCTGGATGCACTGGATAAGGAACTGGACCGGAGGAAGCATTCCTATTGCCGGTATGCGGATGACTGCAACATCTACGTAGGCAGTCAGGCGGCGGCGGACAGGACGCTGGCCTCGATACAGGGCTGGATCGAGAAGCATCTGCGATTGAAGGTGAATGCCGCGAAAAGCGGAACAGGGAGGGTTTGGGAACGTAAGTTCCTGGGCTTTCGACTGGATCGCGAAAAGCGGATCGGAGTAGCGCCGGAAAGTATCGAGCGGTTCAAAGCGAAGGTGCGGGAGATGTGGCGCGGTCAACAGAGTCGAAGCAGCAACCAACTGCGCGACGGCTGGGTCCGCTACGTGCGGGGCTGGTGGGGATATTTCCAACTGGCCGAAGCGCGCAAGCCGGTCTTCTGGCTGGAGCAATGGATTCGGCGGCACATCCGGAAATGCTTCTGGCTGCGGTGGCACAGTGCCGCCGGACGGGAGCGTGCGCTACGACGGCTCGGGCTGCGAGGCCCGCTGCTGGCGGTGGCGAGGAGTTCGCGGGGCGCTTGGCACATTGCCCGAACGGGTAGTTTGCACAAGGCGCTCGGCAACGCCGTTCTCCGCCGTCACGGCTTTCTGTTGCCATCGGATCTTGCGGCGCACTCCTAAGCCGCTGGGTTCAACCGCCGGATGCGGAAAACCGCATGTCCGGTGGTGTGGGAGGGTGACCGGGCCGAAAGTCCCGGTCACTCGACCCGATCAGGGCCACGAATGATATGATTCGCGGCATGTACCGAATGGTTGCCGTCATCCTTCTCGCAAGCGGTGCTGCCGCTGCTCAAGACCTCCAGAAGTGCGCTGCCCTCAGCGGCGCAAAATCCTTGCCGAATCCGTCGACCACGATCAAGTCGGCAGTCCTGAATCCGGCCAGTGCGGCGCAGGGAAGAACGCCCGCGTTGCCCGAGCACTGCGAGGTGATGGGTCAGATGGACGACCGCGTGGGTGTCAATTCCCAGCACTACGCCATCAAGTTTCATCTGCGCTTGCCCACCGCCTGGAACGGACGCTTCTTCTTTGAGGGAGGGGGCGGATCGAACGGAGCTTTAGGCAACGCGCTCGGGAACTTGCAGGGGCAACAGCGCACCAACGCGCTCACGCTCGGGTACGCCGTGGTTTCGCAGGATTCCGGCCACGACAACGCCGTCAACAACGATCCGAATTTGGGCGGCACGACGACGTTCGGCTTCGATCCACAAGCCCGGCTCGATTTCGGATACAACTCCTACGATCAGGTCACGCAAGCGGCCAAGGCGCTGATTCAGGTCTATTACGGCAAGGCTCCGGAGAAATCGTATTACGTCGGCTGCTCAGAGGGCGGCCGCGAAGCCATGATGATGTCGCAGCGCTTCCCGAGTTATTACGACGGAATTCTGGCTTGCTCGCCGGGTTTTCAACTTCCCAAGGCAGCGCTCTTCGGCCATGCGTGGGATACGCAAGCGTTCGCCGAAGTGGCCAAGGCAGCCGGAATCTATGATCGCTTTGGACAGCCGTTTCTGAACAAGACGTTCACCGACGAAGATCTGGAGCTTGCTTCTCAGGCCATCTTGAGCGCCTGCGACGAGCTCGATGGACTCAAGGACGGCGTCATCGACAACTTCCCCGCCTGTACTTCCGCAGTGGTTGCGCCGAAACTGGCGGCGCTCGCCTGCAAGGGCGCGAAACGGACTAGCTGTTTATCGTCCGCACAAGTGACCGCGATTCAGAAAGTTTACGGCGGGCCGAAGAATTCCAAGGGCGAAGCGCTGTATTCGGATTGGGCCTGGGACCGCGGCATCGGCGGAAAATCCGGCGACGCGGGCAATACCTATGCTCAAGGCTGGCGGTCCTGGAAGCTGGGAGCGTTCGATGCCGCCACCAACTCCGCCATCATCGTAGGCCTGGGGAGTTCGGCTGTGTCGGCGGTCTTCACGACGCCGCCTACTCCCACGCCAACCTCCGGCGCCGCGCCTCTGGCGTATCTCCTGTCGGTCGATTTCGACAAGGACGCACCCAAGCTCTATGCGGAGTCTGGAACGTACACCAAGTCCTCGTGGGATTTTATGATGGCCAGCTCGACCGATCTTTCCGGCTACAAGAATCGTGGAGGAAAACTGGTGATCGTTCAAGGCGTCAGCGATCCGGTCTTCTCCATCAATAACACCATCGCGTGGTGGAATGACGTGAACAAAGCCAACAGCGGCGCGGCCACGAGCTTTGTGAGGCTGTTCGCGGTTCCAGGCATGAATCACTGCTCGGGAGGGCCCGCGACGGACCAGTTCGACGCCTTCACCGCGCTGGTGAACTGGGTGGAGAAGAATACGGCTCCCGAAAAAATCGTGGCGACGGCGGGCGCGGCGACACCGTGGCCGGGACGCACCAGGCCGCTGTGCGTGTATCCGCAACAAGCTCGCTACAACGGCTCGGGGAGCATCGAGGAGGCCGGCAATTTTTCCTGCCGGTAGGAAATATGAAGGAACTCGTCACGTATTTGAATTTCGACGGAAATTGCCGCGATGCGATGACGTTTTACGCAAAATGCCTCGGAGGCGAACTGGCCCTCTCGCCGTTCTCCGAAGCCTGGTCACGGCCCGCCGGAAGCCAAGGACAGGATCATGCATTCGAAAGTGACCAAGGGAGTATCCGTGCTGATGGCGTCGGACACGATGCCTGGATCGCCTTTCCACGCGGGCACAAATTTCTCGATTGCGATCATGTGCGAGAGTGTTGAGGGAATCGACAGGATCTTCGCCGCGCTGAGCGAGGGCGGCAAAGCCACCATAGCGGTGGCGGATCAGTTCTGGGGCGCTCGCTTTGGAATGCTTACGGATCGATTCGGCATTCACTGGATGATGAACTACGATTACCCGAAACCATGACATACTCCATTCCATTTTTGTCCTTTGATGGAAACTGCCGCGAGGCCATGCAGTTTTACCAAAAATGTTTCGAGGGGGAACTGTTCCTGATGCCGTTCTCCGAAGCCCCGGGCGGTTTTTCCCACTCCGAACCAAAAGATCATGTCCTGCATTCTACGCTCAAGAATGGAAATGGATCGGAGATTCTGATGGCCGCGGACAGTTGGGCCGGAACGCCTCACCAGCCAGGTAACAATTTCACAGTGATGATCCAGAGTGACAGTCTGGAAGAAACCGAACGGCTCTTTGCCGCGCTCGGCGAGGGCGGCAAGGCCACAATGCCCATTCAAGAGACATTCTGGGCTGCCCGGTTTGGTGCGCTCGTGGATCGATTCGGCATCCAGTGGACATTCAACTGCGCGGTCCCGAAGCCGGCCTGATCCGCTTAAAGAACGGGAACAGCTCCGCCCCAAACCGCGAGGATCGCGCCCATTGCCAGCAGCGACGCGAGGTTGTAGCCGTTGTGCAGCGCAAACAGCTTGAACGGACGCTTCTCGTAGGTCACCGAGCTGATCGTGGCGACGGCAACAAATCCGATCCAGCACAGAAATCCCACAACCATGCCCACCACCGCATCGATGGCGCCAGCCCACCCAACCATGTGCGCCATCACGAACGCCATGAGAAGGCTGCCTACGACGTCCCCGGCGAACTTCCGCCCATGCCTTGCTTCATTTGCTGTTCACCGATGCCCGTCATCTTCGTTCACGGTTTGAGGAAGAGCACAGGCGAATACCACAGCGCGCCGAGCGCCATCCGGGCCACCGCCGCACCGAGAATCGGGAAAAGATGAAGATGAAGCTCGCGCATGACGTTCCTCCTGCCAGCGATAGGAAGTGGCTACGATATCAGACTGCGCACCGGATTTGCTACAGTCACTGTTAGGATGCCTGCCGGGATTCAGGATTCGTTGCGGCAGCGCGGGGTGCGGCTGACGCGCCAACGCCGGCTGCTGCTGGAACTGATCGACCGCTCCGGCATGCACCTGGACGCCGAAAGCCTGTA
>CAWCRQ010000040.1:0-8165 GCA_963797885.1 uncultured Acidobacteriaceae bacterium | reverse complement strand
GTCGCTGCATAAGCTCGCGCGGCGCGCCGACCGCTCTATTTGTCCGGTCACGGCATGCCGGTGAGCGACGCGCCGCGCTATGTGCAATTCCTGATCCGGCACCGCCAAGGCCGCGAAGCCTCGATCCTGCATCGGCTCGGCAAAGGCGCGGCCGATATCCCGACCATCGTCAAAGCAGTCTATATCGGGCTCGATCCGCGGCTAAACGGCGCCGCCGCTTTATCGGTGCTGGCGCATGAAGTGGTAGCGCGCCGGCGTGGTGGCGGACCGAAGGTCCTCGTCGTAGATCGAGGGCTCGCTTGGCCGACGCTGCCGGGAGCTTGATGCGCCGGCGGCGCCGGCTTCTTCTCCGGCGCCGGCGTGGACAGCACGTCGTCGATATCGTCGATCAGGTTGCGCACCCGCGCGGCATTGGTGCCGAAATCGTGGCGGCCGTAGCGCGAAGCCGAGCGCACATCGATGCGGGCGCCATCGGCGGTCACCCACACCGCACCACGACGTCGTCGCGGAAGCCGAGGATCGGCGTGTCGCCGCCGCCTTCGATCATCGCCGCGCTCTGTCCTGGCGCACGCGCATCGACGGCGCGCGGCAAGGCCGCTTGCGGCGGCCGCGCATCGACGACGCGCCAGCGGCGCTTGGTGATGACTTTCATGGCGGCGTTATACGTCTCCTGCGGCGTCGCCGTGGTGTCGTCCGGCGCGATGTCGGGATAGGCGGTGTTCTGCTGTTCGGCGGTGTAGAGCCCGGCATAAGCGACGTGGATCGCCCTGCCAGCGCGGCCGCAACCGGGCGATGGCATCGAATTGCGGCGGATCGATCGGATCGGTGGTGATGTCGTTTCCGGCAGGCGGTAGACCTTGACGCCAAGATAGGCCGGATAGGCGATGAGCGCGAAGCCGATGAACAAAGCGGCCGCCGCGTACCGGCCGCCGCCGATGCCGTCGCGCCAGATGACGATGCCGGAACCCAAGGCGAGCAGAATGGCGACGAGAGCCAGGCGTCGGGCGCCGCGTGTCTTGTCCCTGCCGGAGATGGTGCGCCAAGATCGTTCGGTAGTCGAAAACCCGGTAAACAGTTGGAATTCTTCTATAAATGTCTGCCGGTTTCTCGATCGCGATGAAATCCTTGTGAATTAAGCGATCAATTACTCGCTGAATTGTTTTCTTCGAAAGGCGAGTGCGCTTCCCCAAATAGTCATAGCCTGCTTGCACAATTCTTGCTGAGTCTCCGGACCCAGCGCCGTTCAGGACGGTTTTAGTGTTCCAGAGCGTGTCGTAGACTGCTTCCTCGGCCGAGTTGACGACATCCTGTGCGATTCGAATACGTCGCACGCGCGATTGCGGAACCAGATCACCATCTTCTGTGACCCACAGGTTAAGCTCGCGTTGATAGGGGATCCTCTGACTTTGCGACGATCCGGAATCCAAGTCGCGATCAGACCTGTCCACTGTAGTCAGGCTTGGGCGCGAAAGAGCGAGGCGCGCACTCTGGCTCCTGGCGGAGCCCGCCACTGCTTCATTTTCTAAATCCGCAACTCCATCAGACGTGACTACAGTGGACCTGTTCACGTCGACCACAGTGGTCCCGCTCTTTTTGGTCACTGTGGTCATACCCGGCGGGTTAACGTCAGTAAGCACAGTGGGCGGTAAAGCTATTGCGTCCCCTGATGGATCGAACCTTACTACAGTGGACATGTTTACTTTGTCCACAGTGGTCGATTTGGTTGTGTCGACGGGATGGATCCCGCTCGCCGGAATAGGATCTGCCAAATCATCTGACCTGTCCACAGTGGTCACAATATCATCAACTACTGTAGGCACATGCGATGGGATCACTGTAGTCTTATCTAATAGGTCCACTATGGGCATGTCAGAGTCAATCGCTGCAGGTTGTGTGGTGTAACCAGAAGTTATGTCACTGGCTTCCAGGACACGGTGATGATCGTCTACAGTGGTCGCATTATCTTCGCCCACTGTAGTCACATCTGAAGTGTCCACAGTGGACGAATCGGCCACTGTGGTACAAGGATACATGACCATAGTAGTCGGCTTGACGACAGCCGACCCGTTCGAACCATTTGCAGCGTCCACAGGAGCCAGACTGGGGGGCGGGGCAGGGAAGTGCGGTGTCCGCTCCATCAAATGTGAGCCGACACCCGTACCTACAGCGGGCGAGAAGATGAGATCATCGAGCTCACTAGGATCAAAATCGGGTTGTTTGCGACTAGACCGCGATCCTCTCGGCATTTGGTGTTTCTGCTGTTATGTCTGCCTTTACTCCATCAGCCTCAAAAAGCTGCAACAGCGCAGTAGTTGCTGCTTCGTAGTCCTCAAGCGCTTTCCCCTGCGGGTCCAAGTCCACGAGCATTTTGTGGGCGCGAGCTGCCTTACCAATGCTCTGGTCAGTCCGTATCGCATTGAGAACAGGAATCTTATACTCCTTGCTTAGTTGCTCTATCATCTTCATCACCACGTCGGTCAATCCATAGCTGCGGTTGACAATCGTGGGGAGCAGGGCAAGTGATCGAATCGGAACTCGGACATTGTCGCCTATGCTTTGTGCGGAGAAGATGGTGGCACCAGCACCCGACACGCTCAATGTATCCATAGAGATCGGGATTAAAACGTTCTGACAGAAGACCATCGAGCACGCCTGGAGCAGGGAAATGGAGGGCGCGACATCAACGATGACGGCGTCATAGTTGTCCTCGTACATTTGAAAGGCGTTCTGGAACACCAGTTCGCGCCCGTACATGGTGAAGATGCGCTGCTCCATGGCAGTTGTTTCGCGGTTACCGCAAAGCACATCTAGGCGTTCGGCAACCTTTACCACGCAGTCGGGTAAGCGTAACTTGTTCAAAATAAAGTCAGAAATGTAAGCTTCTGGTTTCAGGCGCAAAGTCACTGCAATTGAGCCCTGCGGGTCGCTGTCGATCAGAAGCGTTCTCTGTCCGCGGTCCGCCATGCAGCGCGCGAGCGCGATTGCTGTTGTGGTCTTTCCAACGCCGCCCTTCTGATTGCTTACGACGAGCTTCATCATTTCCCTAGCGCCTCCCGAATCGCCTGTATATCGACCTCTGTCCACACTCGGTATCCGTTCTGCTCGTCCCGCATCGGCTCCGGAATCCGGCCGCCTGCGAGCATCCGATAGAGGGTTCTGACACTCACACCCAATACCTTGGCCACCTGCGAGCTACGGTACAACCTATTGCGTTCCCTCATTGGTTTCCGGGCCAATGCTAACTCCTATCACTCTCGACTTCAAGCAAAAACTTATGACACTTTGCAGAAGAGCGCCACACAAACCGCATCAGTGGAACATAGAACGTCAACACTATACTGAAGGCTGGGCGGATCGGAACCTATGACAAGGGCATGATCCCGACACGAAATATACCTAAAGAAGGACTTTCACTCCCGATGGCAAGGGTTTGTTATTACGTTCACAATAACTGGATTAGAGTCGAGACCCTTTCCGGTTTTGTTGTTCCACCACTTCCAATTCCTCAAACATTTTTTGCACCGCGGCGCCGTCATCCGCGCCCCGGTCGGTGTCGGGCGGGCGGGGCACGTAACGGTCCTCGAACGCGGCAAATTGCTCCGCATTGTCGAGGATCTCGGCCAGTGCCAAGAGCGCGCCGGCCAGCTCTTGCATGGAGCGAAAGTGGATCGAGAGCTTACCCGGTTGAAGGCTGACGTTGCCGGGGGCCTCATCGAGCGTGGCCGGGACGCGGTCGACCTGGACCAGCTCGCGCAAGCGTCGGCGGGGCACGGGTTCCGGTCGTCGGGAGAGAAGGGAAGTGGGATCGGCGCCCTCCTGGATGCGGTCGAGAAATGCTTCGAGGTCAGCTCGGGAGAGCAGGAAGCTCCGGCCCACCTTGGCGGAGGGCGAAATGCCCAGCACGAGCGCTTGGGCCGCGCGTGGCTGCAATTCGAAGAGGCGCTCGATGTCTTTGCGTTCGTAATGGGAGCGCGCGGAGTTCTTCACGGAGCGACGAATTTCCGCCAGGCGGGGAAGCCAAGAAATGGGCCTGGGCACCGGGAACCTCCTCTCGCGACAGTATGATAGAGGATCGAAAAAGGGAAGGGAATAACTGCGCGTATGCGCATTAACTAGGTGCCACATTAGTTACGATAATGCCGGTTATCGCATTGGATTTTTCTTGACCCTTTTTTCCGCTTTCTGTATTGATTAGGGGTGCTTTTTCCCTTTACTGAGTACACCGCGCCCTTGCCTACAGGGGCTCACGGCCTGCCGACAGTCTATTCATTAGGGAAAAGCGACGACGACGACGGCTTTGGGGTTCCGCCTGTCAACCGGGTTTTCCGTTTGGATCTCGCCGCTACCCCTGCTTCGGTGGGGCCTGGTGTACCCGGCTGGCCGCTGGGAGCCAGCGGCGCCGGGTCCGCGGTCCGGCCGGCGAGGGCTGCAGCACGAGAATTTGTGGGGTACCCAGGTATGGCGAAGACCGAGAACGTCGCCTATAAACGCTCCCAGCGCGCCTTTTTCGGCAGGGAAGTGCTCTGGATCGAAGAATCCGAGCTTTGGCCGGTCGAACGAAACTCAGGGCGAAACGCCGCGCGGAGCCTGTCGCAGATGAGTATCGAGCGATGAGTACGCCCCTTGCCCACCTCGCGGACGGCCCTCGCGGCGAAAGAATACAGGCGGTCTTCCTGTGCGCCTGCGGATCGCTCGACATCGTGGCCCGTGGGATGTGTCCGCGGTGTCTCACCCGCCAGCATTACGACCAGGAGCATTTCGGCGGACATCGTGAGGCCGTCTTGAAGCGCGACCACTGGACCTGCCAGGGATGCTTCTATCGTCCGGCACAACAGGACCGCGATTGGATCGTGGTCCATCATCGCGTGCCGGGGGTTTCGCGCCCGGCGCTGATGATTGCGCTTTGCGCCGCCTGTCACGCCATCGTCGAGCGGCTGCAGGTGCTGCGGATCTGGCTGCCGCCGCAGCTTCTGATCTTGTGGTGCGAGCAACACCGGGACGCAGCCTATCAGTTGGCCTTGCCCCTGCCGATCGACCCTGGCGAGGACCCGGCCTGCGGGCCCGCGCTTTTTCATGCTCGCTTCAACCCGAAGGTCGTGGAGCTGGACGTATGAGCCTGGTTTCGGTTTCACTCCCGAATCTCCAGGAGGAAGAGGATCGCAACCAGATCCTCGAACGCGTCTTGCTCAATGGCGTGAGCAATGAACACACCCGGCGGGCGTATCGTCGAGGGCTCGAGAAATTTCTGGCCTGGTACGACGCCAAGGGCTACACGGAAGTCTCGCGCCAGGTGCTCTTGGACTACCGGACGTTGTCGGAGGACGCGGGCGCCGCGCCCTCCTCCACGAATGTTGAGCTGGCGGCGCTGCGTCGCGTGTTCCGCAAGGCCGCGGAGGCGGGATTGCTCGATTGGGGAAAGGCGGAAGCCGCGGCCGGCGTCGACAACAGCCGTTCGAGCGGGGTGAGGGTAGGGAATTGGCTGACGCCCGAGCAGGCGAAGGACTTGCTCCTCGCGCCCGATGAAAACACGCTGAAGGGAAAACGGGACGGTGCCCTGCTCGGGCTCCTGGTCGGCTGCGGTCTGCGGCGGGCCGAGTTAGTTTCACTCGTGGTCAACAAAATCCAAATGCGCGACGATCGCTGGGTGATTCCCGATCTGGTGGGAAAGGGCAAGCGGCTTCGCCTGGTTCCCGTTCCGGGATGGGTAAAAGACCGTCTCGATCTCTGGACCGTCGCGGCGAAGATCACCGAGGGGAAAATATTTCGGGCGGTCGGAAAGAATGCCAAGGTTTCGGGCGCGTCGCTGAGCACGACCGCGGTTTGGAAGATCGTGCTGCATTACGCGCACGAAGTCGGGATCGAGCGCCTGGCGCCCCACGATTTAAGAAGGACGTGCGCTAAACTGTGCCGGAAGTCGGGCGGGGATCTCGAACAGATACAATTTCTGCTCGGGCACTCCTCGATCCAGACCACGGAGAAGTACCTCGGGGGCGAGCAAGACATTGTAAACGCGGTGAACGATCGGATCTTTGCGAGAGTAAAGAAGTTCCAAAGTAATAGCGACTAGCGCGTATTTTTTCTATTCGGCTGGATTCCCGAGGCATTCTCCAGCGCCGCAGCGAGTCGCGAAGCATCGGCTCTCGGAACGAGATCGGGGTGAACCAAATTCGTTCTCAAGCGGGAGAGTAAATTTATAGGTCAATGCTCGACTTCTCTTTGAGTGTAAACACTGGCGGAGAGGGAGGGATTCATCTGCATCCCTTTCGTGCTTCCGTCACTGTCCAGCAACGAGTTTGACAGAAATGCGCCCCAGCCCGTCCTGGCTGAGATGCCCTCTGTCTAGCAGTTGTTGGGCATCAATTTTCTGCGCTGCAAAGCTCTCAACATCCGCAACACGGAACACGTAGTTTAGCCAGAAGCTGTCTCCGCTTGCATACTCGTCTGTGAAACTCTTCTTGCTACCAAGAATGCTGATGCTCACCGCTTGAAATGCTTGCGAGCCTTCCGTGCTCTTAAGGTCGGTGGGAAGAGATTGTAAATACGGGCCTACTATATCTTTGAAGAACCTGGAAGCTATGTCGTTGTCGTTCATCCGCAACGTATTAAATACGCTTCCGCTGGTCGCCAACAATGAAAAGCCAAATCCAAAAGGGGTGTCGGAAACCTGAAGCTCTTCCTGTGTGACAATGGCATCATGCAGTATGGCCTGGGTGTGCCAAGTTTTCAGTAGCCTACTCCCGTAGCGCAAGTTATATTCGGCGCGGTCGGTGTCACTGAAGCTGCTTGCCTTCGGAAATTCCTGGCTGGTGGCAGCGCTAGCGACGGTGTTTGGGGTAGCCGAGCAGTCGGTGGCCGTACAACACACGACCTTCTCGAAGCAGCCGAGAAATCGCATAGCGTTCACGGCGACTGGAACAAGGCAGTCAACGGCCTTTCACTCTCCCCCGTCAACGCAGCCAGTCGAACTCAGGCAGAAATCGGCTCTTACGCCCCGGTGGTCAAAAAGGGTGTTTTCCGCAGCAGCCGCAAGTGAATGATTCGATTGGCCGGGAAATTCGGGTGCGGGGTGGTCAGGCAGGTATACTTTCTGAGACCAGACGCTCCCGAATATAGCGGCTCATGGCCTCGGCCTACTTCTTCGGCAGAACAGCTCCATCTTCGAACGCAATCTGAGTAATTCGGGCGGTGTACTTCGCAGTCCCGGCGTCAATTAGCGGAACCATCTTGTGGTATGGATCGTTATCTTCAAATTGATTCTCCTCGAAATTGTAACCGCCACGCGAATCGTGGCCCGGCAGAATTTTGTCGTCATCCCGGAAGTCGAATCCGTATACTTCCTTCCCAAATCCGTCGATCACAGACAAGTGCCCCCGCAGGCCGACAATAGTATTGCTCCCGACATTTCTAAAAACGGGGGAGAGGACGACGGAATTGCTGTAGCGACTGGCCTCATAATCCTTTGCCAGTCGCCCTGCTGAAATTGAAGTCAACTGTATATAAGGCGAAGAGTCAAAGCCCGGCTCTGTCGAATTAGTCGGTGCAGTTGCATCCGCAGAAGTCCCCCTCAGGTTCGCTGACCCTACTGGTGATGCGCTTATTGCCGTCTGCCGTACCTGTTTTCCCGGTCGAGAAACTCCGAACGCTAGGCCAACTGTCGCGATGGCGACCACCGCCGCATAACTGACAAACTTTTGCACCTGTTTACTTAGCAGGCCAACGCTTGCGATCAGCAGTACGGCACCACATGCGCCGATCCAGTACCCGTAATCCAAGCCCGCCTTCACGATTGAATCGACTGAGGTCCCGAAAAAAGTTGCGTTTCTTCCAGATGAGCCGTTGTGGGCATTGAAGACAAAAGTCGCGCCATACCACGCGAAGAACGCAACGAAGACAAAGGGGATTATCTGCCAGACCACTTCCATGTACCTCAGCGAGGAATCGGGCAGTCCTAGCGCATCTTTGTTGAATCTCGCGAATTGCAGCAAGAGGTGCAGTATGGCGAGTATCAGCAGTATCCAAGCGTAGTCCACATAAAGCCCTCGCAATTCAATCGAACCAAGCGGCGATATGATGCTCGCCCACGGCAAGAAGTAGGCAATGCCGATCAAAACCGCGCCAACCGCCTGCACGCGGCGAAGAAGTTTTTCATCCATCTATTTGTGCCT
>CAWCRQ010000039.1:0-6899 GCA_963797885.1 uncultured Acidobacteriaceae bacterium | reverse complement strand
GTAAGCGATGCCCTTGGTGCGCATCATGAAAATCGGATTCCCGGTCAGCAGGTTTTCATACTCATCCACGTTCCCGGGAAAGCGGTCGGCGAATTTCTTGATCTTCTCAAACAACCCCAGCGGCGGCTCCAGCGCCAGGCCGCCAATGCGGAAATAAGATGTCATCATCCGCTGCCCGCTGACCATCTCGAAGTAGCGCAGAATGTCTTCGCGCTCGCGGAAGCAATAGAGAAAGACCGTCATCGCGCCCAGGTCCATGGCATGAGTTCCCAGCCAGACCAGGTGCGAATTGATGCGGGTCAACTCGTTCATCAGAACCCGCATCCACTGCGCTTTCGGCGGAATCTCCAGTCCCAACAGCCGCTCCACTGCCAGGCAGTAGGCGAGATTGTTGGTCATGGGGCAGAGGTAATCGATGCGGTCGGTCAGCGGCACCACTTGCTGGTAGAACTTGGCTTCGCAGGTTTTCTCGATGCCGGTGTGCAGGTAGCCGATCTCCGGCCGAAGCCGCACGATCGTCTCCCCCTCAATTTCCAGCACCAGCCGCAGAACCCCGTGCGTCGAGGGGTGTTGCGGTCCCATGTTCAGGACCAGCGTGCCCTCCTGGCCGGGCTCGGCGATAGTGGGGGGGAATTGCGCCATGACCTAACGGTACCCTTCCACCGGGTAGTCCTTGCGCAGAGGATGCCCTTCCCAGTCATCGGGCATCATGATGCGTTTCAGGTTGGGATGTCCGGTGAAGCGCACGCCAAACAAATCGAACACTTCGCGCTCAAAGAAATTGGCCGAGGGCCAGACCGAAGTGACCGATTCAATCGCCGGACTGGAACCGTCCAGGCGGGCTTTCAGACGCACCCGTTCCTTATGGGGAATCGAAAGCAGATGGTAAACCACCTCAAAGCGCGGCTCTGAGGGATGCCAGTCCACGCAGGTGAGGTCGCATAAATAATTGAATGGACAATCCGCGGAGTCGCGCAAAAGGGCGCAAACCTCGCGGATTGCGTCCTTCTCCACCCAGATCGTAAGCTCTTCACGATCGAATTTCGCCGCCTGCACCACGGAGGCATTCCACCCCACCAGGCGGCCCAAGGCGGGATGCGACTTCAACTCCTCGATATTGGTGAGCGGGGGAGCCAGCGGCATCACACATCTCCCCGCTTGGCGGCCGCGGGCCCCCAGTCGATCACGCCCTTTTTCCATACATAGAAAAGCCCGACCATCACGATCGCGATGTACACCATCATCTCCCAGAAACCAAACATCTTCAGTTCGCGCAGAATGACCGCCCAGGGGTAAAGGAAGACGGTCTCCACGTCGAACAATATAAAGAGCATGGCAACCAGGTAAAACTTGACGGAAAATCGTCTCCGAGCATCGCCGATGGGCTCGACCCCGCACTCATAGGGGGACATCTTGGCCAGACCCGGCTTATGTCGGCCAACCAACTGGGAAAGGATCACAATCGCGCCCGCAAGGGCTGTGGCGATGCCGAAATGCATCAGGAGGGCAAGGTAGCGGGCGAAATAATTGTCCGGCATAGGAGGGAGCTATATATAATTCCGGTCAAGCACAACAGTAGACGTTCTAGATTAGTTTTGACGGGCGGAAGTGTCAAGCTAAGTACACGTTTTAACAGTAGTTTTATCCGGTGGAACCTGTCTCTGGGACACGAAAACGACAGCACCGGGAGAGCCTGAACCGCATGATCTTTGGGTTTAATACCGACATTCGGCACGAAGACACGATCTACCACGTGCAGAGCGAAGCGCGCGAGGGCGAGCAGTTGCTGCAGACGCAGGTCTTCGTCCGGGGCCGCTGCATCGGGAAGCGCGCCGTTCCCTATGGCTCCGGCGCGGCGGAAGGCACAATCAGATCGCAGGACGACTCTCCGAACATATTCCCGAACCTATCCCCGAAAAACGATCAGGATAAAGAGAAAATGCTGCGCGAGCTGCATCGCGAGGTCGTCGACGCCATCCGCGACGGCAAGCTCGATTCCATCTTCGACAAGCGGGAGACACCGGAAACGCTGGCGGCGGTGAAAGAGCTTGACCTCGAGTGGATCAATGCCAGGTCCGTGCATTCGAGCGGCGCTTTGACGATACAGATCCGAGTTACCGACGGCGGCGCTACGGTCCAAGGCGCTCGGCTCACACTCCGCCTCGCCCGGCCAGACTCCGCGCCCTACTACGCGCAGGTTCTCACCGACGCCCAGGGCAAAGCCGAAATGAACGTTCAGGTGGATGAAAAGTCACTGGCTGATTCCTCCGTGCTCGTGCAAGCGAATTTCGACGGACGAACTGCGACCCGTAAGTTCCAGCTCCGCGCCGCGTTGTAGAGACGGGGCTTGCCCCGTCTCGGCCCGCGCGACAATCCCAGTCCATGCGGAGACGCGGCAAGCCGCGTCTCTACGGGAAGTCGGCTACTTCTTCTGGAATGCGACAATGGATGCGATGAACCTAACGATCAATGGCGAAACTCAAATCTCATCCGCAGAAACTCTGGGTGCGCTCGTCGAGGGACTCGGCATGAAGCCGGACCGGCTCGCGATCGAACTGAACCGCGAGATCGTGCCCCGCGACCAATGGCCGCAGACTCCACTGCACGATGGAGACCGGCTGGAGATCGTTCATTTCGTCGGAGGCGGATCGGAATTCGCTCGGACTAGCTCAAGCGCATCCAGCCCCGGAGGGCGAACTAACTTACCCGAGCGCTTCACACTTGCGGAAAAACTCGGATTTTGATCTTGTTTTGAAGGGGCGCGGCTTCAGCTGCGCCGTAAGTGCAGCAAAATCAATTGCGGCTTTAGCCGCTGCGGACTGCACAAGCGTGCAATCCGACTTTCCGCAAGCTGTTCAGCGCAGGGAGCGACGGAGAGTGGAATGCGATCTCGCGACTTTATTTTCTGGGAAGTGGATGTACAGGCAGATTTCATGCTGCCCGGCGGCAAGCTGTATGTACCGGGCGCAGAGAAGTTGCTCCCCAATATCCGCAAGCTGACGGATGCGGCGCGGCGCGATGAGGTGTTTCTGGTTTCGCATGGAGACTTTCATCCGGCCAACGATCCTGAGTTCAAGCAGTTTCCTCCCCATTGCCTGAAAGAGTCGCCCGGAGCGGAACTGCTGCCGGAAGCCCTGACAAGCAACTACGTGAGAATTGAGAATGATCCCCAAATCGAAGCTGCCCGAGGATCTCTCCAAGTATCAGCAGATCGTCCTGGAGAAACAGACGCTGGATATTTTTGAGACTCACCATGCGGATGAGTTGGTGGAACGTTTGGGCAGCAGTGCGGAATTTGTGGTGTTTGGAGTGGTGACGGAATACTGCGTCAGTTGCGCAGTTAAAGGGTTGCTGGAGCGCAAGCGGCGCGTGGCGGTGGTCCGCGATGCGATTGAAACCCTGGCGCCGGAAATTGGGAACAAAACGCTGACTGAATTGCAGAGTCTGGGAGCGACGCTGGTCACGACCGACGAAATCCTCCACCAACTGGAAGCAGCCTCCTGATAATCTGCCCTATCCATCAGGGGCTAAACAGGTTGCTGAAAAACTCGACCTTGTTCTTGCTTTTGGGTGGCGCAGCGGTTCACCGCTGCGATAAGTGGCTTGTTCTTAGCGACGGCTTTAGCCTCGGAGGGTGACTGCGGCACGCGCCACGAGTTTTTCAGCAATCTGTAAATTCGTATTCATTGGCGCTGGGCGGCATGGCGGAAGCCATGCCCTACCCCAATCGATTTCAGTTGGAAAAAGCTTCCTCACAGAAGCATGCCGGCAATCGAAGCCGACATCAAGTTGGCCATGGTTCCGGCCAGCATGGCGCGAATTCCCAGACGCGCTAGCTCGCCGCGCTTGTTGGGAGCAAGTGCTCCGATGCCGCCCAACTGAATTCCAATCGAGCTCAGATTGGCGAAACCGCAGAGCGCGAAGGTCGCAATCGTAAACGAGCGGGGGTCGAGCACCGCCTTCTGCGGTCCGAGCATCGAGAACGCCACCAGTTCGTTCAACACCATGCGCGTGCCCAGAAGATTGCCGATGGCGGAACAGTCGCGCCAAGGGATTCCGATGACCCAGGCGACGGGGGCAAACAATGTGCCGAAGATCTGCTGCAGGCTGGCGGGAAACCACACTACTCCGAGCCGGTTGTGAATGCCGCCGAGAAGGCCGTTGGCCAGGGCGATCAGCGCGAGGAATGCAATCAGCATGGCGGCGATATTGAGTGCCAGGCCTAAGCCGTCGGTGGTGCCGCGCGCAATCGCGCCCAGCAGGTTTTCACTTTTCTCGGCGCTCACTTCTTCCTCGCTCATGACCACACGACCGGCCGTCTTCGGAACTTCCGTCTCAGGCACCAGCATCTTTGAAATCAGGATGGCGCCCGGGGCGGTCATGATGACTGCGCTGAGAAGATGTTTAGGTTCGATGCCGAAGAAGATGTAGGCAGCCATGATGCCCCCGGAGACGTGGGCCATGCCGCTGGTCATTACGGTCATCAGCTCCGAACGAGTGAGGTCCGGAAGAAACGGGCGGATGGTAAGCGGAGCTTCCGTCTGGCCCATGAAGATGCTGGCCGCCACGTTCAGAGACTCAGCGCCGCTCGCGCCCATGAAGCGGGTCATCACCTTCGCGGCGAGTTTGATGATGAATTGCATGATCCCGTAGTGATAGAGCACGGCAAAAAAGGCGGCGATAAAAATCACGGTCGGCAGCACCTGGAAGGCGAAGAAAAATCCCATTGGCTTTTCTCGTGCACCGAGCCCACCGAAAACGAACTTCGATCCCTCGAATGAATAGCTAAGCAAGCGATTGACGGCGTCTCCGGCCTTCTCGAAAAGCCGGCGTCCGAACTCAATCTTCAGGACGAAGATGGCGAACACAACTTGCAGGCCCAAGCCCCAGGCAATCGTCTTCTTGTTGATCGCGCGGCGGTTGGTGGAGAAGGCGTAGGCGAGGCCCAACATGGTGAGCAGACCGAGGATGCCAGTAAAACGTCCCATCTAGTGTTCCCCTTTGTAAATCACACGTGAACCAAGGAGGTTTTGTGCGCCGGCGCAGTGGCTGCAATCTGGCAGAAACCATTTCGCTAAAGATCAAAGATCGAAGATCGAGGGCGGGCCATTGTAACCCCCGCCCAGCTTCGGCAGTAGAGATTTTACCGGCCTGGGACGCTGCCCAGCCCACCGAAGGGCGTCCGATACTCGCGTAGCCAGACCGGGCGCTTGCCCCGTCTCCGGCGGCAGCGCGTTGACTTTTGCCCGCTCTACAGGCAAACTCTCAATTCGCCCGTGCACCGTGGTCGGGCCAGCACTTTGAGCCTGGCGCCACCGGCGCGAGCGAGGCAAACGCCGGCTCAGGAACCGTTATGCCCTCAGACCGCGTCTCCTATACGCTCGATTCGACGCTGGAGACGGTGAACAATGCCGAAGAAACGGCGACCCGCATGGCCGCCGAAGCCGGCTTTGACGACGAGGAGGTCATGAAGATCTCCATGGCGGTGCGAGAGGCCGCCGTGAACGCTGTTTTGCATGGCAATGCCTACGACCCGAGCAAGAAAGTTACGTTTGCGTTTGAGCGTACGACTCAGGATCTTGTCATCGTCATCCGCGATCAAGGCAAAGGGCTCGATGTCAGCAGAATTCCGGATCCATTGGCGCCGGAGAACCTGCTCAAGACATCGGGGCGGGGCATTTTCCTGATACGCTCGTTCATGGATGTGGTGGAAATTAACCCCTCCCAAACGGGCACCGAACTTATAATGATCAAGCACGTCCACGGCAACCCCGCGGACTCCAAGGAGGCTCCCCAGTGAGCATGAAGTCCAGTACGCGTCAGGTGGATGGCGTCACGATTGTCGATCTCAGCGGCCGGATCACCCTCGGCGAAGGCAGCGTGGTTCTGCGCGAAACCGTGCGCGACCTGCTTTCCAAGGGGCAGAAAAAAATCCTGCTGAACCTCGCCGACGTGAACTATATCGACAGCTCAGGCATCGGCGAACTCGTCAGCGCCTTCACCACTTGCAAAAATCAGGGTGGCGAACTCAAGCTGCTCAACCTCACCAAGAAAGTGCACGACCTGCTGCAGATCACCAAGCTCTACACCGTCTTCGATGTGAAGGAAGACGAAGCAGCGGGCGTAAAGTCTTTCAACATGTAGCGCGCTCGCGCTGCTTGTGGCCGCGAGAACTGTGGCAGACCGGGGCCGAGCCCCCAGCGCTCCACCCCATCACGCCAAAACCGGGCGTGCTGGCGACCCCGGCAACTTCCCTTTTCGGGAAGTTTCCGCGAAAATTTTCTTCCGGCTCCGCGTAGCGCCTCTCCTCCACGCATAGAATTAAAACTGAAGGCGCGCTTTCGAGCGCCTCATTATTATGCGTGTTCTTACTCTGATTTTCTTTTTTTTCGGAACTGTTCTTGCCATGAGCGGAGCTTGCTCCGCGCGCAATATCTCACCGAGTAACTGCGTCTCATTCGCCGAAGCGAGCAAGCATTTGGGCACGAGCGCTTGTGTTAGTGGAACCGTGCTGCACGTGGAAGATGGCCGCAACGGCGCTAAGATCCTGAATTTCTGCAAAGACAAGGCGTGTCCTTTCACCGTGGTCGTCTTCCCGTCCGATCTTAAAAAAATGGGCGACGTTCGCCAGCTCGAAGGCCGGCAGGTTGAAATTAAGGGAACGGTCCAGGACTACGACGGACGCGCGGAGATCATTTTGCGCCGCTCCCAGCAACTGGGCGAAGGCGCTTTTCTCTTGTTTCCGACGGTACCCACCGACTATGACGTCGAGCGCCCCGGCCACTACAGTGCCGGAAAGTTCAAACACCCCAAAGAGCCCAAGAAGAAGGGCACAAAGCAGCGCGAGCCGATGTCGATCGAAGATCCAGACGAGCCATAGAACCCGACCGTAAAAAAGC
>CAWCRQ010000038.1:0-26542 GCA_963797885.1 uncultured Acidobacteriaceae bacterium | reverse complement strand
GACGTATCGCTGGCGGCGTGGTCCCAGACGATGACCAGGCCCTTGTCGTCGCCGCTGAGCAGCTTGGTGCCGTCGGCCGTCATGCTCCAGGCCCTGGATCCAGTCCTTGTGCTCCGTCAGTTCCAGGGCGAACTTCTGCAGATGCACCTTCGCCTCCAGGGGGTCGGGCAGCTTCTTCTTGCGAAACTCGGCGTCGTCGCGGGCCCGCTGATTGAGAACGACGACGCCCGCCTCGCCCTTGTCGGCCTGCATGTCCCAGTACTTTACGGTGCGATCGCAACCGGCCGTGATCAGCGTCTTCTGGTCCGGCGTCGTCAGCATGCGCGTGATTTCGTTGGTGTGGCCGACGAGGCGACGCGACGGCTGCGGAGCCTTGTCCTTGACGGCGGCGGGCAGCTCCCAGACGAGGATGTCGCCCAGCTTGTTGCCGGCGGCGACTTGATCGTTGCCGACGAAGCTGACGGCGGTCACCCAGTCGGCGTCCCAGGGCAGCGACCAGATGAGTTTGGCGTCGGCCTGGATCACGCTGAAGCCGGACGACACGGACAGGCTCCTGCCCGGCGGCTGCACCGGCCGGGCGTTGCGGCCTGGCCGGCCGCCCATCGGCCGGCGCCCGCGTAGAAGCGCCAGGCCTCGAACGAGGTCAGCTGGGAGACCGGGACCCGGGCCAGGTAGAGCCGGCGGTCCGGGACCACCACGTCCGGGGCTTGCGTGCCGTAGACGTAGACCACGTTCCCGGCGCGCAGCAGCGCGGCACCCCACAGGATCGGCGAGCCACCGCCCGGCGGGGTGTAGGGCGGCAGCGGGACCAGGTGCGGCCGGGCCACCACGCCGTGACTGGTGCCCACCGGCCGGCCGAGCTGAGCTGGCTGACCGGGAAGGTGGGCATCACCGTTCCGACCGGGACGTACGGCTCGATGCCGGCCAGGTAGTGCTCGTAGAACCCGACACCGTTCCGCCGGTCTGCAGGCCGTCCTCCTCCCAGTATTTGTCCGACGGCCCGCCCGGGAACGGTTCGCCTGCCGATAACTCAACTCCAGCAGCTCCGCCGCTTCGCGCAACCGCAAACTGTTCGCCTTCACCCGTCCCATCACTTCCACTCGGCTCAACTCTTTCCTGCTCAATCCCGTTCTCCCCAATCTCGGTTCCTCCTCGCCGAAGGAACTCTAAAAGGGGACACTTCTAATGTGGTCTCATGGGGACATTTTTAATGTGGTTCAACAGGCTCAGCGTCACACATCTTCGGTCGTCGGCAAGGGCCTGGGGAGCGAGGAGGTTGTCACCGGAACGGCTCTCTAGCGCGCTGGTCGCGGCGTCTGAGCCAGCCACAAGATCCCCGCGATAGTCTTGGCGTCGCGGATGCGTCCATTGAGCGCCATTCGCTTCGCCTCCGATAGAGTGAAAAACCTGGTTGCGATCTTCTCGTCCGGCTCGGGCTGGGCTTCGCCAGCCTGGAGACCGCGGGCCAGGTAGATGGTCATGGTTTCGTCGAGGAAGCCGGGGCTCACGTAAAAATGCAGGATTCTCTTCCACTGGCGAGCGCTGTAGCCGGTTTCTTCGAGTAACTCGCGCTTGGCGGCGGTGAGCGCCGTTTCGCCATCGTCAATGCGTCCGGCAGGCAGCTCCCACATCATCGACTGCGCGGCGTGGCGATACTGGCGCTCGAGCAGTATGCGCGGCTCGGCTTTGCGGGCCGCCTTCGCCGAGTTATCGATGGCCTGATCATCGACGGCCAGAACAACAATCGAGCCGGAATGCCGTATGACATCGCGGCGGGCGCGCACGCCTCCAGGCTCTTCCACTTGATCAGTGGTGACGCTGAACACCGGGCCCTGAAAACTGATGCGGGAAGAGAGGACGCGCCCTTGCTTTAATTTCGTTCCTGCTGATTTCGCCATGACAACAATATAAGGTATGCTGCGCCGGTGAGCCGAAAACCCACTACCGAAAAGATGACCCGAAGAACAAGAACAATGACCGGAAAGCCCTCCATAGCCATCGTCGGCGCCGGGAGCCTGGCGACCTTTCTGGCCGTGGCGCTGCACGACGCTGGTTTCACAATTACCGAGATCATCACACGCGACTTCCCTCGGTCGCGCCAGCGTGCTCGTGCGCTCGCCGCGAAGGTGGGCGCGCAGATGGTCACCGCAAGTTCCGCCGCGCTGGACGCCACCTTGCTGTGGCTCTGCGTTCCAGATCGTGAGATTCGCCGCGCGGCTTCGGTTTTGTCAGATCATCTGGTTGCTCGCGCGCTGCTTCAGCAGAAAGTTATAGCCCGTTTCGCCCTGCACTCCAGCGGAGCGCTCTCCAGCCGCGAACTCGATCCTCTGCGCAAAGCAGGCGCCGCGGTCGCATCGGCGCATCCGCTGATGACCTTCGTTGCCGGCGCGCATCCGTCTTTGACGGGCGTCCCCTTTGCCATCGAAGGCGATGAGGAGGCCGCGCGAGTTGCCCGGCGAATCGTCCGCGCGTTGGGAGGAGAGAGTTTCTCATTACCCGCCAAGCGCAAAGCCGCATACCACGCATGGGCGACGATGACTTCGCCCCTCTTGCTGGCGTTCCTGGTGACGCTAGAAGAAGCCGCCCGCGCCGCCGGACTAACGCGGAAAGATGCCCGCCACAAGAGCCTGCCCATCATCCGCCAGACCTTGGCCAACTATTCGCGCCTCGGTCCGGCGCACTCGTTCAGCGGCCCGCTGGTTCGCGGAGACGCGGACACGGTGGCGAAGCACCTGGCCGTGCTGAAGCAGCATCCCGGAGCGCGCGAGGTTTACGTGGCGCTGGCGCGAGCCGCCCTGCGCGGCCTGCCGGTAAAGAACCAGGATGAACTAAAGCAGTTGCTGCATGCGCTTTAATTCTGATCCTTTACCGTGACCGCGAGATGAATCATATAGTGGAGGGACGGGCACCTCGCCCGTCCAGCCGGACGGGGACGCCCGGCTCTCCATCAGAATGTTTGGATCCACAGCAGTAACCATCACGCGGTCGTGGCACTAATGCTGAACTCGGCGACTGCTGAACAGATGGCCCAGCTTCTCTTGCTTCGTCCTCAAATATTCTTCGGTGTGTTCCGTGGGCGCGACTTCGCACGGCACGCGCTCGGTCACCTGGATACCGGCGTTTTCGAGCGCAGCGACTTTATCGGGATTATTCGAAAGCAAGCGAACCCGCTTGATGTCCAACGCCTTCAGGATCGCGACCGGCATCAGGAACTCGCGCTGGTCGGGCTTAAAACCAAGGCGCTGGTTCGCTTCCACCGTGTCAAATCCGCTGTCCTGGAGCGCATAGGCCTGCAGCTTCGCCATCAGCCCAATGCCGCGGCCCTCCTGCTGCTCATAGATAAGGACGCCCGCTCCCTCACGCGCGATCATCGAGAGCGCCATTTCAAGTTGCTGGCGGCAATCGCAGCGCAGCGAGCCAAATACGTCGCCGGTCAGACACTGCGAGTGGATGCGCACGAGCGGCGACCCCGAGTGCACCTCGCCCATCACCAGCGCCACCGCCTCTTCGGTCCTGGCGCCGTCGCCCGTTGCTGACGCTCTGGTCGCAAACCCGTGAATCAGGAAGTGTCCCCAGCGCGTCGGGAAATCCGCGGACGCCACCTGTTTTACCTTTATAGAACTCACCACTAAATTATAGCCTTCGATCTCAGGGTACACACCGCTTCGAGTGCTCAATGTCGAGATGGTCGATGCTCTGAGTGTTCCACGGCGCGCGGCGGACACAGCTGCAAAATCACCTGTGGATAGGCGAAATCAAGCGACGGCTGCTAAAATCAAGAAAGCAAACTCGCCGCCAAATGGGGCTATAGCTCAGCTGGGAGAGCGCATCGTTCGCAACGATGAGGTCGTCGGTTCGAGCCCGACTAGCTCCACCAATCTTCTCAATTACTTGCCGACATGGTCGAAAACTCAGTTGATTTTGGAACGGTTTGGAACGCTTTTGCGCTGACCATTTCCGCCTCCCGCAAAAGTACACGTTAAACCCGCAGCAACGCGCCCTGAGTTAAAACTGTTCTTGGTGGGTATCCGCTTTACTCAAGTAGCCCCTACAGCAAGACTTCCAGCTATTGCAGCTTCGCGTACTCCGCCTTGGCTTCCTTCAGGATGGGGATGTCGGGGTCGGCGTCCTTCCACTGCTTGAGAAAATTTTGGTATGCGGTTTTCGCTTTGGCGGTGTCGCCTGCCATCGCATAAGCGCGACCAAGTTGGAGATGGGCCAATGCGCCAGTCACAACGTTGAGTACGATACCTCGGTGATCCAGCAACTTCTGGAACTCGGCAGCTGCGGCCGCGCCATTATGTGCCAGCGAGTAGGCTTGGCCGCGAATATACGTGGGATACAGTGTCCCCAGCTGGAATTGTGGCGGCGTTCCTAATTCATAGGGTGCGGCTGCTTCCAAAAATACCAGGGATTGCGCAGCATTATTGGCGTTCAGTTCGATCGCCGCCTTGATGGTGGGCAGCCAGTAGACCTTCAACACGGTTTCCGAGGGGTAACTCTTTTCCAGCTCTCCTACAATCGTTTGAGCCCGAACGGTTTCGCCACTCCGCGCCAGTGCTAACGCAGCAAGCATTTCGACATCTCGACCCGGACTCAATTTCAGTGCCGCGGCGACACCTTGCTTCGCGGCTGCTAGGTTGCCAAACTCCGCTTCTCGTAGAGCAGCATTTACCTGCCAGATGGCCGCCGATTCCTTCGAGTCGGCACGGACCGCGGCATCCACCGCGCGGCGGGAAAAATCCCGCGCCCTGCTGAGGTGTCCGTAATAGGCTTCCGTGTCAGATTGGAACGACAGCAGGATGTCTTCGGTTCCGGGTTTACCGGCCGCCCAGGCTACCTGCCGCTCCATTTCTGCAGCATCACTTTTGAGGAAAGCTAATTGATAGATTCCCAGGTGCAAAACATCGCCTGCGAGATTGTGCTTTTGAGCCTCTTCGATTGTTTTCTGGGCGTCATCGAGCCGGTTAAGGGCAAGGTAGATATCTGCAAGATTGGAATAACCGATTGCGCCTGCAGCCAAACGCTGGCTCTCCTCGGTGGCGGTCAAAGACTTCTGGTACTGTCCAAGTTCGGCGTAAATATATCCCAAGTTGACGGGCGGCACCCCATCCTGCGGATAGCTCTTCGCCCACAGTTCGTAGACTTGAGTGGCCTGCTCCAACTCCCCTGTGACGTTTTGGTAGTACAAAGCCGAGATGCGATATTTTTCCCGCTCACTGACCCGATCGCGCAGATCGTAGGCTTTCTTGATATTCTCCGCCGCCAGACTGGCCTGTCCCAGATTGCCATAAACAAGGCCCAGACTGGCATAGGCCACAGCGAAATTCGGATCGAGTTCGAGAGCGCGTTTATAGAACGGGATAGCCTCAGCATTCCCCTTGGCTCGAAAGGTGGTGACGCCCATACTGAAGGCTTTCAGGGCTTCGAGCGAGGGCGTGGTGGCTTCCACGGGCACGTCGAATTTCTGCACCGAAGCAAGCGATTCACCCAGACGCGTACGGATGGCAGTGGCCGCGCTGTCGAGCGCCTTGAGCACTCCTTCTTTGCTGGGAGCTTCCGCCTGCTCTTTAGCCAGATTGTCGCCGGTATTGCAGGCAACAGCATCGAGGCCGACGATGTACTGGCTGCCAAGGTTGGAGATCGATCCGCTCAGAACGGCTTTGCTGCCGGTGCGGAGGCAGAGTTCCTTGGCCACCTCAGCGGTGACATGTTCCGTAGGCGCGCGGCCCATCAACTTCAACGTCTCGCCGACTTTGCGGTCGGAAAGGATGTTGAGGAACGGGGACTGTTCCAGCTCGACGGCGAGGGCCTGCTTGAGGGTGCCATCGAAGACCTGATCGCCGGTGGAGTTGATGAAATCGGCGAGGACGACAGTGTCTTTCTCGGTGAGCGGGGTAGCCTTCGTCGCTGATGTGGCGGACCGCGAGCGCCAGTAGAGGCCACCGGCGATCAGAACAGCCACCACCACAGCGGCGGGAACAAGAACCTTCCAGAGTTTCCTGCCCGCGACGGGAACTTCTGCGACCTTCACCGCGCTCGATGACGGAGATGGAGCAAGCGCAGGGGAAGAACCGGATGCTGGCGACGGCGGTTGGCTGGCCGGGGGTTCAGTAACTTTCGGCCCTCTTTCCTGTGCGACCGCCACTGTCCCTGAACTCGCTGGCACGCCTTGCCGCGATTCCGTTTCCCGTTTCAGGCGTTTTAGGTCGGCCCGCATCTCTGACGCAACCTGATAGCGCAGTTCGCGGTCTTTCTCCATCGCTTTGTTGATGATGCGTTCCAGTTCGGCTGGCACGTCGTGATTCAGCCGCACCACGGCCACCGGAGCGCGGTTCACGATGGCTTCACAGATCATCGCTGAGCTTTCTCCGTGAAACGGCAAATCGCCTGTCGCCATCTCGTACAGCACTGCCCCGAAAGAGAACAGATCACTCCGCGCATCCAACTCTTTCGCCCGCACCTGCTCCGGCGACATATACGCCACCGTTCCCATCATTGTGCCCGGACTGGTCAGATGTTCCGCGTCCACCGAACCCGTCTGCGTGTTAAGAGACGCAATTTTGCTCGAAGAGCTGCCTGCCAGACTGACCTTCGCCAGCCCAAAGTCCAGAATCTTGGCGTGCCCGCGCTTGGTGACAAAGATGTTGGCGGGTTTGATGTCCCGGTGGACGATGCCTTCGGAGTGAGCAGCATCCAGCGCGTCGGCAATCTCGATGGCCAGCGAAAGAATCAACTCGGTTTCCAGCGGACGCCCGCCGATGCGGTGTTTCAGCGTCATGCCATCCAGAAACTCCATCGCGATGAACGATTGGCCCTCGTGCTTGCCGATGTCGTGGATGGTGCAGATGTTGGGATGGTTGAGAGCAGAGGCTGCACGAGCTTCACGTCGGAAACGTTCCAATGCCTGCGGGTCTCGGGAAACGTCATCCGGCAGGAACTTGAGCGCAACGAAACGACCTAGCTCGGTGTCCTCGGCCTTGTAGACAACGCCCATGCCGCCGCCACCAAGCTTTTCCACGATACGATAGCGCGAAATGGTTTGGCCGATCATCAGGGGCAAATCTTACGTGGGTGAAACAGGCAAGTCAATCAAAGCGGTGGCGTTGTCGCCATCGCGAAAGGATTGTTGACTTCATTGCCGGTCTCCTTTATCTCTTGCGCTTCAAAGCGCGTCGATACCTTGGGAGCGTATCGCATCCCGTCGGAGACCGGCTTTCTCATCCCATCTGGTTACAACAACTATCGGCAGACAGCAAGCGACGAGGCAGAGACTTTTCCCCGCTATTGCAGCTTCGCGTACTCGGCTTTGGCTTCCTTCAGGATGGGGATGTCGGGGTCGGCGTCTTTCCAGAGGGTGAGGAAGTCTTTGCAGCACGAAGTCAAACCTCTCATTGAGGGGTTACTGAGTGATATCGGAATTTTCCGCCAACAAACTCACGATCCGGTCATTGAGTGTAATCGCAATGCAGATTCCTGAATCCTTTTGCCAGGACTCCCGCTCTTTCCTATGTAGGAGGAAATTTGAGCTCCACGGTAACCGTTTCCGAACTGCGAAATCACCCATCCCCTGCGGTTTTGCTCGTGGATGTGCGTTCCGGCGCCGAGTTCGCTTCCGGCCACATTCCCGGTGCTGTCAACATTCCGATGGACCAGATCGAATCACGCCTGGGCGATCTCGGTCTCAATCTTCTCATCGTCCTCGTCTGTCAGTCGGGCAAGCGCGCGCAGATGACCGCCGGCCTGCTCGAGCCCTGCCAACGGCAGATTACGGTCCTCGAAGGCGGTACGAAAGCGTGGATCGAAGCCGACCTCCCCATCGTGGTCAGTGTGAAGACGCGGTGGTCATTAGAGCGCCAAGTTCGCTTGGGCGCGGGTTTACTCGTGCTGACCGGCGCAATCTTGGCACTGACGGTCAATCCGCGTTGGCTCTTTCTTTGCGGATTCGTCGGCTTGGGCCTCACCTTCGCCGGACTCACCGACATCTGCGCGATGGGGATCATCCTGGAAAAGATGCCGTGGAACAAGCTGAGTCAATGCAAGATCGCTGCTCCCAACGCGGAACAATCCGGGACTTGTCCATGATCGTTTGTCATGCGGTGGAGACTGAGCAGTGCCACAATGGATCCGTGGACTTCGACGCATTAGCTAGGCAGCACAAGGACGCCGTCTATCGACAGATGATCCGCGTGTGCGGCAACCGGGAAGATGCCGAGGACGTGTTGATTGAGGCCCTGCTCAAGGCATACCGCCATCTCGATCAATTGCGCGAATCGGACGCTTTTCGTGCCTGGCTCGCGCAGATCGCGAAACGTGTCTGTTGGCAATTGAAGGAGCGCGAATCGTTGCTCCCGCTCTTCCAGCTTTCGATGTTAGAGGACGAAGGTCGCGAGCTTCCCGGAACGGAGCCTCCTCCAGATGTGCAAGTGGCCCGGCAACAGATGAAGCAACTGCTGAACGAAGCCATCGACGTGTTGCCCGTGCTGTACCGCCCGGTCTACGAGTTATGCGATGTCGAAGATCTGAGGGGCGACGAAGTCGCGCAGAGATTGGGCATCTCGCGAGCCGCCATGAAATCGCGCTTGCATCGGGCACGCGGTCTGGTAAGGACTCACCTCGACGCCGCGCTCACTCGTCAAGCTTTGAAGTAGTTGTTCGTTGATTTGGTCTTGCTAAATGAGTTTGAAAGGTTGGGAGGCCCTTATGGAAGTTACCGTGGAACATCTCGGGGCGTTGCAGTTTGAAATCAAGGCGCGTCAGCACGCGATCGTGAGTGACCAGCCGCCGGAGAATGGCGGTCACGATGAAGGCATGACACCGCCGGAACTCCTGCTCGCTTCGTTAGGCTCATGTGTCGGTTTCTACGCGGCGCAATATCTGCGCAAACACAAGCTGGCAACGGAAGGCACCCGCGTTCGGGTAACGGCCGAAAAGCTGAAAGATCCCGTGCGCATCGATAACTTTCACATTGAAATCGAAACAACCGCGCCGCTAACCGAGCAACATCGGGACGGAGTCGAGAACGCCGCGAATCATTGCCTGATTCACAACACGCTTCTGCATGCGCCGAGCATCATGGTCGAAATCACGCATCCCGTGCTGACAGCGCTGTGAGCGCGTTCTGGTTGATAGTAAGGATCAGAACGCTCTCGGAGCTCCACCAACTTGGTCACAAGCTTTGAGGATGGCATTCTCAGTGTTGGTCGATAACTGTTGCTATCAGGCGTCTCTTACAATGCCGGCGTTGTCAATTACTTTTTTCCCACACTGCTGCATCCACTCAGAGATGAGCGCCATTTCGCTCTCGTAGAAATAAGTGCCATACTAACCAAGGCTCGCTCGTAATCAGTTTTAGGTCAGAATCTCGGTCCGACCCATGCATCTCTTCGGTCACAACTTCGATTCTGGCAGCGCCCCAAATGTCTTCTGGAAACTAGCATTCGCATGGCTCATCACTCCTAGATGAAACATTCGACCGCTGAGGTTGACGGGACCGATTGTTTTAGTATTGGCGACCATCATATTGCGCACCATACCCGTTGTTCACAATACCGAAGATCAAGGCGGCCTTCGACAGCCGGTCATGGTGATGCTTGTGTAATTCGTATGACACAGCGGCATCAATGACTAGTAACCCGCCGAAATATCCAACCGCCAACGCGTTGCCATGGGAGACGAAGGGACGAGCGATAGGGTCGGCTTCAAGCGCCAAGCCGGGATGGTCCATGCCTCGCATGGTGTAGTAGAAGTCAGCGCCCTTGGCAGCGGCATCCAGCGCGAGGAGTGTGGTATTCGCTTTGGTCCAGAAGCTTGTGGACGGACAGTTTGGGAGTTCACCGCGCCCAGCGAAGGCTGCTTGTGCCTGCACATTGATTGAGGTCACAAGGAGAAGGACAATAGCGATCGGTAAAGATTTCAATTGCGGGCCTCTTGTGTTCCGAAATGCTTGCTGGCGACGCTGGGCGCGAAAAAACGCGGCCTTAAAACGTTGATGCTGATCCCATCGCCTTGGGGTGGGCGTAGCTCATAGCTGCATTTTTGGGTCCAGGGAGGCCGACGAAACCGAATAGAGATCGCTGCTAAGTGGAGCAGCCGACAGAGCTGATTCATTGGGTTTCTTTAAGTTGATAGAGTTGAGATGAAAAAGCATTCACTAGGAGAGAATTTCTTTTGCCTCGGCCAAATAGTTAACGATCTAGTTCTGGCTTCGCAAGAGAGCTTTCCGGCGTATGAAAAAGACAAACATTGCAACTCCGACAATTAGAATCGCGCCTACCCCAACCAGTTCGATGTAAATAGTCCCAGTTTTCATCACGACGAAATTGGTGATCGAGTCAATCGCTCTTTTCGCCCAAGGTTCCGGCAGCATATATCCGATTTCGGCGAAATAGGTGACCTCGCCCTTGAGCACAGCGCGATTCCTTATCGACATGTGGGAAGGTGTTCCCGCGTGGACTTCCAAAAAAGGGCCGCGAGAAGCTTGGCATTTTGGATTGCCCTCAGGCGGAATCATGGCATACACAACCGAGTCGGTTGATACTTTTTCCCCGCCCTGTGTGAGCATGATGTTCCCGGGCTTCAGATCGCGGTGGACAATGCCACTGCGGTGTGCGAATGCCAGCGCCTCGGCAACGGCGATACCGATTTTGTAGATTTCACTCAGAGGCGGCGCACTCTTGCGCAGCTTTTCGGCCAGCGTTTCGCCTTCGAGGTATTCCATCACCAGAAAATCGGCACCATCCTGGGAGCCGATGTCGTAGAGATGGCAGATATTGGGATGGTTCAGCGAAGAAATGGCGCGAGCCTCGCGCTCCATGCGCTGCTTCAGTTCCGGCGAAGACGAAAGATGAGAAGCAAGAACCTTGATGGCCGCGACACGATCGAGGCGGGTGTCAAGGGCACGATACACTTCGCCCATGCCACCTGCGCCGAGCGGAGACTGGATTTCATAAGGACCGAGTTTCGAGCCGGGCGTTAGAGGCGTGCGTGGGCGTAATTATAGCCTGTGCAGCACGTTGCACGCGGATAGCCCACTTCTCATTGCGACGGAAGAATGGATTCAGACGTTCGGAGTCGTAACCACCGAGGAGAATGCTGCGTCAAGGGAGAGTTCCCTGGCAGAGCCCGCATAATTTCTGTTGACAAGAAAGTTATACCGGAACCGCCGTATTTCAAGATGACGATTTCGGGTACATCATGCCTTACTTGTGTTTTTCCAAGTCACTTTTTCGGGGAGACCATCATGATGCCCGCCTCTCGCTCCTCAGACGTAGCTTGGAGGGACTGCTACACGGCCGCCCTGTTCCAAGCCGGGATCTCCTTTTTGACCCACACGCCCTCCCAATCCGTTCTCGGCGTCTCTTGGGAGATGGTTGTCATTGGGCGGAAGTAATCTGCCGAATGCGCAATTCAAAATCGCAATTTCAGCCTTGAAGGGAGGCATTCTATGTCAGGGAAAGTGGCAGACCTTTTGTGGGAGATGCTTGCGAACGCCGGAGTCAAACGCTGCTATGGCATTGTTGGCGACGCTCTCAATCCCGTCATCGACGGACTGCACCGCAATGGCAGGATCGAGCTCATTCATGTCCGCCACGAAGAGTACGGAGTTTTTGCCGCCGTGGCGGAAGCTTATCTAACCCGCAACCCGGTTGCGGTGTGTGGAACGGCTGGCCCTGGCGTCACGCACTTATTCAATGGGCTGATGGAGGCGCGCAAAGAGGGCGCTCCGATCATTGCCATTGCGGGCGACGTGGAGACAAGCCTGATCGACACCGAGGCGCTCGAAGAACTCAATCCTTACAAATTCTTCGCGGCTGCATCTCTCTACACCGGGCGGCTTGTTAACCCTGGGCAGGCGCGGTCGATCATCAACACCGCCATCCTAACGGCTGTCTTGGAAAATGGGCCTACCGTAATTTCGATCCCGGGCAACGTCGCGTCGGCTGATGTGGCCGACTATCCTTCCGAGATCATGATCCCTAACCCGCCCATCCTCCGGCCTTCCGACGCCGATCTGAATCAGCTTGTGAAGATGATTGACGACGCGAAAACGGTGGCAATCTTCGGGGGCGATGGTTGCAGGGATGCCCGCGATGAGGTGGTCGAACTGGCGGGCAGATTGAAGGCGCCTGTCGGCTATTCGTTTCGCGGCAAGCAGTGGTTGGAACACGACAATCCTAATGCCGTTGGCATGACCGGCTTGCTCGGTTACGGCGGAGCCTACGGTGCCATTCATGAAGCCGATCTGCTGCTCCTGCTCGGCACCGACTTTCCCTTCCCAGAATTTCTGCCCGGCGATCGTGTGAAGAAAGTCCAGATCGACAAAAATCCCAAACACATCGGCCGCCGGACCGCCGTTGATCTTGGGCTTGTCGGCGATATCAAGCCGACCGTCAGCGCCTTGCTGCAAAGCGCGAGTGCCAAAACCGACACTCGCTTTCTCGAAAAACATATTGCGGACACAAATTCTTTTCACGGCCTTCTGCAACACTATGTCGAAAAAGGACCTGGGATTAAGCCCATACGTCCGGAATTTCTGGCTGCGACCCTGAGCGATCTCGCTTCCGACGACGCGATGTTTTTCGCCGACACAGGCACGGCATGCATATGGCTGGCAAGACATATCCGCGGCGGCAGAAATCGCAGGTTTTTCGGCTCGTTTACCTGGGCATCCATGGCCAATGCCGCGCCCAACGCCTTCGGCGCGCAGTTGGCATACCCCGGCCGGCAAACCATCGCCCTGACTGGCGATGGAGGCTTTACCATGCTCGGGCTCGGCAACCTTCTGACCCAAGTGCAACGAAAGACTCCGGTGGTTCAGATCATCCTCAATAACGGGTCGCTCGACTTCGTCAATATCGAGCAGGAAGAGGCCGGCATAATCCCCTTCGGCGTCGAATTCAAGAACCCCGATTTCGCCAAGGTCGCCGAGGCGATGGGCGCGAAGGGCATCCGCATCGAAGATCCCGGTGACGTTCGGGATGGACTTGCTGAAGCCCTTGCCCACAAGAGCGGTCCCGTTGTCGTGGATGCGGTAGTCGATCCTTTCGCCCTGTCGCTACCGTCCCATGTTCCTTTCCACACGGCCAAAGGCTTCACCCTTAGCATGGCCAAACAGGTATGGAGCGGAAAGATGGACGATGTGATCGAAACGATCGAACGGAACGTCAGGCTGGTCTAAGTAAATCTGGACGGCCTTTGTATTCTGCCGAGGGCAGCGGTTCGAGGTTGGGGAATTTATGAAAGTGGATCAGCATCCCATCGCGCCGGCAGCCGTGGCAGGCGAATTACCTCTTAAATGGGTGATTGAAGCGAGTCATGCTCGGGCGTTGAACTCTTTGTGGATGGTGGCGTAGCGCAAATCTGACGGGCACACCTGGGATTCACATTTCCCGGAACGAGAAGTGAGCAAGGATGATGGCAAGTCTTAAACAACGACTGGATGAATTTAAGAAGTCCTTTGAGTCTGGCGCTCCGCCCTATAACGCGCCGCACGAGGCGATCGAAAAAATGCATCGGGCGACAGCAGAGCTCGAGGCTTCGGGGATTTTAGATCGCGCCTTGAAAGTGGGAGATCGCGCTCCGAGCTTCACGCTATTCAATCAAGAGCATGTACAAGTGGCCTCGAGTGATCTTTTGCGCGAAGGACCGCTGGTGGTCGGTTTCTTCCGAGGCCATTGGTGACCCTACTGCAACATGGAGCTGGAGGCTCTACAGGAGGTCAAATCTGAGGTCACAAATATGGGAGCGCGCATTGTGGTGCTCACTCCTGAACTCGAACGTTACACCCGCAGCCTTCACAAGAAGCTGAACCTGACGTTCGACATCCTGACGGATCTTCACCTGAGGACCGCAGAGCGGTTCGGGCTCGTGTTTACGCTGCCGGACTACTTGCGGGAGCTTTACAAGTCCTTCGGGAGCACCTTGGACAGGTTCCACGATGAATCGGAATATCGCTTGCCGCTGCCCGCGCGGTACGTGATTGACAAGCAGGGCATCATCCGTGCGGCCGATGTGAACGCGGATTATACGATCCGCCCTGAGCCTTCCGAAACTGTCGAGCACTTGCGGACATTAACTAAATGATTTGACCGCAAGAGCTCGACTAATCGCGGGGCACGAGCGTGATCGTCAGTACGGGTACGTCCGCGGTACGTACGACTCTTTGACGGACATCGCCAAGAATCATGTTGGGGCATACGGCGTTGGCGCGGAGGACGCGTACACGATGGTGCACGGTGCTCCTGCCACCAAGTACCCGGAATACACGCATCTTCAGCGCCTGACGCAATTGTTCTCCCAGTGCCCGCCGTTCGGTGACGTCCTCTGCGATCACCTCGAGCCTAGCGGCCCCCAGGTTCTCAGTGCCC
The DNA here is from genome assembly GCA_963797885.1 of uncultured Acidobacteriaceae bacterium. Classification (GTDB taxonomy): domain Bacteria; phylum Acidobacteriota; class Terriglobia; order Terriglobales; family Acidobacteriaceae; genus Acidiflorens. The sequence continues at coordinate 12,173 of CAWCRQ010000038.1, read as the reverse complement.
AAGACGCGGCCGCTCAGCCGAACGGTAATCAGCCGCTGATCCCGCCGCTTCCACTGCACTTCTTCTTCAATATCCCCTGTCAGCTGCCACTTGTGCAACAGACGCAGCCCTTCTTCCGGTTCGGCGAAAACATCCTGGGACACGATCAGTTTCAGAACCTCACGAATACTGGGCAGAACTGTTATTGCCGGAGATTGAGCGACAACAGAGACTGGGCAAAGAGGTAGTCTTTCGCGCCAACGGCCCTACTTTTGTGCGTATACCGTTCCGGAAGCATGATAGGGAGGATCGGAGATCAGACGGATGTACGAAATCAGCGCCTCGATCTCTGTCTTGCTCAGAGTGTAACCGTACGGCGGCATCAGTGCGGACTTGTTGAGCGCGGGTCCGCCGTGGCTGATGATGGCTATCAGACCGGCATCGCTCATTTTGTTGAGTGTGTCGCCCTCGGTAAATGAGTGCGGCTTGGTCTCCAGATTGTCGTAATTGGAAACCCGCTCCGGCGTGGATTCCGGATCGTGGCAGCGAGCGCAATACTTGTTGTCGAGCTGGAATCCGACCATCTGTTGATATCCCAGCGCAATTTCTTCAATCTTGAGTTCGGCTGACTTCTGAGCTTTCGTCAGTGTGCGCGCGGTGAGTTGATATCGGCCCGCCATGCCGCCCAGAGCGACGTTGGTGCTGACCTGCCCGCTGGAATCGGTTAGGCCACTCGGAGGGTCAAAGCTGACGCCCGCGGGCCCGCTGAACTCGACCAATGCTCCGGTGACAGCCGTCCCTTGTTCGTCGTTGACCTGAACGACCAAGGGCTGAGGGAGAACCGTGCCGGTCGCGCCGATCTGCTTGCCTCCACTCGACTCTACCAGCGCGGCGCCGAACCCTGTGGGTTTTAGAGCTGAGGCCGTTCCTGGCTTGCGCGTGCACCCTGCGCTCACGAGAATGAGGGAGACGACGAAGAGTGCCCGCAAGAGTCGGTTCATTATTTCTTCGCCTCCTGCTTGCTGGAGCCCTTCTGCGTCATCAGGAATGCGGTCAGAGCGCGGGCATCTTCGTCGTTCATGTTGCGGTTTGGTTCGATGGCGCCGGGCCGCATGGTTTGCGGGTCCTTCAGCCAGTGGTAAATCCACGCGGCATTCAGGCGCGAGCCTACTTGCGTGAGCGTTGGTCCGACGTAGCCTTTGTCGACCTTGGTATCGACGATGTGGCAACCCTGGCAGGCATACTTGGAATAGAAAAGCTGTCTCCCCTGCTCCACCTGAGCCGGCGGATACCCGCTGGACGGCATAGAGTCGCGGTCGAATGCCGGAGTCTGATAGACGGTCATGATGTAGTCAGTGAGTTCCTTCGCGTCGTCATCGGAAAGATTGAACCTCGGCATGCGGCGGATTAGCGCAGGGCGCAGTGTGCCAGGGTTCTTCAGGAATGCCTGCAGCCACGGCCGCTGCACCGAACTGCCTTCCCAGGTCAGGTCGGGAGCCATGTCGCCGCCGCGACCGTTGATGGTGTGGCAGGTGAAACAGGCCATGTCCGCCATGAGTTGTCCGGCCTTACCCGCGGGCTCGTAATTCGAAGGCGGTTTCGTTGGCACGGTCAATGCCAGTGGCAAGTCATGGGCCCGGTCTGTGAGCGAGAGCAGCGCGGTCGTCAACGCATCAATCTGCGCGGGCGCGAGGCTAAACTGCGGCATCTTCAGAGCCGCTCCAAACGAACGCGGTTGCCGGATCTTGGCCGCAATGTAATCCGGTATGGCGTGCGCCATTCCGGGCAGAAAAATAATCTGCGTCAGCGGCTTGCTGCCGATGCGGGTCAATTCCGGAGCGAAGTTATCCGGCTTCTTGATGCCGCTCACCTCATGGCATGAGGCGCAGCCGTATTCGGTGACCAGAAGCTTGCCGTGCGCAATCTGTTCCGGCGTCGCGGTGTCGAGATGCACGTTGGCCAGCAGATCGGAATCCGTCTTGTTCCCGAGGTAGGCAGTAAGCAGGGAGAGTTGCGGATCCGTGAAACGGTAGTGCGGCATGGCGGTTCCTGAATCGTAGACACGCGGATTGCGCAACCATGCCCACAACCATTCCGGCTTCACCTTATTGCCGACCCGGGTCAGTTCCGGGCCGACATCGCCGCCCACCACATTCCCGGCAGCATTCTGCACGGCATGGCAAGAAGCGCAGAATGACTCTCCGTACAAGCTGGCTCCAGCTGCCGGATCTGGCGCCTTCTGGTCCTTGCTAGCTGGAGCGACTGGCGTCGTGTCTCCAGGGATCGGTGTGCTGCTGGCGATCAGGAATGCCGAAATATCGCGCGCGTCCGGATCGCTCAACTTGAAATTCGGCATGGTCGCGGTGACGGCGTAGGCCTGAGGATCCTTCAACCACGCATAAATCCATTCCCTTGTGGTCTTGTCGGCGATGTGCTCAAGCGATGGCGGATCGTCGGTCGGCTTGATCGCGCTGCCGTCGGGTAGTTTGATGGCGTGACAATGCACGCAGCCATAACGGCCCAGCAGATTTCGTCCTAGGTTCAGTTGCGGTGTGCCGGTCAGAGGATCGCGATGGCACTGCCCGCAGGAGGATTGTACGTACCGTGCCGGCAAGATCGGCTGCTCCCAGGCCTCCGTGCTGCTGTGAGCTTGCTCGACGGTGGTGGCGGGGCCTTGCCCACGGTGACACATCACGCAGCCGAACTGGTCGAGCGTGTGCGGGATTACCGGATGCCGGCGGAAGGGCTGGGGAAGGTTGGCATCGGCCAGGCTCGCTTCTTTTAATCCGGCGTGGCAGGTGGTGCAGCGATCTACGACTCCAAGCCCGGGAAGCCAGATCTGCTGGATTCCGTCGTGGAAGTGGCGCTGTAGGGTTACCGCTTCTCCCCGGCTTCGAATCAGCGCCAAGTACTGTTTCTGGTAGTGACGCCATTCACTGAAGTAATTTTTGGCCGGCGCAATGGCCAGCGAAATCAGCAACAGCAGACTAGCCGAACCAAAAGCGCTCACGGGATGGCCGAACAATGTCTGCCACAGGGAAGATAGCGTGTTCTTCAATTAGCTCCTCCAAGGCAACACCCAGGACCAACCCGGGCCGCGGAAGAAAGTGCCAACCGCCGTGAGTACGGCCAGTTCGAACAGAAACCAGGTCATGATCCAGTATGAAAGTGGCTTGGAGGCCAGATAACTCCGGAAGGCCGAAGTCGACTGCGGCGAGCTTTGCGCGGCCAGCACCATGAACCCGGCGACGATCAGGGTCGGCACCAACGCCACGTACACATCAAAGAACAACAGGAACAAACAAAGCCCAGCCGCAGCCAGATAAAAAATGAGCAGACGACGCTTGCGATCCTTCAGGAACAAACCCTCGGCCTCTACGTTGATGTTGAAATACGGAATCACAATCAGCGCGATCACTACCAGAGTCGGAACCAGCACACCCGCGACCACCGGGGGAAAGTAGTGCAGCATTTCCTGCAAGCCGAGGAAGTACCACGGCGCCTTGGCGGGGTTGGGGGTGTGGGAGGGATCGGCAATGCCCTCCAGGGGTGCGTTGAAGAGAAGAGACACGCCCACCAACGCGATCGTCAGCACCTCGATGGCGACGATGGCGCGGAAGAGGACTTCCGGATATGTCTGTATCTGATCTTCGTCCCTGACCTTGACCTGCGCCGAGGTGCGGCGGGTGACGAAGACGACACGTGTCGGCGACTTGCGGGCATTTGAGCCCATGCCGGCGATGAAATCTTTCGAGTTGGTCGTCTTATCACCTATGGGATCGGTCATTGGCTATTGCGCCCCCTTCGCGGCGGCTGGAACTGGCTTAGCCGCGATCGTTCTTGGCTCGCTTTGGTGGGCGTAGAGGCCGCCATCTTTGCGAATGCGCCAGAAGTGCACCGCGACAAAAAGGATCGCCACCAGGGGCAGAATCATGCAGTGCAGCACGTAAAAGCGCAGCAGAGCGTTGGCGTTTACCATGTTGCCGCCGAGCAGGAGAAAGTGAACCTTGTTGCCCATTACGGGGACGGCAGATGCGATATTAGAACCCACCGTAATCGCCCAAAAGGCCAACTGATCCCAAGGCAGCAGATAGCCGGTGTAGCTAAGCAGCAACGTAATCAGCAGTAGGATCACTCCAATGACCCAATTGAACTCGCGTGGCGACCGGTAAGCGCCGCGGTAGAACACCTTAGCCATGTGCGCGAACACCAGAAAGACCATGGCATGCGCGGACCAGCGGTGCAGGTTGCGCAGAAATAAGCCGGAGGAAACTACAAACTGCAGATCCTTAGTGTCCGCGTAGGCCTGCGGCACCGAGGGATGGTAATAGAACATCAAGGGAATGCCAGTGGCGACCAATATAAGAAACGTTCCGAAGGTCAGGGTGCCCAGATACCAGGTCGTGCTGAAGCTGAGCATTCGGGTCCGCACCTTGGTGGAGAAAAGGTGCAGGAATACGTTCTGCTGCACCGCGAGCGCCCGGCGCAGAGTACTGGATCCGGTCCCGCTGCGGAACACCGAACGCCAAACCCGCGTGCCGCGCAACTCCTCGAAATAGTCTTTGATTGTTTTCGTAACGATTGTTTTCGCCACGCTCACACCCTCACAAACTGCATGGGACGAATAGTGATGGAACGGTCCACCATCAGATCGCCCTCGTCGCTGATCGAGGTCTGCAGCCAGGGCAGCGGCCTGGGGGCCGGGCCTTCAATCTTGACCCCGTAACGCGTGAACTTGCTGCCATGGCAAGGGCAAGCGATGATTCCCAACTCAGGTTTCCATGCGGTCAGGCAGCCGAGGTGGGTACAGACGGCACTCAGCGCAAAAAAACCTTCTTGCGCATGGATGAGATAAATTCCTGCGTTCACATCCATCGTCACCGAATCGACCGCATAATTTTCCGGCTTGCCTGCATTGACGATGGGAGAAGGCTCATACAAGACATTCGGCGAGAGAAACTGGTAGGAGAATGCCGCCGTGCCGGCAGCGGCGATGCTCAGCGATCCCAATCCCAGTTTCACGAAAAAAGCGCGTCGGTCGAACTCGTTGCCCGGTTGCGAGCCAAGCCCCGAGCCACGTTCCGCCGGCGTGTTCTTTTTTTCTTCGGACATTGGTTTTCCTCGAACGCTCACCTCGAACGCTTACTTCGGGCCTCCAGCCGTAACCGGCGATTTTGGTCTGAGTGGTCCATCGATGGCTTCCACCGAAATCAATCCCGTCGGCTCGGCGGAATCCAGGTTGTATGACTCCATGGTGATGGTGCCAACGGGACAGCGCGCGGCGCACAGCCCGCAGCGAATACAGCGAGTCTCGTCTTTCAGCATGGCTGACCCGGTCACTATGCCGAGTTCGTCGGCCGCGACTTCGTCGAGCTCCACCCCAAACAATTCCTGGTTCTCTCGAATCTGCTGCACCGCATCGGGCTCGAATTGGATGCGATCGAGGGATACGAGCGACAGGCAGTTTTCCGGGCACACATCCACGCAACCGCCGCACAGAATGCACATACTCCCGTCTTCGGGGCTGCCCTCGAAGACCGTGTTTACCCAGCAGTGCAGACACCGCTGGGCTTCCTCCATCGCGGACGCGGCGTCGTAGCCGACCTCGACTTCGGTCACTCCGGTACGCCGCTCGAGGGGCAGCATGGGTATGGGCGGGCGAACCAGGTCCAACAACTCCAGCGGCATGCTGTGGCGCTTAAAGATCTCGACTTCGACAATGGGATCTGGGTGTCTCTGGCCACGCAAGAACTCATCAATGCCGACCGCAGCGCGCTTGCCGTCAGCCACGCTATCGATGATCAGACGCGGGCCGAAGACGCAGTCCCCACCGCCAAAGATTCCGTCCGCCGAGGTCATCAAAGTTCGCGGGTTCACGGCGATCAGCCCACGGGGAGACAGTTCCACGCCGTCTGCAGGTTTGAGAAAGTCCAGGTTCGGCGCCTGGCCGACCGCCATGATAATGGTGTCGCACTCCAGCTGCGTTTCACTGCCCTCATAGAACGCAGGATTGAAGCGCTTGTTCTGATCGAAGACCCATTTCGTCTTCAGCGTCTCGAGCGCCACAACTTTGCCATCTTTGCCAATCATGCGCTTGGGGCCCAAGCCGGGATGCATAACGATGCCTTCCGTTTCGGCCTCTTCAATCTCTTCCAGCGCCGCCGGCATTTCTTCGCGTTTTTCCAGGCAGACGAGGTGTACTTCCTGCGCTCCCAGGCGAAGAGCAGAAAGTGAAACATCAACCATCTCTTTCGTGGCCACGGCACTTACACTCTCCAGCGAAGGCTCCAGGTCTTCTACTCCGGCGACATGCTGCCGGACCACTTCGCGGGCCGCTGAACGCGCCACGTCCATTGCCACATTGCCGCCGCCGATCACAATGACCTTTTTGCCGATGGTGAACTTGTAGCCGAGATTCACATTGAGCAGGAAATCGATGCCCTTGTAAACACCATCCAGATCAACCCCCGGAATCGTGAGATCGCGGCTGCGATGCGCGCCCACGGCGATCAGCACCGCATCGAAGCCCTGATGGCGCAGGTCGGAAACCATGAAGTCGCGCCCGGCCGCCTGATTGAGTTTGAGAGTAATGTCGCCGGTCGCCAGGATTTCCCGCACCTGCGCTTCCACCACGTCACGAGGCAAGCGGTACTCGGGAATGCCGAGGTAAAGCATTCCGCCGGCCACAGGGGCGGCTTCGAATATCGTGACCGAGTAGCCCATGAGAGCCAGGTCATGTGCCGCTGATAGTCCGACCGGGCCGCCGCCGACCACGGCGACTTTGAAGGGCAGCTTGTTCTGACCCCGTCCCGCGTTGATGTCAACCGGACGCTTCGATTCAGGGCCGTGCCGCTCCGTCAGAAAGCGTTTGAGCGCCCGTATTGCGATGGGCCGATCGATATCCCCACGGCGACAGGCAGTCTCACAGGGATGCGCACAGACCCGGCCGCAGATGCTCGCCAGCGGGTTGGGATCGCGGGCAAACTTGTAAGCTTCCTCAAACCGCCCTTCCGCGATGAGCGCGACATATCGGCCCGCGTTCGTGTGGGCTGGACAAGCCATCATGCAGGGAAAGTTGGCGTTCAACCAATCCCTATCGACCTTCTTGTCTTTGAACCGCTTCAGCAAGATGGCAATCCCCAGTGCGTTCGTCTAGTGGAAAGCATTCTACCCGAAGTGGCGGGGAGCGGACGTGGCCGCCCGCTCCTTAGTTTTCCTACTTGCTCAGCGTGAAGTCTGCTTTGCTGTTGCCCGCCACAGCAACCGGCTTGGACTGGTTCTTGGCGCCTTCATGCCACACAACTACGGTGTAGCTGCCGTCGGGAACGTCTTTGATCTTGTAATTGCCGCTGTCGTCGGTTTCGGCAAAATAGGGAGTTGGGCTGACAATGATATATCCCGCCATTTCCGGGTGTACATTGCAGAGCAGTGGCACGACGCCCACCTTATCGAATGTAAAGGGACGCTTCTCACCCTTGGGCCACGTCCCAAGATTGTGTCCTGCCTTCTTGTCGCCGGCGATAGCCGTCCAGAAGACGTTGTGTTGCACATTATCGCTATTCAGGAACTCAACGGTTGTGCCCTGTTGTACGACCATGATGTGCGGCACAAAGACCAGCCCCTTTTGATCCATGACCAGGTGCTCTTTGGGAGCGGGAAACGTTTTGCCCGCAATGGCGTCGACGTAAACCACCGACTGGCCCTTCATTCCAGTAACTTTTCCCTCGATATCGCCGGCCCATGCTGCGATGCACAACCCGGCTGTCAGTACCGCTAATATGAATCCCTTGTGTCTCATTGCGTTGTTCTCCTTTGCAATTGTAATTCGTAATTGCTCACGTGCGTGTCAGAAAAGGAATTTCGCATCCAGATAAACAGTATTGTTAGCACTCGCGTTGCGACCCGAGCCATCGTAGTTGTTCGCGGCGCCATTGAAGCGAGTATATGCGGTGTATTGGGCGGCGAGCTGCAGATTCTGCCACGGCCAAAACGAGACGTTTGCGATATATCCGGCGCTTCTCGGGTCGCCATTGGCACTGCCGCCCGGCCCATACAGATTGATATCGGCCGTGCCCTGGGTAATGAACCAACCGAATGTGCCCGTATAGCGATTGCCGAAATGGTATTCGGCGTTGGCCATGAAAGTGTTTAGATGGTGCCCGCCCGGTGATGCCAATGGACCCGCGGGAGGGGGTATGCTGGCGCTGAATGCCAATTGGGAATTTTCTCGAATATACGTGCCTCGCAGCGAAAGAATGTCCTTCCTGAATAATGTCCGATCATACTGAGTGTCGAAGGCCCAATCCGTGTACCCATCATAGAGGTCATTTGCCCCATTATTTATCGCGCTGTTGGTGCTCTTCATGTGCATTCCATAGCTGCCGATCTCAAACTGCGTCGTCCCGGTCGATTCCTGCCAAGCGACGCGCCAATATGGCGCAACCCCGACAATGTTGTGGGGACCAACTCCTGGATTCGGCTGAAGACTGCCCACGTGTTCCGAGCGATAAATCGCTACATCCAGATACAGATGATTGTCCCACATCGCGAAGCCACCGAATCCTGCGACGTCCTGCGCCAAAGGGCCACTAATGATGGGAGCTGCGGTGGGAGTGAGTGCAAAATCGCTGGCGATCCAGGGGAAACCCCATGCGGGCGTACTGTTCCAAAGGTCCTCTACCGTCGGATTGTTGTTGAGGTCCAAGCCGTAAACCAGTTCCTTGCCGCTCACTTTCGTCTTATTCGCGTAGCGGATATCTGTATTATCGCTGTGGAAATGGTTGGTTTGGGTGTCGTAAGTCACTTGAAGAAAGCTGCCAACGTTGCTTGTCCATGCCCCAGCCAGGAACAGCGATATATCTTGAGGAAATTCAAAACTGCCATTCTGCGTCCCCTTCACCGGTGAATTGGTATTGGTAAATGAGGCCTCAAACATCACGGAAAGGGGCAGCGCAGCGAGAAGATTAAGCGCGGCATGCGTTTTGCTTCCATCCGATGACACGACTTTGGTGTCATCCCCTCTATCAACGTAGCCGAGCAGCTTGAACCTTCGTCCGGCAGGGTTGAGCTCCGGGGGCGCGTAGTGGCAGCCACTGCACGCCAAGCCCGTCTGCCGCGCATAGCTCGGAACCCCCAACGCGCTGGGCGGATTCAATGCGGCAAGAAACAGCAAAACCGTGATTGGAACGGTCGCAAGAAAAGAAACCGCCACTTTTTTTGTCTGGAATCTCATTTCTTGTGTAGAAAACAGCGCTGATTGTTGCCGTATATCCATTTTGATCGCCTCCCTTGGCGGCCCGAAGGCTAGGTCGTTGGCCCACTGTCCTAACTAAGACGCTACTGATTCGTTAGCTGGGCAAACAGTGACTTTCGAGGTTCGCCTGCTCGTCGATCAGCGTGGATTTTCAGCTCACCTGCCGCGACGACTCGCGCAAGGATCAAAGAGCCCGATGTTTTGAATGTCCTCCAAGAAATCCGTGCCCGCTTCGGGTCCAGTGAGGCGATGGCGGGAAACGTCCACGAAGCACGTCAGCACGCGGGCCGCGGACTTATCGCAGTCGTTGACGAACGTCGACATTCCGTTAACCAAATTGCGTCGAGTTGGGGACGGCTCAGCCCTTGATGGTTGACGAAATCAGATGGGATGAGAAGGCCGGTCTCCGGCGGGATGCGATACGACAAGTTATCGACGCGCTCGAAGCGCACGAGATATAAGGAGACCGGCAATGAAAAAGATTAGCACCGCAGCGGCAAAGCAGACGAAAAATTTTCAGGATCAGAAGCTGACCATTTTTCTGCGTGTGACCACTTCAGGTTGCGCATCGTGGTGTAGCCGTTTTGGTCTGCAGGATGCGGTAAGCTGGCCATGTTCAGGTCCTCCCACAGCGGTATTTTACCCCTGGCGAAATCTCATCTCTGCATGTTTCGCCGTTGACCCTCTTGAGATGCCGCCAACTCACGGCTTTCATTGACTTGCCCGTTTCATCCACGTAAGATTTGCCCCTAATGATCGGCCAAACCATCTCGCACTACCGCGTCGTCGAGAAGCTGGGCGGCGGAGGGATGGGTGTCGTCTACAAGGCCGAGGATACCCGGCTCGATCGCTTTGTGGCTCTAAAGTTTCTGCCCGAAGACGTGGCCCAAGACCGCCAGGCTCTGGAGCGTTTCCGGCGTGAGGCTAAGGCCGCGTCCGCTCTCAACCATCCCAACATCTGCACCATCTACGACATTGGCGAAGAGAACGGCCAGGCGTTCATCGCCATGGAGCACCTCGACGGTAAGACCCTGAAGCACTTGATCGGCAACCGTCCGATGGATCTAGAGGTGCTGCTCTCCATCGGAATCGAGATTGCGGACGCTCTCGACGCCGCTCACGCTGCCGGCGTCGTCCACCGCGACATTAAACCCGCCAACATCTTTGTCACCAAGCGCGGGCATGCCAAAGTTCTGGACTTCGGGCTGGCCAAGGTCATGCTTGCAGACAGTTCGGGCAATGTAGGAGCGGTGAACACACAAACGCGATCTGTCGACGAGCAACATTTGACTAGCCCAGGAACAGCGTTGGGGACGGTGGCCTACATGTCGCCGGAGCAAGTGCGAGGCAAGGAACTGGACGGCCGCACGGATTTGTTCTCCTTCGGGACAGTTCTGTACGAGATGGCGACCGGTACTTTGCCATTCCGGGGTGAAACATCCGGCGTGATCTCCCACGCCATTCTGGACGGGGAGCCGACGCCCGCTGTTCGCCTGAATCCTGACCTTCCGCCCAAGCTGGAAGAGATCATCAATAAGGCGTTGGAGAAAGACCGCGAGCTACGCTATCAGGTTGCGGCGGAAATGCGAGCCGACCTGAAGCGGCTGAAACGGGAAACGGAATCGCGCCACGGCGTACCAGCGAGTTCGGGCACGGTGATGGCAGCGCAGGAGGTTGGACTTCCGACCGTAGCCGTGGCCGCTACATCGCCGCCAGACTCAGCCCCTACCTCGCCTCCAGCCTCGGGTTCGGCTCCTGCCGTCAGTGCATCATCTTCATCGGCTGCCGCGAGGGCCCTCGAAGTTCCCGATGTTGGGCGAAGGAAGCTCTGGAGAGTAGTTGTCCCCGCCGTCGTCGTGCTGGTGGCTGCCCTGATCGCCGCTGGCCTTTACTGGCGTTCGCGGTCCACGACGCCGCTGACGAAGGCTGCTCCGCTGAAGGAGAAAGACATTATCGTGGTGGCCGACTTCGACAACACTACAGGAGATGTAGTCTTTGACGGTGCAATGAAGCAGGCTCTGGCGGTGCAACTGGGCCAGTCCCCGTTCATCAACATTCTCTCTGATCGCAAGGTAAGTGAAACCCTGCGCCTCATGGGCCGCCAAACCAGCGACCGCATCACCCAGGAGGTGGCCAGAGAACTATGTGTGCGCACGGGCAGCAAGGCAATTGTGCTGGGGTCAATTTCAAGCCTGGGCGGTCAGTATGTGATCGGCTTGGACGCTGTCGGATGCAGCAGCGGGGATACGCTTGCCAAGGAACAGGAAGAGGCGGCGGGCAAACAAGATGTGCTGAAAGCACTGGGCAGGGCAGCAACCAGCCTGCGCGCCAAACTTGGCGAATCGCTGGCCTCAATCCAGAAATTCGACGTGCCGGTGGAGGCAACCACAACGTCTCTGGAAGCGCTGAAAGCCTTCAGCATGGGCATCACCACTTTCCGCACCAAGGGCGATGCCGCGTCGATCCCGTTCCAAAAGCGCGCCCTCGAACTTGATCCCAATTTCGCCGCAGCCTACGCCGCCCTCGGGGTTGCATACATCAATCTCGGACAGGCCAGTCTAGCTGCGGCAAGCATTGAAAAGGCCTATGCGCTGCGCGACCGAGTTAGCGAACGGGAGAAATACCGCATCTCTTCTCTGTACTACCAAAACGTCACAGGTGAGTTAGAGCAGGCCAGCCAGGTTTACGAACTGTGGGCGAAGAGCTATCCGCTTGATTCGGTGCCGCCCGCCAACCTGGGGGACCTTTACAGCCAACTTGGCCAGTACGAGAAGGCAGTGAGCGAGACGCAAGAAGCACTGCGTCTGGAACCGAGCATAGTTGGTTACACCAATCTGGCGGAAGATTACCTCGCCCTTGGCCGACTGGATGACGCCAGCAACGGGATCGAACAGGCTCAGGCACGCAACCTGGATGGTGATTTCCTGCACCAGGATAGCTG
>CAWCRQ010000037.1:0-12363 GCA_963797885.1 uncultured Acidobacteriaceae bacterium | reverse complement strand
TTGGATTACTCCGCAAAGATCGGTCCCGCCTGCGCAGCCTCCTTAGAGGTATTTTCGAAGGAAGAATTGAACAATTTGTGGGGGGTACCCCCCCTCCCCCCAAATTTGGTTAAGTTGTTCACAGTAAAGCAGTTAGAGCCAAAATATTCAAAAGATGGGACTTAGCGGTAAATTCTGCGATTTGGCGTGCACTTGCGGGGGTACTCGTCGCTGCCGTATTTTGTCAAACGAGCATGACCCAATGGTCACCTTAGGCGATGAAAATGGACGGTTCCTCCCGAGGAGCGCTCCGTTCGTTTTCAAAGATCAGTCCCGCCTGCGCGGCCTCCTTAAGAGGTATTTTCGAAGCAAAGAGCGCTGAAAATGAGTTTGGGGCAGCTTCGCGGGCCGTCTTGGGAGACTGGCACGCTGCTGGCTGCCCCAATCAGATTTCCATTGTCGCTCATGGCGGGCGGGAAGTCTGTGATGGTGCTCACAGATGATTTGTGATGAAAAAAGTCAGGGGCGAGATTGCGGAAGTGGGGCGGCGTCCCACTCATCGCAAAGAACGCGATGAGTGGGGCACCCGGCTCCTGCAGGCTTCGGAGGCGGGCACTTTTGCGCAAGTTCAATCTGAGCTTGACAGTGCCTCATATTCAGGTATTCTAAGATCTCCGGATAGGAATAGTTGAATATGGCAAAAGCACACATCACAAAGGGTGATACGAAAATAACTGTGGAGGGCACGCCTGAAGAGGTCGCCAAAGTGGTGGCGCAGCTCGGCGGCGAAGCTGCTTCTCCACGTGGGCTCTTATCCAGGAAGAAGGCAGCAAAGGGCAGCAAGGCTCAGAAGGCCACTCCGGTCAACTTAGTCAGTTCTCTAATTGACGGAAGTTTTTTTCGCAAACCCAAGGATCTTTCAGCAATCAAGGTCGCTCTTGAGGAAATGGGTCACTTCTATCCGGTAACAACATTGTCGCCGACCCTGCTGCGACTTGTGCGACGTCGCCAGCTTAGGCGCATTAAGGACAAAAAGCGGTGGCTGTACACGGGATAGGCCGACAATGAAGAGAAAGACTCTCACAATCGAACAGCGCCTCGCACGGCTCGAAGAGGCAGTTTTTGGTCGAAAGGGAGGGCCCAAGGACGGCAGGGCCGAGACGAAGGCCTCGGACTTTGCCGGTGCTACGGGGGGCATCCGCTTCCTTATCTCAAAAGGCTTTTTCAAAAAAAAGCAGGGACTCGCGGAAGTTAGGACTGCGCTATCCGACAATGGCTACCACTACAGTAGGCAGGCAGCGCATGTCGCCTTGAACAACCTTACTCCCAAGGGCGGCCCGTTGGTCTCGCTTCAGGAGGGGGGCAGGAAAGTCTATGTCGAAAGAAAGTAAAACCAACAAGCGCTCCGATGTGCTGACGAAGCTCCGCGAGGCACGGTGGTTGCTGGATGAATGCATCGCCGGACTTCAAGGCCAGGCGCGCCTAAAGTCAGCAAAGGCCCCGGCTGAGTCTGCACGACCTAGCAGGGGCTCACATGCGCCTCGCAATCTCGATTTCGAGACCAATGAGCGGGCGTTTGTGAAGGCACATGCGCAGGATCTTAGTGGTCCGAAGAAGTTTGTTCTTCTTGTTGCCTTCCTAGCGAAAGGAAAGGCAGGGGTTGACGTGGACCTCAAAGCGGTCGAAGGACACTGGAACAAAATGACTGCGCCGAATTTATTGGACGGTAAGTTCAATCGATTCTATACCAATGCCGCAAAAGAGAACGGGTGGGTCAACACGAAGAAAAAGGGTGTGTATTTTCTTCGACCGCAGTGGCGCGACATTTTCTGATTAGGCGTACAAAATTGGCAGCCTATGGACTTTACCCAAAATCTCAAAGCATTTTTGAAGAAACTTCCGCTCAAGGACATGAGCGGTCACCAGAAATTCTTGGCTGTTGCCGCGGTACAGTGCGGCGGCGACACAATAGTTGAGATAGGCACCGGTGAAGTAAAGGCCGGCTGGCCCAAGGCAGTGCTCGGCATCAAGTATAACCCCGCCTTTTACGACAGGGCCCAAGGTGCCGGGTGGGTTAATCCCACTGGTGTAAAGGGCAGATTTCGCATAACGGAAGCGGGATTTGAGAATCTTGGAGGGCACTTGTTCCCGAATTCACTGCCGGAGACTTAAAGAAATCTGGATCGCTGACGATCTTTGGTAGAAAAGCCACCCACACCTTTGACAAGTTCTTGCGCACGACCTTTGCGTCTGCGAAGAACCAGGTGCTTATCGCTGATTCGTGGGTGGACGGAACTATCTTTGATACCGTTTTGGATGTCATTCCCAAGGACTGCACGTTCAGACTTATCTACGCCCAAGCTCGGGACAAATTCGAGGAGAGAGCCAAGCGCTTTTCGCAGCAATACACGAAGTTTCTTCACCGGCGATACAAACCTCTCCATGATCGTTTTATCATTGTGGACGAGACCGCCTACATCGTCGGCCCCTCGATTAAAGATGCTGCTAGCAATTCTCCAGCCCTTGTAGTCACCCTCGGCCAGAAAGAGAAGAACTCTTTGCAGGCATTCTTCGGCGAGTTGTGGGGCATGGCAAAATCGCCCTAGCAGCCTCTTTTGTGTAGGGATCCTTCGACTCCGCAGGGTCTTCACTTCATGAAGTCCCTGCTCCGCTCAGGATGACAAACTGGTAAGGGTGTCCAAGTAGCCTTGCCTTCGCCCGAAAGTATATCTCGAAGGACTTTAGGGTAATTTGAATCCTATCTTGCCGATCTCCCCGGGCGGGGGAGCGGTTCTTTGGGCGACGAGGAGGAGCACATGTTCACGCGGGAGATAGACGGTCTCCTCAACTGTCTTGTTGTGCGTCTTATTGTGCAGCGGGGTCAGCACGAGCACGTAGCAGTTAGCAACAGAATCAAAATCACAATTGTCCGTCCAAAAATATGCCGGCAGGGTGCGGTCTTCGGACGCACCCGCTTGGAAAAAATCGCTCAGTACGCCCGTTTCCCAGTATCCGGGTTTAAGAAATACGCACGCATATTCATTGTTGCCTTTGGTTATCTTCATGCGCCGGAGCCTCGAGCGTAAACCCATTATACTTTTCTGCAGCGCGCCCCGGCCTTCGGTCGAGAGTAAATGTCTCGAGCCGACTTCTCGTAAGAAAACCGGTATTTGCCCGCTCCCTGTCGCTTTACGTCCCGCTTCACCCATCCCGTCCAACTGGTTGATTTCACGCAAGATGGCTGAAATCAGCCACTCGCCTTGCCGCAACTTTTCTTTGCCATCCGAGTTCAAGGGAGTAGGCGCTTCAGAAGAAACAGAAAGCTGAAGGACCTCAAGCTCTGGCGAATCGCAACGTCAGATCGCAACCGCGAATCGCCAAGCGGAACGAAAGGGAGGTTCACCATGAAATACCTGAGATATGTTGCACTGCTTGCTTTACTGGCCATGCCGCTCGCGTATTCGCAGGCTGCGGTGGTAGTCGGAGCGAGGGTCGGAGTGGGCGTTGGAGTTGGAGTCGGCGTGGCTGGCCCGCCCGTCTGCGCTTACGGCTATTACCCGGACTATCCGTATGCTTGCGCGCCTTACGGCTACTATGGCCCGAGCTGGTTCTCTGGCGGAGTCTTTATCGGCGCAGGCCCCTGGTACCACGGCTGGGGACATCCATATTACGGACGCCCCTACGCCCGCGGCTTTGCGGGTCCGGCGGTTCGGCGCGGCTTTGAAGGACGCGGGCCGGTCGCAGTCAACCGCGGAGGGTTCCGCGGCCGACGCTGATAACTGATCGGGTCATCTAACATTGAGTCATCGTGCCATCGTGCCATCGAAGTTCAAAGGCTTTTGACTTTAAATGACCCGATGACCCGATCAAATCAATAGGAACGGCTGGCATGATAAATCTGCCCGCCGTTTTTCTTTTCCAATTCATCGCGAGGTTGGATGACAGCGCGCGGCTATGAATGAAGACCCCTTCATCGGCGTCGGCTGGGACCATTGGACGTGCGCAGCTAGACGCGTGCTAAAGGTTCGGGCTCTCCGGTTACACCCGCGCTCTCCAATTGCTGGCGGAGTTTTTTCACCAGTTGGTGAATCGACTGCAGCTTTTCGGCCGCGGCCGGACGCAGGTCTGGGGTTCCCAGGGCCAGTTCGCTGGACAGCAGCAGGGCCGTGATGGTGCCATTCAGTTCACTGTGGAGCTTAGCGAGCGCCGCTTGGCGGGCCCTCGTTTCCTCGCGTTGGCGGCGCTGCACCGCCGCCCGGACTTCGCGCACCAGACGCGCCATTCCAGTGATCGCCAGATTGACCTGCACCAGGATGGCGGTGCCCAGGTGCTCGAGCGTGTTCTGGGTTTCATAGGGCTCGCTTTCGAGCAGATATTGATCGACCACCACCGCACGGTAGTCTTCCCCTCGCAAAAGTGTGGCTGCCCGGGGCAGGCTTTCCGCCACCGCGACCCTGTCGCCAGTAGCCTTATTGAGCGCCGTGGCGCATTCCGATGCGCGCTCGCTCGTCGTCACAAGAAGGATCATGGTGAACCCTTACGCAACTTCCGGGCCAATTGTTTTAGCCTAAAAATGAATGAGTTATGCGCTTTGGGTTCCGCCTGACCTCCCGTTCTGGGCATGAGCTGTGATCGACCGCTCAGTTTTGGGACTGGGGCAATTTGAAATTTTGTAATTGGCAATTTGCAATTTTGATCCCAGGGAGGCCGCGCGATTTTCAATCACCAATTACCAATCACAAATTCGGTTGCGCCTCGTACTCCTTCAACTTCCGGTACAAAGTCGTCTTGCCGATTTTGAGCAGACGCGCTGCCATCATCTTGTCTCCGTTCACCTGCGCGAGCGCGGCGAGAATGCTCTGTTTCTCCAGTTCCGCCATGGGCACGATGCCATTCGTCGGCTGGCTCATTTTCATCAAGTCGATGGGCGCGCTGTGAACCTGGGTGGGAAGGTCGCGCATCTGAATTTCGTGCGCGCTGCTTAGCGCACACGCGCGCTCCAGCGCGTTCTCCAGTTCCCTCACGTTGCCGGGCCAGTCGTAATTCAGCAGCGCTTTGAGGGACTCGTCCGAAATGGTCTTTTCCATTCCCGTGTCGTGCCCGATGCGCTCCAGAAAATGCGCCACCAGCAGCGGGATGTCCTGCCTGCGCTCGCGCAACGGGGGGATGCGCAGGGTCAGGACGTTGAGCCGGAAATAAAGATCGCGGCGGAACGTGCCCTCGGTCACGGCCCGTTCCAGGGCGCGATTGGTCGCGGCCAGAATCCGCACGTTGATGGGAACGCGCTTCACGCTTCCCACCGGACGAATTTCCTTCTCCTGAATCGCCCGCAACAGCTTGGCCTGCAAGTCAACCGGCAGTTCGCCAATCTCGTCCAGAAATACGGTGCCCCCTTCGGCGATCGCCAGCAAGCCATCCTTCGGATTCGTTGCTCCCGTGAAGGCGCCGCGCACGTGGCCGAACAGTTCGCTTTCGATCAGCGTGGGCACGAGCGACCCGCAGTCGACCGGAATGAACGGCTTGTTGCGGAACATGCCGGCGAAGTGAATCGACTTTGCGACCAACTCCTTGCCCGTGCCGCTTTCGCCCAGAATCAGCACCGGATGCGAGCTTTGCCCGGCTTTGGCGATGATGCGGTAGAGCTTCTCCATCTCCGGCGCGCGCCCGATGAGGTTGCCGAAACCCTGCCGCGACTTGATGGTCTCCCGCAGCGCACGGCTCTCGGTCTTCAGCCGCAGATCAGTCGTTACCCGCTCCAGCAGCAGACGCAGTTCTTCCATGCTGAACGGCTTCGTGACATAGTCGTAGGCGCCATCTTTCATGGCCTGCACCGCCGACTGTACCGTGCCATAGCCGGTGACGACGATCACCAGCGCCTCCGCGCGATGTTTTTTGATGGCATGCAGCGCTTCCAGGCCGCCCGCGCCCGGCAGCCGTAAGTCCAGCAGCACGGCGTCGGGGCTGGCGCTGTCGAGCAACCGGTAGGCCTGTTCGGCAGACTCCGCCACCTGCGCGTGGAAGCCGAGCGACTGCGCCACCTCGCGGCAGGCCTCGCGGATGGTGCGGTCATCGTCCACGATCAAAAGGTTCAAGAAAGTCGCTCCCTCGATCTGCGTGGGATAGCTGGGGCTAAGGACGGCGGCGTTCGATGCGTTGAACATGGCGAATCTCCTGATAATTAAGACTCTTATGAGCCCACACCTCGCGAGCAACTCGCAGCTTTCCATGCGGTAGATAGAGACGCGGCTAGCCGCGTCTCTACGGGAAAGGGGACACCGGAAGCAATACTTCGATCGAGGCGCCTTGTCCCGGTTTGCTCTCGACCTCGATCATCCCGCCCACTTCATCGACGATGCGCTGCACCGTCGCCAGACCCAGGCCCGTGCCCTTTCCCGGTTTCTTGGTGGTGAAGAAAGGCTCGAAGAGCCGCGCGCGCGTCTCCGCGTCCATCCCGCAGCCGTTGTCTTTCACGGTGAGCGAGACGGCGCGCCGAGCAATCGCGGGCTTAGCGTTACTGGACGCTTCACCGGGAAATTCCGCGGCCCGCGTGATCAACCAGATCTTTCCGCCCTGCGGCATGGCATCGCGCGCGTTCAGTACCAGGTTCATCAGGATCTGCCGCAACTGCACCGGATCGGCGAGCACAAGCAGGGCGCCGGAGTCGAGCGCGGCGTCCAAAGCTACGACCAGTTCAATGTGCTCGCCGATCAGTCGCCGCAACAGATTTTCCGTGGAAGCCACAATTCCGTTGATCAGGATCGGGCGTGGCTGCGCCGCTTGATGGCGCGCCATCGCTAATAGTTGCTGCGTCAACGCCGCCCCTTGCTCGCCTGCCAAGCGGACTTCTTCAACGTGCTGGCGCAACCCGCTCCGCTCCAATTCATGAGTCTCGAATCCATGGGTCTTGAATCCACCGTTCTCCAATCGGCCACTCTCCAATGGTCCGCTCTCGAATCCGGCGCTCTCCAATCCGGCGGCCAAAAGGTCGCAATAGAGCAGAATGCCGGTCAGCAAGTTATTGAAGTCGTGCGCGATTCCTCCCGCCAGCCTTCCGATAACTTCCATCTTCTCGACTTCGCGCAAATGTTCTTCCAGACGCTTGTGTTCGGTTGCGTCCGCCAGCATCGCGATCAGGAAGGCGGGCTGCTGTCGCGCGTCACGTGCCAGCGACAATGTCAGATGTCCGCAGAGTTCGGAGCCGTCTTTGCGCCGGCAGCGTTTGTCCAATTCGAACCGGTCGCGCTCACCTCGCACCAGTTCGCCCAGCAATCGTTCGTGCGAAAGATTGCCGGGATCGCGCGGGCGACGACGTCCGCGGCCAATTTCGAAACGACGTTCCGGATAGAGCTCGCCCACATGCGTGCCCCTCAGTTCTTGTTGGCTGTAGCCGAGCATTCTGCTGAGCGCGGGGTTCGCTTCCAGAATCCGGCCATCGAGCCGGCAAATCCCGATTCCAATCGCCGCCCCTTCAAACATCGCCTGGAAGCGCAGATCGCCTCCGTAATCGTAAACCGCCGGAAATGGAGTGATGACGTTCATGCCGATACCGCTCCTGAGCATTTCAGGTCTCAGGTCTCAGGCCTCAGGTCTCAGGAGAACAAGTACCGAGACCTTGCTCCTGGGCACACTCGCGATTCCAAGCTGGGAAAAAGCAAGCCCCAATTTTTCCGCGAATGAACCGCGCCGAACCTGATTAGGGAAAGAGTAGTGCGGAACCCATCGCCGCTAAAGTGCGGGCCATCACATTCAATTTGTGATGAATCCGGCGCTGATGGGGACGGAATGGATAGGAATAGGGGTCGGAATGGAGATGGTGGCGGGGGCCGGAATGCCGATATGGGCGCGCACAGCCGCCCCAATTCGGAACTTCTAGCGGCCTCGCAACTACGATCAGGCGGTTTACAGTGGTGGCGTTCCGCCCAGGACCGTGATGAGCCCATCTAGCGTGTCCACGGTGACGTCCGGCCTGACTCCCAGTTCATCTTCAGGAAGCTTGCCCCGGTTCACCCAGCACGTCCAGAGGCCGAAGCGCTTGGCTCCCGCGATGTCCCAGAAATTCGACGACACGAAGGCGATCGCGTTGTCGGGCACGGCCAGGTGCTGCGAAGCCAGGGCGTACACACGTGGGCTCGACTTGTAGATCTGCACTTCGTCAACGCTGATCACGTCGGCGAAAACGCCTTTCAGTCCGGAGTTTTCAACTGCGGCAGCGAGCATTTTCGGCGAGCCATTCGACAAGATAGCCAACTTATATTGCGCTAGCTTACCCAATGCCGACTTCACCTCGGGAAAGGTATCGAGGTGCAGATAAGATTCCATCAATTCTCTGCGGGTTTCGGCCGGGCAAGCGAGGCCGAGACTGCGGCAGGCGAAGACTAGCGCCGACTCGGTCACCATCCAAAAATCTTCGTACCGCCCCATGAGGCTGCGCAGCCAGGTGTACTCCAGTTGCTTGGCGCGCCAGAGCTTGCTCAGTTCAGCGCCTTGGCCGGGAAACTTGCGGTTGCACAGTGCAATCACCGAGTGCACGTCGAACAACGTGCCGTAAGCGTCGAACGCAATTGCCTGGATGCGCGGTTTCATGGGGACTCTCCTCTCCGTGATGAAGACGCGGATCGTTCGACGCAAAGTCTACTCTAATTAATGAAACGGCGCGCCGCGGATGGGTCGAGAAAAGCCACGTCCGTGTTCTTAATTCGATTTAGAATTTGCATGGAATTTACGCCGGCCAAAAGGGACAACATTTGGAATGATATCCACAACGACTGTCTCTGAAAGCGCGGGCAGCCACATTATGGAGGAGTTCATGCCGTCCCCTGCCAATCGCATCGCCATCGTTTTGCTGATGGTCAGCCTCCTCTGCGCCTGTAGCCGGCCCACCAGCGTTTCCGGAGACAACGCTTCGAACTCCGCCGATTCACAAAAGCTGCCCTTCGATCGTCAGACGCACTCGACCGGCATTTCGCCCAGCCAATCGCTGATTCCATCCACCACGAAACTGCCAGAGGGAACCCCCATCCCGATTCGCCTGCTGAGCGCGCTTTCGAGCGCGTCGTCGCATGCGGGAGACAGCTTCAACGCAACCATCGACGAGCCGGTCGTGATCGACGGCCAGACGCTGATCGCCCCCGGCATTTCCGCGAGCGGCCGCGTGCTCGAAGCCAAGCCCGCGGCACGTTCTCGCGGGGGTTCGCCCGAAAGCTCTCACGAACCCGGCTATCTGCGGATCGTGCTGGAGAGTTTGAACGTCGGCGGCAAGCCGGTCATGATCGAGACCTCCAGCATCTTTGCCAAAGGTGGATCCCGCGAGGAACGAAAGCCAGCGGCCGGCACGGCTGTTGGCGGCGATCAGAAAGATAAAGACATTGTGCTCGGCATCGATCGCCGTCTCACCTTCCGTCTCGCGCAGACCGTCGATTTGCAGTAACCTCGACTGCATGATCCGTCGGGGTCTCCCAGCAGAAGCTGAAATCCGGCTACATAGAATTTACATCCACTGGGTAGCGCCAGCGCGCCGCATCAACGTCTTGTGACGAGTTATGTTGCAGTAAGAAAAGGACTTCTCAGTTCTGGCACGCAGCGTGCTCTTTCCGTTTGCCGATGGCGAAGCTCCGGCTTCGCGCTATCTCGCGAGCTGATCAAGAACGCAAGAACTCTTTTGTGCAAGGAGAAAGAGCAGACATGAAACAACATCTGGTTCTCGCGGTACTCAGTTTGACGGCGCTGTTGGGGAATCTCGCAGCGGGATCGACGCGCGAAAGCGCAACCGAGCGCTTGCAGAATTCCGCCGAAGTTTTGAAAGAAATCGCCGCCGCTCCCGATAAGGGGATCCCCGACGAAGTAGTGAAGAACGCCAAATGCATCGTGGTGATTCCACATCTGGTCAAAGCGGGCTTTATCGTCGGCGCCAAGCACGGGCGCGGAGTCGCGGTGTGCCGTACCGGCGCGGAATGGAGCGCGCCCGCCTTCGTCGCCGTGAGCGGAGGGAGCTGGGGCCTGCAGATCGGAGCGGAGGGTGTTGACCTGGTGATGCTAGTGATGAACGACAGCGGTCTGCGACATCTGCTTTCGAGCAAATTTGAAATCACCGGCGAAGGCTCCGCCGCGGCCGGCCCCGTGGGCCGCCATGCCTCCGCCGGAACGGACTGGAAGCTGAACACCGAATTGCTGACCTACTCTCGTTCCCGAGGCATCTTCGCTGGCCTGACTCTGGAAGGCGCGGTGATTGAGCAGGATGCCGACGCCACCGTGGCGATCTATGGCAACGATCTTCCCTTCAAGAAGCTCTTGATGGGCGAGGTTGCCGCACCCGCTCCGGCAACGGAGTTCCTGCGAGCGGTGGCAGAGATCAGTCATCAAGCCAAAGCGCAGGAAGCCATGGAACAAACGCCAGAGAATCCGGACAAATCACAACCTCAGGAGAAACCAGAGGAGAAGAATCAAAAGTAGATCGGTTTCTTTGGTCGCGGCCACTTCGTATTTTGCCAAAGACCTAAAGACCGGTGAGCGAGGTACTTATGGAAGGCGCTATGAAAAGCGAATATGACCTATATTCCGCCGTCACTTTCTTCTTGGTTGGCCTGGGAGTCGGGTCAGTCCTGGCTCTTGTCTTCAATCCGAGACATAGAGTCGCGCTCGAGGCGGTCAATAGTTGGCGAAAAGCAGCGTAGCTGCAACGTCGTCGGTGATTCGCGATGCAGCCGCGCATCTACGGCGTTGAAAAGCACAACCGAAGCGGCGAGGTTCAACCGCGCCCGCCCATGCACTAGAATCTGCTGTCGTGCCCTGGACGCGAGATGACGTGAGATCAACTGCTGTACCGGACAGACATATCAAAGTTGACCTCTCAGGTTCCCGCCCGGCAATCTCGCCCCTCAATCCACGAAACTCGGAGCAGCCGAGCAGCACCGGGCAAACGAGGGATGAGGGGCCAGAGGAAATTACCATGAATATCCGGTCCATCCGTACTACGTTGTTGTTCGCGCTCGTCGTGTTGTCGATGTCAGCGGCATCGTTTGCGCAGATCGGCGTGGCCATTACCATCGGCCCACCTCCGATACCTGTCTATGAGCAACCGCTTTGTCCCGGCGACGGTTATCTTTGGGTGCCGGGATACTGGGCTTACGACTACGACATCGACGATTATTACTGGGTGCCGGGCACCTGGGTGCTGGCGCCGGAAGTCGGTTTCCTGTGGACTCCGGGGTGGTGGGGTTGGGAAGGCGGCCACTTCAGGTGGTGGGAAGGTTATTGGGGACCACGCGTCGGTTTCTATGGCGGGATCAATTACGGCTTTGGCTATTTCGGTCATGGTTTTGAGGGTGGACGTTGGGATGGTGGACACTTTTTCTACAACCGCGCGGTGATGAACATCAACGTCACCGAAATTCACAACGTTTACAACACCACCGTGATCGACCGCAACGAGAACCATGTCAGTTTTAACGGCGGCAATGGTGGAATCAATGAGCGTCCAAGGCCGGAAGAAGAGGCGGCGGCGCACGATCGGCATATTCCACCGGTAGCAGAGCAAACTCAGCATATCCAGGCGGCGCGCGGCAATCCACAGCTTCGCGCGTCGGCGAACATGGGCAGGCCACCGGTGGCAGCGACTGCGAAGCCCGGAGAATTCAACGGCCGCGGCGTAGTACCCGCCAGAGAGGCAGGGGGTTCTTATACTCCTCCGAAACGCGCGGAAAATCAGGGGCGTCCAGAAAATAACGCCGCTCGAGCGACCACGCCCGTTCATCCTCACGACCTTCCGCCGGTGGAACGGGGCAGCGCTCCCAATACAGGCAACCCGAAGCTCGACCAGAAGTACCAGCAGCAGCAGGAGAAAATGGTGGCGAAGCAGAATCAGGAGCGGGAGAAGCTCCAGCAGCAGCAGGAGAAGGAACACCAGCAGCTAGCGAAACAGAACGCCAATGAACAAAGGAAGCAGCAGGTAGAGCAGCAGCACCAGCAACAGACGCAGCAATTGCAGCAGAAACACCAGCAACAGACGCAGCAGTTCCAGCAGAAAGTGCAGCGGTCGGCTCCGCCGCCGAGGAAGAAGTAGGGCACTCCGAAGGAAGAGTCTTGATCGCGAGCAAGCAACAGCAAGGTCCGGGCGAGGTGTCGGGCAACCGCCGCCTCGCCCGGCAAGATTCAGAAACGTGAAATCAGATCGTGAAACGCTTCGCGCCGGGCGGGAACAACCGTCGGTTCCTGCCCGGCCCGCAGTCTGCATCAATCATCTGTTCGGTTGCGTGTTCTGCCATCTGTTCTACCGTGAAACGGATCGCTGGGGCGTCTGGCTTAGAGAGAATTCGGCATCGCTAAAGCGATGCCGTGATACGCAACCGGAGCTTTTCCGCAGGCCTGTCAGGCGGTTATTTCTTCACG
>CAWCRQ010000036.1:0-8122 GCA_963797885.1 uncultured Acidobacteriaceae bacterium | reverse complement strand
CTGTTGGCGTAATCTGTTAGTCGTTTTAGTCGTCGGTCGTTAGTCGTTAGCAAGCAGTTTGTCGCGAACAACCGACGACCGACGACCAACGACTGCGTATTCGAATCTCAGGTCTCCCGCCGATAGGCCATGCGGATCAGAGTTCTCTCCGAAAAAGGCACGTACAGCAAAGCGGCCGTCGCGGCGAAGGCCAAACCAACGCCGATCTGCGGCAGTAGCAGGAACGGCGCGATGGCCCACAGCTGATCCAGCGCCAGAACAAATGGGAATAGCCGGCCGAAGGTCGCGCCCAGCTTGCGGAAATCGAAGCCGACGGCGGACAGCAGGTAGAACCGCAGCGGAATGCCCACCGCTCCCGTGACCAATACCGCGCCCATGATGACGAGAGCTCGCCAGCCCGGGAGAAAGCTGCTGGCGACCCGGTCCGCGTCGTGCAGGTGAGCGAGACCGCTGACGTAGAAGACGAGATACATCACCTGAATCAGCGCGAAGAGCGCGCGCACCAATCCGCGCCGGGGAACGGGCACAAGCAGTTCGGGGTGCAGCGTAAGCCCGTGTGGCGCGGGCGCCCCCGCCCGCGTGCCCTTGTCCTGCGCGGTCGCCGATACTGTCGCAGCCGCGCCCACGCTGTCGACGGGGGCAATGAAGCGGTATCCGCGGCGGGCCAGAGTTTCGACAAAGCGCGGGCTCGATGCGGAATCGCCCAGCGACTCGCGAATCTTGTTCACCGCTGTATTCAGGCTGTGATCGAAATCGACGAAGGTGTCGGCCGGCCAGATTTTTCCCGCAGATCGTCGCGGGTGACGACCTGACCGGCATTCTGCAGCAGCGCCGTGAGGACCTGAAACGGCTGTTCCTGAAGCCGAATGCGAGCGCCGTTTTTGCGCAGCTCTCCGGCGGCCAGGTCAACTTCAAAAACGCCAAAGCGCAGAAGCCCGGCTTCGCGGTTGGAGGAAGGCATAGGCATGACGGCGCGCCCGTAGTGTACACCGCGAATAAGTCGTTGGTCGTCAGTCGTTAGTCGTCAGCGTGCGATGAACTGTTTGCTAACGACTGACGACCGACGACCAACGACGAACGCCTGAAAAAAGCTACAATATCCGCGTGAACTCCCCCGTTCCGCAGAAGCCGGCAGCTGCCAACGCACATCGGGATAAGAATCAGCACCACCATGCCATCTACGCCGCCGAAGCCACCGGATTGCTTCTCATGGCAGTTTTGCTGCTCATTCTCACCATCATCCGCTATTGGCGGTACATCCCTTGGAGCGCCCGCTGAAGTTGCCGAAGAAGCTGCCGAAAAAGTTGTCGAGGTGCTAAAGGTGGCGAGCTTACCGAGGTTAGATCGCGAGCCGCTGGTCGTGGTGGTGCTAGGTCCGACGGCAAGCGGGAAGACAGCCCTGGCGCTCGCAATCGCGCGCCGTTTCCACGGAGAAATCGTCAACTGCGACTCGGTTGCAATGTACCGCGAATTTGAAATCGGAACGGCCAAGCCCAGCGCAGCCGAGCGAGCCGAGGTTCCGCATCACCTGCTGGATTGCGTGGATCCGCTCGCCGACATTAGCGCGGGAGAATATGCCCGCCAGGCGCGGCAGGTTCTGCGCGAGATAGTACTGCGAGATAACGTTTTGCGCGAAGACGTTCTGCGCGAAAGCGGGCAGCGCAACCGCTTGCCCATCGTTAGCGGAGGAACCGGACTCTATCTGCGCGCTCTGCTGGAAGGACTTTTTCCAGGTCCGCAGCGATCCGAAGAGATGCGCAACAAACTCCGCAGCCGCGCCGAGAAGCGCGGCCCCGAGCACCTGCATCGCATCCTGCGCCGGCTCGACGCTGCGGCCGCGAACCGCATTCACGCCAATGACATTCCCAAGGTGATCCGCGCGATCGAGGTGTGCCTGGCCTCGCGCCAGCCCTCGCGACGGACCTCTCGCCAGACTATGACCGAACTTTGGCGGCAGGGACGCGAACCGTTGCGCGGCTTTCGCATTCTGCGTCTCGGACTCAATCCGGAGCGCGAAGC
The DNA here is from genome assembly GCA_963797885.1 of uncultured Acidobacteriaceae bacterium. Classification (GTDB taxonomy): domain Bacteria; phylum Acidobacteriota; class Terriglobia; order Terriglobales; family Acidobacteriaceae; genus Acidiflorens. Next base: position 6,103 of record CAWCRQ010000036.1, on the reverse strand, counting down.
TCTTTATGCGCGCATCAACCAGCGGGCCGCGAAGATGTTTGACGAAGAACTGATTGGCGGAGCATTGACTGGCGGAGGACTCATCGCCGAAACGGAAAGGCTGCTAAAAAAATATGGCGGCCAAGCCCGCCCGCTCGCGTCGTTGGGATACAAGCAGGCACTCCAGTTCTTGCGCGGCGAACTCGATCGTGAGTCGGCGCTCGCGGCGGCGCAGCAGGCGCATCGTAATTACGCCAAGCGCCAGATCACATGGCTCCGCCAAGAACCGGATGTGCATTGGCTGGCCGGCTTCGGCGACGACCCAGCCATCCAGGCGGAAAGCATTGCAACCATCGAACGGCAAATTTGAGATAGTGCAGCATTCGAAGGACGTTCCCATCCGTTTTTGCTATTGTCAATTGCATGCTCCGGCATCTGCTGCTGATTACGCTCCTGCTCGCCCCGCTCTGCTTTGCTACTGCTAAAGACAAAAGCAAAGGCCGCTATCAGCAGCCCGGCCCCATCCATCTCGACAAAGCCGGTCAGAAGTGGGCCGACAAAACGCTGCGCAAGATGTTAACCGAAGAGAAAGTTGGACAACTTTTCGGGATCAAGGTGCTGGCGCAATTCCTGAATGACGCCGACCCCATCTTCATTCAACTGCGCGACAACCTCCGCAAGTATCACATCGGATCGCTGGTCATGACCGTCCCGATGGATGGCGCCGGCGCCGGCGCCGTCCTGCTCAAAAGCCAGCCCGATGTTGCCGCCGATCTGCTCAACCGGCTGCAAAGATCATCCAAGCTGCCCCTAATTGTCGCGGCGGATTTCGAGCGCGGCGTGTCCATGCGTCTGAATGGCGCGACCGTTTTCCCCCATGCCATGGCCTTTGGTGCGACCGGCAAGACGGAGAATGCCGAGGCCTTTGGACGCATCACCGCGCTCGAGGCGCGGGCCATCGGAGTGCATTGGAATTTCTTTCCCGACGCCGACGTGAATTCCAACCCCGCGAATCCCATCATAAACACGCGCTCTTTTGGAGGAGACCCCAAGCAAGTGGGCGATTTCGTGGCGGCGTACATCCGCGGCGCTCACCAAGGCAGCATGTTGACCACGGCCAAACATTTTCCCGGACACGGCGATACTGCTGCCGACTCTCATCTCGGCCTCGCCCAAGTCACCGGCGACCGGGCGCGGCTCGATGCGGTTGAGCTGCCGCCGTTCCGGCGCGCCATCGAGGCGGGCGTGGATGCCGTGATGGTGGCGCACGTAACCGTTCCAGCGCTCGATTCCGAACCCAACCGGGTGGCCACAACGTCAAGGGCAATTGTGGACGGACTGCTCAAAGAAGAACTGGGATTCAAAGGGATCGTCGTGACCGACGCCCTCGACATGGCGGCCTTGACGCGCCTGTACGCGCACAATAGCGGCATCGGCCGGGCCGCCGTCGATTCCTTCAACGCCGGCAATGACGTGCTGATCATTCCGGCCGATCTAGACGCCAGCTACCGCGCGCTGCTCGAAGCCGTGCGGAGCGGCGAAATAAGCCGTCAGCGGCTCGATCAGTCGGTGCGCAAGATTCTGGAACTAAAGGCTTCTCTCGGCTTGAACAAGGCACGGCTGGTGGACCCCGCTCAACTCTCGAACGCGATTGCGAAGCCGGAGAATATGGCCGTCGGCCAGCGCATTGCCGAAGAAGCCATTACCCTCGTCCGCGACAACGGTAAAGTGATCCCGCTGCAGTCTTCTTTGGGAACTCTGAAGCCCGCGCTTCCGTATCAATCAGTAACCGAGGTGAGCAACCGCCTGGTCGCGGTGATTTTTGTTGACGACCTGCGCGCCGACTCCGGACGTATGCTCGAGCATCAGATTCTAGCCCGTGTGCTTGACGCCCGCGTGATCTACGTTGACGCTCGCTCGGCCGCCGGCATGAAGCCGTCCGTGGTCGAAGCGGTGGAAGCGGCGGAGCATGTGATCGCCGCGGTCTATGTGGTTCCAACCGCAGGCAAGACCATGCGCGCCGCCGCAGATTTGAAGAATAAAGGTGTGAAGAATGAGGATTTGAAGAATGGACTTTTGAAGAATACGGTTGCCCTGGACGCCGCCACCGGATCCTTACTTACCGCCATCCTCGATCGCGCCGCCCAGCGCACCGTAGTGCTCGCCATGGGCAATCCCTATCTGGTGCAGGATTTCCCCGCGATCGAGAATTATGTGTGCGCGTTCTCCAATGCAACCGTGTCGGAAACCGCCGCCGTGAAGGCGATCTTCGGCGAGATCCCGATCAGCGGTCATCTGCCGGTGACGATTCCGGGCATCGCATCCCGAGGCGATGGGATCGAACGCCCCGCCCGGCCGATCTCAGGACGACCCGGCTCAGGAGGCTCCTCTCATGTTCAGCAATAAAACGTCCAGCTATAAAGCATTCCACCGAAGCGTGATCTCAAGACTGACCCTCGGTGCGTTATTTGCGGGCCTCTGCGTTCTTCCCGCTTGTAGCATCCATACGAACGACAATAACAAGAACGGGGAGAAGAACGTTGACATCAAAACTCCAGTGGGCGATTTGCACGTTGGCGAGCAAGCCGATGTCCGCGACATCGGTTTGACGCTTTATCCCGGCGCCAAGCCCGCTCCGAAAGAGGACTACGACAAGGAGAGCGCCTATGTAAACCTCTCGGTGTCGGGATTCTCGTTGAAGGTGGTGGCTGCGGAGTTCATCTCCGACGACGCTCCCGACAAAATCATCGCCTACTACGACAAAGAGCTGCAGAAGTATGGCAAGCCCATCCAGTGCCGCGGCGCCTGGAAAAAAGACTTCAGCTTCAGTGCCTCACCCAAAAATGCCTCCAAGCCGGTCTGGTGTGATGTCAGCGGAAGCGGGGACTCGGTGGAGTTGAAGGTTGGGACTGAAGGGAACCAGCACCTCGTCGCTTTCAAGCCCAGGGACCGTGGTTCCCGCTTTGCGCTGATTTATATCCGTGTGCATACGGGCAAGGACGACACGATCTAAAGGCAAGGTCATCAGGACATGTTTACCCTGCTTTACCATGCCAGCACTTCCGATGCTTAGGAGGTTCCTCCATGTTCAAGCGTAAAATGTTCAAGCGTAGAATGTTCAACTGTTGCGCTATCGCAAAACTGGCTCTGGGAGCGATGTTTGCCGCCCTCTGCGTTCTTCCCGCTTGCAGCATCAATGCGAACGACAAGAAGAATGGCGAGGCGCACGTTGACATCAAGTCTCCGGTGGGCGACCTTCACGTCAGCGAGCAAGCCGATATCCGCGACGCCGGCCTGACCGTCTATCCCGGCGCCAAGCCCGCTCCAAAACAAGGCAGCGACGACAAAAAAAGCGCCAACGTAAACCTATCGCTCCCGGGATTCTCGCTGAAAGTGGTGGCGGCGGAGTTCGTCTCCGACGACTCTCCCGAAAAAATCATCGCCTACTACAACAAAGACCTGCAGAAATATGGCAAGCCCATCCAATGCCACGGCGGCTGGAACCAAGGCCACGTAAACCACGACGGCAAGGATGATATGTCCAAGCCGGTGTCGTGTGGGAATGAGGGGAGCTCAGACGCGGTGGAGTTGAAGGTAGGAACCGAGGGCAACCAGCATATCGTTTCGGTTAAACCCCACAGCCAAGGATCCCGCTTTGCGCTGGTTTATGTGCGCATGCACACAGGCAAGGACGATACCATCTGAACTCATCCGGTGATCTGGCCATCGGGTCATCGGGTGATCGGAAATGCCAGAAGGGTTAAGATGTGATAGCCAAGACCTGACCATGCACGCCACGCCGTCGGATGGGGTCGCTACTGTCAGGCCGCAACAGGGTTTTTGAGCGTAATGGCTGAAGGGCAAACAAACGGCGCAAAGTTGTGTAATCGCCTGATGGCGTCAAACAACTATTGAATTTCCTGTGCCTTTGTAAGATCCTCTATTTGCCGATGGACGATATTCTCACTCACGAACGCAAGAGAAGGTGGTTCGTCTGGGGGACTGTTGTCACTTGCACGCTGTCCATTCCGCTCATTATTGACCTGTCCAACGCCTTCAACGGCATCGCCAAGGAGAAGGCGACCGGCCTCGCTGCGGTGGCGGGTGGTCTTGCCGAGGGTTATGTGACCTTTGGGGCGGTTCTTGCGTTCGCGATGCCCATAACAGCGATATTCCTGTTATCTAGGTCGTTCGCCAGAGGACACGGGGTGCGTTCGCTTTTTTCCCTCGTCTGCATCTGCTGGAATGCATTGATGCTTGCTCTTGCTGGACTATTCCTATGGCTCTATTTGGTTTACTTACCCCGGGCTGGTGCTTACCCCAGGTAGGCAGCGACTCCTAATTGGAATCACAATTCGAGTCCACGTCGGTCAGTTCTCGTTAAATCGCGATTTCACTCAAAATCCCCCGATTCGGATACCGGTCCGTGTCCGATACGTGGAGCCTTGCCAACCCTGTCCGCAGGTCGAGTTCGAACTATTACAGTTAAGATGACCCGATGCCTTGCCTTGCTCTCCTGGTTCGTTGTGCGCTAGCTTCAAGATGTGGAGCACCCTTGTCAACAGTGTGGGACCACGGTCGAGGACGGACGGCCGTTTTGTCCGCAGTGCCGCGCTCCTCAAATCCACGTGCAAATCGCGGTTCCGGATGCTGGCGTTGCAACCGGATTGAATTCCGCGCCCGACGACTTTTCTGCAGAGACTGTTCCAACCACGCATTCCGATCGCCCCAGCACGATCGCCGGAAGGATGATGGCGGGAAGCGCGATGAACCGGAGAGTCGCCGTGCGTGCCGCGCTCAAGGCCGGCGTGCTGGGCGTTTTCCTTTGGATGATCCCCTTTCTCGGCATCGTCCTAACCGGCGCGCTGGCGGTCTATTTCTACCGCCGTGAAAGTAGATTCGTCCTTCCTGCCGCTCTTGGGGCGCGACTTGGAGGAGCGGCGGGAGTCGTCGTCTTTGCCTTCAACGCCCTGTTGGTCACTATCCGGATTTTTGTTTTTCATGCCCGGCAGGAATACATCAATGCCATTCTGAAAATCGCTCAGAGGTTTGGAGCCAACACCGCGGACCCTGACTTTCAAGCCGGCATTCACAACCTGTTCACTCCGTCGGGGCTGGCGATGACCTTCTTTTTTGGGATGATCGTTACGGTGGCGCTCGCCTCAATTGGCGGTGCGCTGGCCTCGCTGTTCATGCGCCCGCGCAACACCCGCGTGTAATTAAGGATCGCTGGTGGAGAGCCGGGCGCCCCGCCCGGCCGCTGAACTGTTGGAAGGGTGAGACGCCCGTCGCTCCCTCGCTGGCCACGCCGGTTTCCGGCCTGGCCTTGCTCTCATCTTGCCGCACGCGTATGATGCAGCGTTTATGAATGCACGTGTGCCCGAGCGTCCCGCCGAGATCCAGCAGAAAGCGCAGCTCATGTCGGCATCCGAGGTGGAGCGCACCTTGATCCGGCTGGCGCATGAGATTCTCGAGAAGAACAATGGCGTCGAAGATCTGGCTCTGGTCGGCATCCGCCGTCGTGGCGTTCCGCTGGCGGAGCGGCTGGCGAAAATTATTCAGCGCATCGAAAAAAAACCGGTGCTGATCGGCACGCTCGATATAACCCTCTATCGCGACGATCTTTCTTCTGCCGCTCTCGGCGCGAAGCCAGTGGTGCAGAAAACGGAGATGGAAATTCCCATCACGGGTAAGTCGGTGGTGCTGGTGGACGACGTGCTCTACACCGGCCGCACCACCCGTGCCGCCATGGACGCGCTGTTCCGCGTGGGCCGTCCCCGGCGCTTGCAGTTGTGCGTATTGATCGATCGCGGCCATCGCGAGTTGCCGATTGAGGCCGCCTTCATTGGACGAACGGTGCAGACCACGGAAAATCAGATGATCGAGGTCAAACTTCGCGAGGTCGATGACGCGGAGAAAGTCCTGCTGATGGAAAAACAGCAGGGCAATTTGTAATTGGTAATTTGTAATTTGTAATTGAAAACTTGGATCCGCATCGCGCGCTCTTAAATTACAAATTACAAATTGGAAATTACAAATTAATTATGAATCCAGCGCGCGGTTCCCTCCTCGGCATCGAGCACCTGGAAGCAGCCGAGATCCTGAGACTTTTGAAGTTTGCCCG
>CAWCRQ010000035.1:0-6955 GCA_963797885.1 uncultured Acidobacteriaceae bacterium | reverse complement strand
CAAAACCTAATTTCTTGATGAATTCCCCCGGAGGGGACGCCTGGCACGGCCGGACCGGGGGGAGTCACCGCTAATTTCCATCCACTCAGGAGGGATGGTTTCCCCGTAAGGGAAAGACGCGAAGTCACATCAGTTTGAGTCTCCCCCTGCTTTTGCGGTCGTAGCCGCAAAAAGTTCTCTGTGAGATGCTTAACGTACTCCCGTATATGGTATCTGTCAAGAGGGAAACGCAACATCTTGTGGCCCGAAGGTGGTAAGGGGAAAGAGGCCAGGTTTCAACGTTTCAAGGTTTCAGGTTCAAAGTCTGGAGACTCCGGGGCGTGCCTGAAACCTTCAGACTTTGAAACTCTGACACTTTTTAACTTGGCCTTGTTCAGGCGGTGGCGCGGATGCGATCTTCTGGCGAGGCGCGGGCTATGGGCCGGGCGAGGACGCCCGGCGCTCCATCGCCTGGGACGCCGGTTTGAACTCTTGGGACTGGGGGACAAAACTGGGCGGTTGCGAGAGACACGTAGATGTCTTCGAAGAGAACTTGCCTGGTGATACGTCTTATGCCGTCAGAGGACTCGACGAGGTAATCGCCGGGGCGGCCGGATTGTTCGCGGCCGAGAGCATCGGTAAAGACGAGCGGTTCGGTGAGTTGACGAGCGCGCACCAGGAAGCGGGTGCGGTAGACGGTCCATTGGCTTTCGAGATTCATAAGCGCTTTCTCTAACCCCTCGGCAGGGCCGGGGTTCGTTTCTGGCTTTCGGGTTTCAGGTTTCGTCCGAGCACAGGTACCGCTCGGCGGACGCTTGTTTCAAGCGGAGCCGACTGTACGCGCAGAAAGGGGTCGGGTCAATTACAAAAGAATTGTGCAACGGTGGAATTCCCGTTCGCGGATTGGATGTGATGAATCCGGATCACCCTTGGGTCGAGGGTAAAGTGCGGTTGGCGCACGAGCGGCGGGGTTTGAGCGGAGCGCGGAAAATTGTGGTGGACGCTGCCCTGCCCGGCGGCCGGGATTTGCACATCGGGTGCACAGGTTTTAGTAAGCCAGGTTTCAAAGTTTCAGGGTTTCAAGGTTTCAGAGTTCAAAGATTCTGATCGCCCGGGGTAATGGAGAAGTTGGCTTCCAGAATTACAGCGGCCCAGGGACCAGGACAAGCAGCGGGCGGGGTGCAGGTGAAACTCCGGGGATTGAAGTTGTCGAACTTGAATCCGCGTAGAGTTGGACTTTGCAAGGTGTGGTTTTCGGACGCGGCACGGGCGGATCGGCGAAGGCGGTGTTGCCGGAGCCGATCTTGAGATTCTGAGCGGAGGCGATGTCTAGTCAGGGAGGGGAGTGGGTATCAAGGCCGGGAGGGCGGATGGCCGGGGAACACAGAGGAAAGCGAGGAACTTTGGAGCGCTATGTTCAGGACAAGATTCAAACGCGACGTGGTAACTGAATTCCTGGCTCCGGCTCGACCTGGGAAAACGCAGCGGGCGATTATCTTGTGCGATGGTATGCCTTCGATTCCGCACAAACAACCGTTGGCTGAATTTCTATCCGGGAAGGGATACTGGGGTGTTTTATCCGCGCTATCGGGGAGCGTGGGAAAGTGGCGGGGAGTTTCTGGCACGATCGCCGCACCTGGACATTCTGGACGTGATTGGCGGGCTGGCGACGGAGTTTCGGGAACTGGCGTTTGGGCGGCGATTTCGTCTGGCGGTGGAAGAAGTGTTTGTGATTGGCGGGAGTTTTGGCGGTGCGGCGGCGATTCTTGCTTCGCTTGATCCTCGCGTTAAGAAAGTGGTTGCCAATTGTCCGGTGGTGGATTGGGCGATTCTTAGGCGGGAGCAGAAGAAGGAGACTTCGAATCCAAGTTATGCGGCGTATATTCGGGCGGCGTTTGGGCAAGGGTATAGGCTGCCGGATCGGAACTGGAAGAAACTGTTTGGAGGTAGGTTTTATAACCCCACGTATCATGCTGCCGAAGTCAGTTCGTCCAAGGTCATGATGATTCATGCGCAGGATGATCCTTATATTCCCTATCAGTCGGTCAGGAAATTTGCGCGGATTACGGGAGTGAAATTGAAGTTGCTGCGGCGGGGCGGGCACTTGAGCACGGACTTGATTGTAAGAAAGCATTGGGGCCAGATTCGGCAGTTTGTTGAGAGTTGAGTCTTATCTCCAAAGCCTCGTTGAGGATGACCCGAAACCGCAGCTGCTGAGAGTCTTGGTGCTGACGTTTATGGCTAAAGAAAAGTCGAAGACAACGCAAGCAATGGACGAGCTACAAGCAAGCGTCCGCCCATTCTTGAAGGAACTGGGATTCCAAGCGCGGGCTCGAGCATTCAACCGTACTACCTTCGACGGCATCACGCAGGTGATTGAGTTTCAACTCGCAAGATTTGACCCTCCGGGCACTCAGTATGTTGGATTCCGACAAAACCTCTACGGGAAGTTTACGGTCAACGTCGGCGTCTACGTACCGGAGTTGCACAAGTACGGGACGAGGCCAGATCAATACTCAGCGGGGCACTTCAGCAGCTTGCAAATCACCCATCCGCACGAATGGTCCGTGGTCTCTTCGAGAAGCTTGGATTGGGGGAGCCCGAATCCTAGGAAAAAGGGCGGACGAGGAGTCCGCCCCTACGCGAGCGATTTGACGGGGCGGAGCCCCGTCCCCACACCAGCCAATCGCGGTTACTTCTTCAGCGACTGGTAGCGCTTGTTGATTTCTTCCCAGTTGACTACGTTCCACCAGGCTTGCAGGTATTCGGGGCGGCGGTTGTTGTATTTGAGATAGTAGGCGTGCTCCCAGACGTCGTTGCCGAAGATGGGACGGAGGCCTTGCGAAAGAGGGTTGTCCTGATTGGGAGTGGAGAGGATTTTCACTTCGCCTTTTGCATCTCCCGCCAGCCACACCCATCCGCTGCCGAACTGGGCTGCGCCGGCGGCGTTAAATTTTTCCTGGAAGGTTTTGAAGTCGCCGAAGGTTTTCTTGATTACGTCGGCGATGGGGCCGGTGGGATCGCCTCCGCCCTTGGGCTTCATGATGTTCCAGAACATGGTGTGGTTGACGTGGCCACCGCCGTTGTTGCGGACAGCGCCGCGGATATCTTCGGGGACGGCGTTCAGGTCGCGGAGGAGATCTTCCGCAGTTTTCTTGTGCAGCTCGGGATGCTTGTCTAGTGCCGCGTTCAGGTTCTTGACGTAGGCGGCGTGATGCATGTCGTGATGCAGATGCATCGTCTTTTCGTCGATGGTGGGTTCGAGCGCCGTGTAATCGTACGGCAGGGGGGGCAGTTCATGCGCCATTTTCAGTTCCTCCAAAACTTGTGCCATTTTCGTTTCCTCCAGAGTCTTAAAGATGACCGGGTCCGGTGGAAAGATTCATGCGGGGCGGGCTTGGTTGTCCCGACGGCCCCCATATATTTGTAACATTTTAGTGAGCCGAACAGAGAGTTCTCACCGCCTGCGGGCGTTTAGCCCCTGAAGGGCTTCTGGGGTTTGAAGAATTTGCGGTATCGCTAAAGCGATGCCCTAATACGAATCTCTGGCTTCCACAGTCACCCACACATTCGTGAATTTTTTCGGCGCTTAGGGCGCGGCTGAAGCCGCGCCCCTTCAAAACAAGATCAAAACCCGGAGGGCTCGCTTTATAATTCTTGTTCATTAACTGTGACCGGTTCCTGGAGGGTCTTTGAAGGTTTTATTGCTGGAGAATATCAGCGGGGTGGCGGCCTCGCAGTTTGAAGAGGCGGGGTTTGTGGTGGAGTCGCTGAAGCGGGCGCTCGACGAGCGCGAGCTGATCGAGAAGGTGCGCGGCACTTCGATTCTGGGAGTGCGTTCGAAGACGCGCATTACGGCGGCGATATTGGATGCGGTGCCGGAGCTGGTGTCGGTGGGGGCGTTCTGCATTGGTGTGGACAAGATCGACCGCGCGGCCTCGAGCGAGCGGGGGATCGCGGTGTTTAACGACCCGCATTCGAACAGCCGGTCGGTAGCCGAGTTGGCGATGGGGGAGATCATCCTGCTGATGCGGCGGACGTTTGAGGCGAGCACGCGACTGCATGGCGGGGTGTGGAATAAGTCGTCGGCGGGATCACACGAAGTGCGCGGGCTGACGCTGGGGATTGTGGGCTACGGGAAGATTGGGTCGCAGGTATCGGATCTGGCGGAGGCGATGGGCATGCGCGTGGTGTTTCATGATGTCGCGCACGTGCTGGCCCGCGGAAATGCTCGCGCCGTGAGCTTCCGCGAGTTGCTGGAGATTTCCGATGTGATCACGCTGCACGTCGATGGCAAGCCGCAGAATCAGAATTTGTTTGGCGAAGATGAGATGCGCGCCATGAAAGATGGAGCGTGCCTGATGAATCTGAGCCGCGGCTTTGTGGTGGATCATGAGGCGCTCGCGCGGCATTTGAAATGCGGGAAGCTGGCAGGAGCGGCGGTGGATGTGTTTCCACAGGAACCGGAGAGTGGCGGCGCCTTTTCCAGCCCGCTGCAAGGGTTGCCGAATGTGATTTTGACTCCGCATATCGGCGGGAGTACGGAGGAGGCGCAGCAGAATATTGGCCAGTTTGTTTCCGCGCGGATGATCGATTATTTCAAGAGCGGGAATTCGCAGCTGAGCGTGAACCTGCCGCAGTGTCATCTGGACTATGCGCCGGGATCGCATCGGCTGACCCATATGCACCACAATGTGCCGGGAATCTTGCGGGCGATTAACGACATTTTGGCGGATCGCGGGATCAATATCGATCGGCAAGTGCTGGATACTCGCGGACCGCTTGGATATGCGATTTACGACATCAATCAGGATTGCGATGAGGAGTTACTGGCAAAGCTACGCGCGGTTCCGCACACGATACGGGTGCGGGTGCCGGGGGAAGTCAGAGGTTAGAGGTCAGATTGCGGAGGCCGCGTCGGACTGTCCAGAAACGTTGTTGGTGTAATGGGGATATTACGACAGTTATGTAAAGGCGACCGGGCTTGTAGTCAATCGATCATCGGAGATTTATTCTTCTTTCATGCTAAAGCATATTCCGACGCTGATTCTGGTGGTGTACGCGTGCATCGGCAATTGCCAAACGACGCCGGAATCATCAAGAAACGGCGGCTCTGCGCAAGAACTCGCTCCGACCTCAGGAACCTACGGCGACACCCTACGGTCGATCAAGAAGTGGGTTGAATCGGAAGAGGACGCCGACCTAGCTCGACTGCTAGAGATCGGTGATGTCAGAACCGCCGATTTGGCAGCAGCATGTCACAGCCGCGAGGACGACATTGCGGGAGCAGCCTTCCTTGCTCTTCAGTTGCTTGGAAAATCTGAATGCGAGACCTGCGCTGAATCGGTATCGCAGATGCGTAGCGGACTTGCTGTAGCCTGTGCAGCGAATATAAGCGAGGGGGATTTCCAGCGCATCGAGCTGTGGTTGGCCAATAAGCGCACAGGAACCGGATACGAATGCGGCGAGGATTATGAGCCGCTCACGCCGATGGATGACTCCGTTGTTTATGCGCTGATTCTTGAAGGCTCATCTCGTTCTCGAACAGTGCTAGACGATATGCTTGCATTAGAAAAAGCCTGCGTCACGGAAACGACCATCATCGGAGAAATCTTGGAGCAAGCGCAAACGCTCACCGTGGCTGCGAAAGAGGTTGGGCACAACCTGAAAGTCGAGCCGGACAGATTGGAAAGTTCCATCCGTGCTTCTGCGTTCTTCTTGCCGCAGAAATACCGAAAAGACAGCAAAGTCGAGGTAATCGCGCACAACAGAACACGGAACCGTATGCTGCTCGAAGTGTCCTATCACTGTGGCCGCCTTTGCGGGAGTGGGTACTACGTCGTGCTCCGCAAGGACGGCACTGACTGGCACTACGCCCTTATCAGAATGGCATGGATTTCTTAGTAGCTTCCGTTCAGGCGATTTCACTCAAAACCCCAGTCATCGGTCAACGAGTAATATGGTGTTAGCGTCAATTGTTTGACGTTGACTTCTTTTCTATTCCTTCGAGGCGGCGCGGCGTAGTCGGTCTTGCAACGGCTTCCCATTCGGGCGCGTTTGGAGGCAGGTCTACTGCGATCCAGTTGACGTTGGCGGTGTCGGCTTCGTGGAGCTTTTCGTAGAGAGCAGCGGCGTAGGCGGCGGCTGCGGTTGGCATCTGGATGGTCTTGATGTCCGGGCGGTTGGGCGGACTCGCGTGCTGTAGGTAGATTCCCTGGCCCCGATCGGGCAGCTTTCCCTCGCTCACTAAATATAAAGTGGTGCGCGGGCTGTAGTGGCGCGGGTGCAGGCCGGGCGCGGGATGGGCTCCGGTTTGAAGCGCTCCGGCTTGAACTTCTAGCGCCGAGGCGACTGGCCCGACGATCGCTTCCAGTTCTTTCCGCGAAATTCCTCCGGGACGAAACAGGATCGGCTTGGGTTCGGTTAGCGAGAGCACGGTGGATTCGATGCCGACCTGACAGGGTCCGCCGTCGAGTATGAAATCTACTTCGCTGCCCAGGCTGCGGCGGACGTGGTCGGCGGTGGTCGGAGAAAGTTCGCCGAAGCGGTTCGCGCTGGGTGCGGCGAGCGGAACGCCGGCGGCGCGGATTAGGGCTAGCGCGATCGGATGCGCGGGCATGCGGAGACCGACAGTGGGCAAGCCCGCGGTGACGATCGCAGGAATTGCAGGCTGCTTTTCGAGCACCAGCTTTTGGAGCACCAGCGTCAGCGGACCGGGCCAGAATCGGCGGGCCAGACGGTTGGCGTTTTCTGGCCAGTTCGCAACCAGCGACTGCGCCATATTTATAGATGCTACGTGCACGATGAGCGGGCTGGTTCCGGGTCTACCTTTGACGGCGTAGATACGAGCCACGGCTTCGGCGTCGAGAGCGTTGGCGCCGAGACCGTAAACCGTTTCGGTGGGGAAGGCGGCGAGACAGCCGGACCGCAGGAACTGGGCGGCGCGGTCGATTTCGGCGCGGTCGCCGATTTGGGG
>CAWCRQ010000034.1:0-11619 GCA_963797885.1 uncultured Acidobacteriaceae bacterium | reverse complement strand
GCTGCCCCCACGAATAAAAACGCGATTCCCCATCATAAGCAATCGAGGGGAAATTTGCTGCGGGGAGGAAGTCGGGTAGTGGGCTACTTTGAATTTTGAGTCGGCTGGCGAACATGGCATCTCGCGCAAGCAAGAAAATCACGCGGCTGTTACTGCCCTTAATTATTTCGCCTACCAGCGGAGGGCGGAAAGAGCAGCGTAACTAATCCTTCAGACTAATCCATTGAAATTGAAATTGAGATTGCATTGCTCCGTAATGAGCGTATGATCGGGAACCGGCGCTGGTCGGCCCGTTTCGCCGTGCCAGACGTGGCATGACTTTGGCCGCCCGCACGGTTTGCCTCAAACCCCGCCGAAACTCTAGGGGAATTTCGGCGGGGCTTTTTGGTCCACAACTTTCAAAGTAGCCCACTACCCGGAAGTCGTTGGTCGTCGGTCGTTGGTCGTTAGACAGCGTTGACCATGGCGTTCGCGAGCGACTGACGACTATCGACCAACGACCCCTCCTACTCCAGCGTCACCGCCTTCACCAGGTTGCGCGGACGGTCCACGTCCAGCCCGCGCTTGGCGGCGACATAATAGGCAAACAACTGTAGGGGAACGATCTCCAGAATTGGCGAGAGCAGTTCCGGCGCTGCGGGAATAAAGACGGTATGGTGCGCTAGCTGCGGTACGGTTGTGTCTCCTTCGGTTGCCAGCGCGATCAATGTCGCACCCTGCTTCCTGAAGCCTTCCATGTTGCTCACGTTCTTTTCGTAGCGCAAGACGGAGCCTGCGTCGTTATTATTGCGGTCGCAGGTCGCGATCATGACCAGCGGCAAGCGGAAATCGATCAGCGCGTTCGGCCCGTGCTTGGCTTCTCCGGTGGGATAGCCTTCCGCGTGGATGTAGGAAACCTCTTTCAGCTTGAGAGCTCCATCCATCGCGATCGGGTAATGGATGGCGCGGCCGAGGAACATGAAATCGTCCACGCGATAGTAAAGCTCGGCCAGCTTCTCCACTTGATCGGAGGCCGCCAGGATCGTTTCCGTTTTTTCCGGGAGCGCGAGGAGTTCGCCGATGTAATGTTGGGCCAGCGCCTTCGAAACCTTCTCCTTGATTTCGCCGATGTACAGCGCGAACAGGAACAAACACGCCATCTGCGCGGTGAATGCCTTGGTCGAGGCGATACTGATCTCAGGCCCTGCGTGGGTGTAGATAAATCCGTCGGCTTCGCGCGCGATCGTCGAGCCTTCGACATTCGAAATCGCGATCGTGCGCGATCCCTTCTGCCGGGCTTCGCGCTGCGCTGCGGTCGTGTCGGCGGTTTCTCCCGACTGAGTAATAAAGATGCTGAGTTCGCCCCGCCCAATCTCCGGATTGCGGTATTCGAATTCGCTCGCGTAGTCCACATCAACCGGCACGCCGGCCAGTTCCTGCATCATGTACTGGCCCGTCATCCCCGCATGACGGCTGGTTCCGGAAGCCACGACGTTGATCCGCCGGAGCGCCCGCAATTCCTCGCGCGAGATGTGGACTTCGTCCAGATGAACCCGTCCCTCGGCCGGCGAGACGCGAGGTTCAATGGTTCGCCGCAAGGCGTCGGGCTGCTCAAAAATCTCTCGGATTAGATGATGCGGAAACTTGCGGAGTTCAGCCATTACTGGTGTCCACCTTGGCCGTTATTTTTGCAGCAGCAGTTCTCAGTGAACCATGTTACCCAGAGCGCTGAACATAAACTCCCAGCATCTATTCCGCTGAGAACTGGGAACTGAGAACTAGCACCTTGAGCATTCCACGCCGCCGACAAAAGTCCGCAACACTTCGCCTTCGGCGTTTAAGACGACGAAGTCCGCGTCGGCTCCCGCCGCGAGAACACCCTTATTGGCGATTCGTGCCACCCGTGCCGGATTTTGGCTGGCGGCCGCCACTGCCTGGGCCAGATCCCAATCCGCGAAACGCGCCAGATTGCGTACGGCACGATCCATGGTCAACACGCTTCCGGCGAGCTTGCCGTTCACCATGCACTTGCCATCTCGCACATCCACCTCGAAGGACCCAAGGCGGTAGCGGCCCTCGGGCATGCCGGTCGCCGAGATAGCATCCGTAATGAGCACCGTCTGTTCCGGGCCTTTGGCCTTGGCAAACAGCTTCACGATTGCGGGGTCGAGATGAACGCCGTCGGCGATGATGTCTGCGGTCAAGCGACGGTCGGTAAGCACCGCACCCAGAATGCCGGGACTGCGATGGTCCAACGTGCGATGATCCAACGTGCGATGGTCTTCCGTGCGATGGTACAGCGGACGCATGGCGTTGAAGGTATGGGTCGCGTGCCGCGCTCCCGCCGCGATTCCGCGTTCGGCCGCGGCAAAATCGGCGTCGGAATGTCCCAGGCTCACGCACACGCCGCGCCGCGCGGCTTCGGCAATGACCTCAGGCGCGTCCTCCAATTCAGGAGCAATGGTCATCATGCGAATCCGTCCGCGCGCCGCCTGCCAGAACTGCTCGAACGTGCTCAGTTTAGGAGCCAGCAAATTTTCCGGCGGATGCACGCCGCGGCGCGCATGGCTGATGAATGGCCCCTCAAGATGAATTCCGAGCGGGAGGGATCGACGCTTGACGTCATCCTTCTTATTATTATTTTGCTCGCGCTTTTCGATTGCATCCGCCAGCCTTTCCAGAGCGCGCAAGGTCGCGTTCATCGGAGAGCTAACTGTGGTTGGGAAATAACTGGTGACCCCATGCCGCGCGAGCAGTTGCTCGATCGCCGGCAGCGCCTCGGCGGTATCGTCCATGACGTCGTATCCAGCGCTGCCGTGAATGTGAAGATCAACGTAACCCGGCGCCATCACCCCATCGCGGAAATCGGACACGGAAATTCCGGCGGGAGCCTGTTGCCCGCTCCGAGCGGAAATTTCGAGGACGCGTCCCTGCTCGACGAGCATGAGAGGATGCTCGACGGCATCCGTGGGAGTCAATAGCCGTCCAGCAGTAAAAGCCAGCATAGAAACGCTTTAATACCGTAAGAAGACGACTTGCCAAGATTGTAGCAGCCTTTGTGTCCCCGCCAGAAGTCGCGACGGGCGGGTCGTCAGCGAGGCCATCTCTTCAGTTGGAAGTGCCGAACCGCGGGCGCCCCTCTAGTTCGCTCCCCAGTTGCTTGCCCTTTCTGCTAGCCTGTTGCTTTCAATCCACCGCGGGCAAGTTTGGCCTGTCTGGAGTTTCCTTATGAACGAAGATGTTGCCTCAACTTTGCGGCTGCTCGATGAAGCGCTGGCGCGCTACGTTCGGCCAGACACCTTTCCCCTGGCCATCCGCATGCTCAAGCCGGGGGAAGCGGTTCCCGAAGGCGTGAAGGTCCCCAGCAAGACAATGGGCGAGCAATGGATCGTGTGCCAGTCGGTCGGGGTCGCCCGACGCTACGGCTGGGGCATCGCCGTGGGCAAAGACGATGTCATCTGCCCGCTGGCGGCCATCGCCTTTGGGTTCCGCAAGCCCAACGAGGAGTATCTGAAAGGGTCCATTTCCGTCGGGATGTACTGCAAGGACGAGCCAGCCGCTGCCAATCTGGAAGCCAGCACCTGGAAATTCGAACCTGGCACATACGACTACGTCTGTGTTGCGCCGCTGAACCGGGCCACCTTCGAACCCCACGTCGTTGCCGTCTACGCCAATAGCGCGCAGGTGCTGCGGCTGGTCCATGCCTCGCTCTACAAGCGCGGCGGGCGCGTGGTCTCAACCAGCGGCGGCCGCCTGGATTGCGCCGAGATCGTCATCCAGACCCTGACCACCAACGAGCCCAAGGTGATCCTCCCTTGCAACGGCGATCGCGTGTTCGGCATGGCGCAGGATAACGAGATGGCCTTCGCCTTCCCCTGGGCGTATGCGCACGAGATCATCGAAGGGCTGGAAGGTACGCACAAGGGCGGCACGCGTTACCCGATCACCGTCGCCATGCGCGATACCGTGACCATGCCCAAGTCGTATCAGAACCTCATGAAGATGTTGGTGGACCGCGAGGCAGCGGCTGCAGACAAAAAAGATTAGTCTTCCGTCCAGCAGATGAAGCCAAGCCGATAATAAGGCGCACCAAAAGAGACAACCTCATTCTTGTGCTGAATCGGCCTATCATTCCTAATAACCATCAGCAGGAGATACGCACATGGCAGCGAATCAGGTAGTGCTTTACTTCGACAAGCAGGAGGATGCGGTGCTCTTCACCCTGGCTGCCAGTTCGGTGATGTCAGCGGAAGGGCCGGTTCACAGCAGCGTCGCAGCGGCCAAGGTTGCGGAGGAGATTTGCAAAGCCAGTCGAATTACGACTGAGGGTGTTCTGAAGATCACGTGAGGGATGGCACAATCAAGATGATTCGAAAAGCTGCGCTGCAAATAGGAGCCCCCGCGCTACTCGCTTTCATGGCATGGAATGCGTATCTTGCTGTCAACCATTTAAGGCAGATGCAGAAACTTGCGGGGCTCACACTGGAAAGCTCCATGATCCAGGCGGATATCTCCGGTGTTCTGAAAGACCTGACCGATATGGAAACAGGTCAGCGCGGATACCTGCTAACCGAGGACCCTTCCTACTTGCAGCCCTACACCAACGCGAAGGGCAGGATCGGAACCGATTTTGCCGGCCTTCGTGCAGTGCTAGCTAATCGGGCGGAGCGCGAACGATCCCTGGAGTCGCAACTGGAGTCGTTGGCTAACTCAAAGCAAGGTGAGATGGAGCGCTCTATTAGTTTGCGCCGACAGGGGTATCGCCACCGCGCATTCAAGCTAGTGGATTCAAACGAAGGTCTGGAGTACATGGATAAAGCTCGCGGGCTTGTGTCTTCGCTTTCCATGGCGGAAGCCAGCAGTTTCGCGAGATTCGACAGCGAGAGGAATGCTAGCCTAAGCAAGGCTTTGACAGAGACCATTGTTGCCAATTCATGCCTGCTCGCGCTGACAGCATGTCTGTTTGGACTCATCCGCTACCACGGGCGAGTGCTTGAACAGGAAGCTGCTCAGAGCAGACAAGAGCTCGCCGTGCGCGATTTGCAGCTAGAAAAACTAACGTTCGCCCTTTCGAACCAAGCCCACTCCAACACCTCTGCCATCGAGGCAAATGCCAGCCTCCTGCTTCAGAACTACGGGGGATTTCTACCACGACAAGGCTACGAATATGCTGAGCAGATAAGGGAAGCATCGGCACAAATGGAGCTACTCCGCCAAGATTTAGTTGGCAGCTCAGGCTCCAACAGTGAGGAGAAGGTAGCGTAGCAACTTATTGGCTAGGCCGCTGGCTGCGCCCGAAGCACGTCATTGATGCAGTGATGGGAGCTTCCACGCAAAACTGGTTCCCTTTCAAACACACCGACGCGGCAATAGAATGCTTTAGGGCGAAGTGTCGTCAGGGCCGGCAAGTTTCGTGCTTTGATGACGCCCTGGTCGGGCTGCTCCGGAGTAGGGCTGATGGACTTCTACAGCGCAATTCAATACGTGTTGTTTGTGACCATCGTCACCAGCCTGGTGAAGCCCTTGGGCGGGTACATGGAACGGGTCTTTTCCAGGAAGCGGACTGGACTTGATCGTTTGGTTCTCCCTGTTGAGCGGCTCATCTATCGTATTAGCGCGGTTGATCCCAGTGTGGAGATGACCGGCAAGGAGTATGCGACGTGTTTCGTGCTCTTTGGCTTGACCGGCACGCTCCTGTTGTATGCCATTCTCAGAGTGCAGCAGTTTCTTCCCTGGTTCTTCCCTGGGTACCACACCACGCCATTATCCCCAGACCTGGCTCTGAATACGGCGATCAGCTTCTCGACGACCACCACCTGGCAGGCCTACGCGGGCGAGAACACCATGACCTATTTCGGCCAGATGGTGGGACTCTGCGCACAGAACTTCCTGGCTGGCGCCGCGGGGCTAGCCGTCGGGGTTGCCTTTATTCGCGGCCTTGCCCGGCAACTCTCCGACACGCTGGGAAACTTTTGGGTTGATTTGACACGCGCCCTACTAACACCTTCGGCAGGATGGTTGGCCAGCCTCGACAAGGATGGCTTTTCTACTGGGTGATGCTGCTTCTCTTCAGCTGCGGACTGGTCTTTGTGCATTACTTTGAACAAAGAGGTCCCCGCATCGGGAATGTGGATTTCCGAAATAGTCGCGCCCAGTCTGGGGGCAACATGGAAGGAAAGGAGGTGCGCTTCGGCATCGGCGATTCCACCCTCACGGCTGTCGTTACCTCAAACACGGCCACGGGATCAAACAACTCAATGGACGACAGTTACACCGCGCTCGGTGGCATGGTTTTGCTGGTGAATATGCTGCTCGGAGAGCTCGTATTCGGAGGACTGGGGTCAGGTCTTTACAGCATGGTTATGGCCGCTGCGATCGCCGTATTTCTAGCGGGACTGATGGTTGGGCGCACGCCTGAATACCTGGGGAAGAAAATAGGACCGGCGGAGAGCAAAATGATCATGCTCTACGCGTTGGCTGCGCCGCTGGTCCTACTCCCACTCACTGCGATTGCCGTGAGCACCAGGATGGGACTGTCCGGGTTGACGGTCAACGGCGGCCCGCATGGCTTTACTGAGATTCTGTTTGCTTATACCTCCTGCTTCGCCAACAATGGGCAAAGCTTTGCCAGTTTGAGTGCGAACACTCCCTTCTACAACCTCACCACAGCGGTCGCGATGATGGTGGGCAGGTTTGGCCTGGCGATTCCTGCATTGGCATTTGCAGATCTGTTTGGTCGCCAGAGAAGTACCCCTTCTTCGGCGGGAACTCTTCCGACCCATTCTTTTTCGTTCGGGGTATTACTCACGACCTGCTTGATAACGATGGTGGCTCTGAGCTATCTTCCCTCCTTGGCCCTCGGTCCCGTACTGGAACGATTGCTCTTCGGAAGATAGAGCGTTCGAAATTCACATCGCAAGGTGGCGAGAGTCACGGGAGTGTTCTCGAAGGACGTTGGTCCCAATGGTCTGAACTTCCGGGAATTTCGGTAGTGGTGCAGTTTGGGGTATTCAAACTGCACCACTACCGGAATTTCCAGGCACAGGACGTGTCGTGTAACGTGTAGTAGAATGAAGGGACTAACCAACTGTCGGGGAGTGGCTCAGCCTGGTAGAGCACCTGGTTCGGGACCAGGGGGTCGGAGGTTCAAATCCTCTCTCCCCGACCAATCTTCGTTTTTTGCCCGCTGAAAGATCAGATCGAACGGCTTCCGGTAAGCGGGCCAAAGACTTACGCCGTCCGTCACGCAGTTCAAAAGCACTGATTTGAGCAATTCACCGCGTTCTGATGGATTCCTCGTAAGGTATAGAAACTGCGCCTTGTTCGCGAGTTCAAAAACCCTTTCGACCGTTAGCACATTTTCTCTCGTGATCGGAGCACTCAGGCTCGAAAGTGCGGCCTCTAGTGTGCGCTCCTACTCTCGATATTCAGCCTGCTTGCGCGTTCAAAACTGCTCGTCAATCTTGCCGTCGAGCTTGTCCTCGTAAAGCTGATCCATGCGGGTGCTGATCGTCGCTAGCCGTTGCTGAAACGCGGCAACTTGCTCCTGCCTTTGCGCCTCAGACCTTTGCAGGTCGGCTTGCAGGGAATCCACAATCGCTCGGACAACCGCATCCGGCACGTAAATGTTCTTGAGCAGATCGCCCAGGCGATCAGACAGGTCCTGCTCGCGCATATACGGCAAAGAGCACTTGCCGCGACCATGCGAGCAACGGTAATAAACGTGCCGTTTCTTTTGAAGCTCGGTTGTGACCGTGCAGCCATCATGGGCGCAACGCAGCAGACCAGCAAATGCAAACTGGTGCTTGCGGTATTTCGGCTTGTGGCGGCCAGAGAATGCCTCCTGCACGCGCTTGAACAAATCCGCAGATATCAGGGGCGCATGCGTGCCCTTGTACTCGACACCCCGCCAAACGAACCGGCCGATGTAGAACGGATTTTTCAGAATCGTTTCCAGATATGCGCGGCTGATCCGCAGACCGGCCTCTGCGAGCACCGCGCTTCGCAGGGTGACTAGCGAATACTCACCGCTGGCATATAGTTCGAAGATTCCTTCGAGCGCGTCGATAACTTGGGAGCGTATCGCATCCCGCCGGAGACCGGCATTCTCATCCCATCTGGTTGAGCGGCTCATTGTCGAGAGTGCCGAAGACAAGCTGTTTCTGGTCGTCGCAGGGGCCCGACACGCACCCACATTTAGTACATCTCTTCCCGGGAAGAGACCACCATGTAGTGGAGGCCGTTCCCGATGTTGGCCCAACAACTGTTGTAGTAGATACCAGATTTGCCGCCGCCGTGCCACGTGAATGAGGGCGCCACTAAAGCAGGAAGCTGTGCGTACGGGGAGGTTGCACTGTTGGTCGTGGCCACGAACACCGATCCGTATATCACGGCATCAGCCCCACCGTCTGTCACCACGGTTCCCTGGCCAATGACCAGGATCAGGCCGTCGAATTGCATATGGCCGTGGAAAGTGAGCGTTCCGGTTACAACCAGCACGCCCGCGCCGCCGGTGACGATAGCATCGCCGCTTATATAGGTGATTTGCGGGCTGGCGACGGAGCCGTACGTCCCGGTGCATGGTGTTCCGAAAACTCCGTCCGACCTAAACTTCAGTGCCGTCGTTCAGGTTCAGGGCCGACACTCGCACCTCACACACCCACATCGCATCCGCTGATTCCCACGAGGTTTTCGGTAGTGTCTCAGTTTGGATTTTCTGCGACCTAATGCAGTTCGGGGTCTATTGCCCAGTGGTCGGAAGCTCGCACTCGAAAAATTCCAACTCCGTCTCGGCATCCTCTCGGCTATTATGATCGGACATTCGGCCACGCTTCACGCAAAACCATACCTCAAGCCCTAGATTCCAGCGAAGGTCATGCTGTTTCATTTGGCTCAGTCCCCCAATCCTGAATCGATAGCTTGCTTTCAGGAAAAGATTCAATTTGCCAGAAGCACGATTTCCTCAAGACTCCAAACATGATCGGATAGACCAGCGGCCATGCTGGGGGTGATCCTCAGCGTCTTGTGGATACTGGCGAAATTGTAGTGTACCGCGTGGATCGCAACCATCGCGGCGTGATTTTCGATCTTCTTAGAGAATGCATTGGTCAGCCGCGTGAAGCGCCTCATGCTCATTCGCATGGTCAAATTGTGACGCTCTACGTAGCTAGTACTCACGTGCTTGGGATCGGGATTGCCGCTTACAACCTTTATACCGCAGATGCAGCAACTGGGCGAATAGCGGTGCTGCTCTTCGATGGAGGGAGACCCGTAGATTTTCTGCAACATATCGTAATCGCAATCCATCCCAAACGACCTTCGATCGCATCTAGATATGCCCTGTGGCCGTCCGTAGTGACTTGCACGCGCCCCTCGATTCGGCTGGCGCAATCGTCCATTAACTCTTTCGCCCAGCCCGCGTCCCTCCAACTAGATAGCTCACGCAGAGCTTCGTGTCTGCGTCCGAACCTGTCCACGTCCACGTGTCGCCCCAGCCTTGGGCCTTCTTCTCGGGTGTCACGTTCTTAACCATTGAGCGTCGGACCGCATCTCAGTGTGAGACATAACAGGCTGACAAAGCAGGAAAGTTCGAAAATCGTCTGCTAGGGCCGACCAATTTCCTCAATCCCATCATTGAATTAGCGAGCTTCCCTTTCCCCAGTTTTCCGGAACTTGGGTCAATTTGGGTCGATTAAGCAATTCCTCGACTTTATCTACTGCTGTGGTACGCAGAAATTCAATCCGAGTGGCATAAACGACGGAGAAGTCGGGTTTTCCGCTCGATTCGATCTTTTGCAATGGATCCGTTCGATTGGCGGTTTCTGATTCTTGCATTGCAAGTTTTCGGTACAATCCGTTCGGCATGCTTCGACTCCGAACTTCTATTCTCACGCGACTCTCTGTCGTTTCAGAGCTGCTTGGCAACCTGCTCCGATTCGTGAATGCAGCGGTGCGCTCCCAGGGCTCACTGGTAGCCGAGAACCTCTTCCTGCGGAAGCAGCTGGCGTTTTATCAAGAGCGTAAGGCAAGGCCGCGTCGGCTGACGGATGCTGCCAGGCTCACGTTGGTGCTTTGGTCCCGATGGTTCAATTGGAAGGATGCTTTAATCATCGTCAAGCCGGAAACCTTGATTGGCTGGCATCGGAAGGGATTCCGTTTGTTCTGGCGCTGGAAGTCCAAGCCGGGAAGACCTCGATTGCCAAAGAACATCCGAGAGCTGATTGTGCGCATGGCACGGGAGAATCCGACCTGGGGTCAGTCACGAGTCGCCGACGAACTCTCGCTCAAACTTGGAATTGTTCTGTCACCCCGCACGGTGCGCAAGTACTGGCCGTGGGAGCCCAGTGATTACCGCAGAAGAAGGGTTTCTTCACAACAATGGAAGACCTTCGTGCGCAATCACGCGAACGCGATAGTGGCCTGCGACTTTTTGGTGGCGGTGACCGCCCGTTTCCAGTTTCTCTACGTGCTCGTCATTCTGGAATTGGGTTCGCGGCGGATTCTGCATTGCAATGTGACTGCCCACCCCACGGCAGAATGGACCACGCAGCAGTTTCGGGAAGCGATCCCAAGCGAGCAACGATACCGGTTTCTCATTCATGATCGGGACTCGATCTTCTCCGCTGAGTTAGACCACGAACTGGTACAGGGCCTTGGGCTGACGGTGCTGCGAACGCCACCCCAATCACCCCAGGCCAATGCCCATTGTGAACGACTCGTTGGCACGGTACGGCGCGAGTGCTTGGACTTCCTGATCCCTCTCACGGAGAGGCATCTCCGTCGGCTCCTTGGCGAATGGGTCCGCCACTACAATGGCGGTCGTCCCCACCGCAGTCTCGGACCCGGCATCCCTGACCAAGGGCGAGGACCGTCAATAACGACTGGAGGCAATCGCCACACGATCGCAGAGGCTTCACAATTGAGTGCTCGCTCCGTTCTTGGTGGATTGCACCACGAGTATTCTGGGGACAGGATTGCGGCATGAAGAGACGGGCAACAGGCTTGATCAAGTCACCACTGGATTGGCATATGGCCGCGGCTCCGGTACTGCATCCTATCATTCCCGTGCTCGCCGAGCGTGGTGGGACACAGCTCAGAACACCGCGCTGCACCGTGGTGGTGGATACTCGCGAACAGAATCCGCTGGACTTCTCTCGTTTTGAAGGATGGTTTGCTGGAATCGAGACGAGACACCTGAAACTGGGAGATTATTCCATCGCGGGACTGGAAGACCGTTGCGTGGTGGAGCGGAAAGACCTACCCGACCTTATTCACTCCTTCACCGCTGAGCGTCCGGCATTTGTTCATCGCCTGCGGCTTATGAGCCAATATCCCCACCGCCTGCTAGTGATCACCACAACTCTAAGCCAGGTAAAGTCTCTCCAGCCCCACGGCGGCGGCAGCCCGAATCGGCTGATGCAGTCACTGATCGCTGCCCTCGCCGGTTTGCAGATTCCTTTCCTATGTACGGAGACTCATGAACTGGGAGAAGAGATGGTCGCGTCGTACCTCTACCAGGTTCACCTCTATTATTGGCTGGAAGCTAACGACTACGGCCGATTCTTGGCCGACAATGATCTCTAGAAAAGAGGGATTATGAGCTTTTCGCGCGTTATTTCTGAGGCTCAGTCCCTGCGGACA
>CAWCRQ010000033.1:0-3877 GCA_963797885.1 uncultured Acidobacteriaceae bacterium | reverse complement strand
GTTCTCAATCCTCGCCGATGATTTTCCCCGCTCTCACATTGTTGATTGCGTCGTCGAAGTCCTCTTTCCTAACGTCAGGAGCGAGAAGCAGTGATCCCGGATACGTCCGGTTGGGAAAGACGACCTGCCCGCTCCGATATTTCAATAGCAGCGGCAGCATTCGCTTTCCGCGAGCCGTAACCTGATGGAGCACGTCTCCTCCGGTAGACTCTCCGATATAAAAATTCATCAAAACGACCAGAGCCTCGTCGGAGTCTTTTGTCCTCATTTGAGTAAGCTTACCTATCAGCTTCGCGGCTTGCCAAAATGCTGCGTTCTGACGTTCGCCTTGAGATGCCCTTGCCTCGGCACAAAGATCGAGAATCGGCGTTACCAGCTCCTGAACGTCCCTCGGCGGGACAATCTCGGCCGCTACGTTGGGCGCCTGTAACATCAAGGCGATTGCAAATATGAGAATTGGCAGTCGCTGCTTAGTCATCAAATGCTTCATCGTCGAGCGCAACCCAAGATTTTCTCACGAGCGGGGCTTCCGCTCTGCGATTCTTGCCAAAATGGCATCTACAACGTCAGCGGGATGGTCGAGCGTGAGCTTGAGTTCGCCGACTACGAGCGGTTCGAGGCAGTGCTGCTCAGGGGCGAGGTTGATAGCGTCTTTTTCGGTTGTCAGAAACCCGCCGGCGTCCAGTTTGATGCGCGCGCTGACCAGAGCCTGAATGTCGTCCAAGTCGTAAGCATGGTGGTCGCGAAAGACGACTTCTGCCGCGGGCGTAATCCCGGCGGCGCGTACCTGCGCAAAGAACTGTTCGGGTCGCGCGATGCCGCAGAAGACAACGGGCGCGGAAGGCACGTTCGGGAGAACGAGTTCACGCTCGATTCGCCAGATCGGCTTTTGCCGCAGCGCCGGATGATCCACCGCCAAGCCTGCGGGCAGTACGACCACGTCTGCCCGTGCGAGCGACGACAGCGGCTCGCGCAGCCGCCCCGAGGGCAGCAGCCTGTCGTCGAAGTCGCGCTCTGTCATCAGTACAATATCGAAGTCGCGAACCAGAGAACGGTGCTGAAAGCCGTCGTCGAGGATGTGCAGTTGCGGCTGGAATTTCCGCTCGGCGACTCGCCCCGCCTCATAGCGGCTTTCACCGACAATCACCGGAACGCCCAGCCGCCGCGCGATCAGCAGCGGCTCATCGCCGAAGTCGGCGGCGTTGCCATCGGTCTCGACTATTAGAACGCCGCGAGTCTTGCGGCCGTATCCGCGTGTGAGCACGTCGAAGCGAATGCCGCGCGCCTTCAACAGTTCCCCGAGCGCAATCACGAACGGCGTCTTGCCCGAACCACCCAGCGACAAATTCCCGACGCTGACCACAGGCCGCTCCAGCCGCCGCGAAGGCAGCACACCGCGATCAAACAGAGTGTTTCGCAGAGCGGTGGCGGCGCCGTAAAGTCCGGTGAGCGGATTCATGCGGAGCCCACGCCCGGGGGCTGCCCGTTTTTCGATTGAGCTTTACATGGCGAAACGCTCATCAGTTGGAGCAGCGCTGAGACGGTCCTGGCTGTGGCGCCGCGCTGCGATTCGAGCGCTGCCAGCGCGTTCCGGCCGAGCGTCGTTCGCTCGCCGCCGTTTTCGATCAGCTCCATGAAGACCAGCGGCATCTCCGCCAGCCCAACGATGCGGACCGCATTGCGGCTGGCAAAAAAATTGACCACGTCGCGAAAATTTTCGTAATGGTTGCCAGTGACGATGGGAACGCCGTAGAGTGCGGGCTCAAGAATGTTGTGTCCGCCGCGCGGCACCAGGCTGCCACCGACGAATGCGACCGTGGCCAGCGAATAGAGCGCCGCCAACTCCCCGATGCTATCGACAAGAAACACGCCGCCAGCGAGCGGTTCGCCGTTCCACAGAGAACGCCGCCACATCCGGAAGCCGAGCTTCTCGACGAGCTCCCCAACCTCCGCAAAACGCTCCGGCTGGCGGGGCGCAAGGACCATCACGGCCTTCGGATGATTCGCCAGAATATTGCGAAACGCCGAAAGCAGAGAGCCTTCTTCGTCCTCGAGCGTGCTGCCACACACCAGAACCGGCCCCGCTCCAGAGTGGCTGAAGCCCTCGCGAAGACTCGCAACGATTGCCGGCGATGGCGGCGGTGCCACATCGAATTTCAGGTTGCCGGCAATCGTAACTTTCGATTCGCTCGCTCCAATTTCTATCAGCCTCTGCCGGTCTTCTTCGGTCTGGGCCAAAAAAACATCGACGTTTCCGAGCGCCTTCTCCAGCAATCTCGGAAGCCAGAAGCGGAGCCGCTTGTAGCCGGGAAGCGAGCGGTCGGAAATACGGCAGTTGATCACGGCGATGCGAGCCCCGCTGCGCTTGGCAAGCCGGAGAAAATTCGGCCAGAATTCAGTTTCAGCAACGACCACGAGTTCCGGACGCAAAGCATCGAGGTACGGCCGGACCGCGAAGGCGAAGTC
Organism: uncultured Acidobacteriaceae bacterium; assembly: GCA_963797885.1. GTDB lineage: Bacteria > Acidobacteriota > Terriglobia > Terriglobales > Acidobacteriaceae > Acidiflorens. The sequence continues at coordinate 1,411 of CAWCRQ010000033.1, read as the reverse complement.
CAGCGGGAAATAAAACACGTTCTCCGCGCCAAACCGCTGCACGGCGAGTTTCTGCCCGGTGCTGGTGGTCGTCGAAATCATTACGCGATGGGACGGGAATCTCTGTTGCAGCGCTTTTACGACTGCGCTCGAAGCCACCACCTCGCCCACCGAAACCGCGTGAACCCAGATTGCGGGTTTCTCGCCGCGGCCAGCGACGGCGGGCGAAATCGCGCCGAACCTCTGGCGCAAACCCGCCCGATACTTGCCGTGCCGCATCATCTGCAGCAGCCAGTAGGGCAGCGTCAGCACCAGGAAAAAAGCGAGCAGCGCACTGTAGAGCGCGTACATGAAGAGAAGCCCCATTCTAAATGGCGAGCCAAAATCCGTCACTTCGCTGGGGACGAGGCGGCACGGATTGCGCTGACAGCATCCAACTTAAACGTCGTGGCTTCGAGTTCCGAGCCTCGGGCTGCGAGCGAACACGAATCGATGGCTCGTAGCTCGCGGCCCGCAGCTCGAAGCCATCTCCTATAATCCACGTATGCATAATGCAGGTCGGCAGAAATCACCTCGCGCGCCTAAGCAGCAAGCCCCGCGATTTGCGGCAGTCTGTGCTTTTATGCTGCTCTGCTGTCTTGGCGCGATTGCGGCCAAAGAGTTTGTGATGCCCACGGCACGGCCCGCTCGCACCTACCCGGCACACGACGATCACCCCCTGGAAAAAGTTGTGGTCGCAGTCGATCCCTATGACCTGGAAGACAAAGCTTCGATCTTCACCGTGAACTACCGCAACTACGGTTACATGCCGGTCTTCTTCGTCATCACGAATGACGGCGATCAGCCTGTCTCTCTCGTCGGCATGAAGGCCCAGTTGAATACCAAAGATCGCAGCAAGCTGTTCCCCGCGACCATGGACGACCTGCTGCGCAGGCTCTCGCATCCTTCGCGAAATGACGGCGCGAATTGGTTGCCGATTCCCGCTGCCAAAAAAAGAGGTCAAAGGAGGCGTGAACCGCAAGAACATGGGACGAAATCGAGCAGGCGCAGTTTGGCGCGAAGGCCGTCGAACCGCACTCCACGGCGCGCGGGTTTCCTGTTTTTCGATATCGCTGACATCTCGAATCCACTCGCCGGCGCCAGCTTCTACCTGACGGGGGTCCAAGACGCCCAAGGAAATGAACTGATGTACTTCGAAATCCCGATGGAGAAATACTTGAGCGCGCCGGAGGCCAAGCGACCATAGCGAGTCCTACGATGGAGCGACCGGCGTCTCGCCCGTCCCGCATTCGTGCTGAGAACATCCGAGGTCGGCAGCGTCGTGGCCGGCGGCATGCTGCGCTCCACCAGCAATGCCAGTTATAGATCTCTCGATATGGCCACCACTCGCAGCCGTTTCCGAGGATCTCCTCGCGAGATACGAACCGGTCAT
>CAWCRQ010000032.1:0-4121 GCA_963797885.1 uncultured Acidobacteriaceae bacterium | reverse complement strand
GTTGAAATTGTGTGGTGACGGGACTCAGCCCCGTCCCAGCGGGGCCCTTCGGCTTCGCTCAGGGCAGGCTCAGCCCCGCTTCCACACAATCTCTACGGGAATCACATGTAGAATTGAGCCTTACACGCATGGCAACCTCGACAGTGGCGGGCGCGAAGAGCGAAGGAACACCGGCCAAGCCCCGTCCACCTTGTCCAATCGCCCGCCTGTTGCGCTACGTGTTGCCGTACTGGTGGCAGTTTCTGGTCTCGGTGGCGCTGATGGCGATGGTGGGGCTGCTCGATGCGGGCCGGGCTTCTGCTCATCCGCCCGATTTTCGATCGCGTATTGAATCCCGGCTCCCAGGAAAAGACCATCCCGTTGTTCAAGCTGCCGGGCACCGAACGCTTTCTGAACCTGCAACAGTTCGTTCCCTCGCACTTTCACAACCCATGGACGGTCGTGGCCTTTGCGCTGGTGGCTGCCACGGTGCTGAAGGGGATCTTCGACTACGCCGGAACCTACCTGGTGAACTACGCCGGTTTTGGGATGATCACCGACCTGCGGGACGACCTTGTATGACGCCATCCTGCGGAGTTCGGCGGCGTTTTTCACGAAGCACACCACGGGCACGCTGCTCTCGACGATGGTCAACGATATCGAGAAGGTGCAATTCGCGATGTCGGGCGTGCTGGCGGAATTCCTGCAGCAGTTTTTCACTCTAATCTTTACCGCGGCGGTGGTGGTTCTGGTGGGAGGGAAGCTGGCGTGGGTGCTGCTGCTGTTCGTGCCGGCGATTTTGTACTCGTCGAGAAAAATCGGCCGGCAAGTGCGCAGCACGACACGGGGCGGCCAGGACAAGCTGGCCGAGATCCAGAACATTCTGCACGAAACCATTACCGGGAACCGAATCGTCAAGGCGTTTGGCATGGAGAACTGGGAGGTGGAGCGCTTCCGCGTCGCCGCGCGCCGGTTGTTCCGGGCGAACCTTCGGCTGGTGGCGGCGTTCGCGATCAGTTCTCCGCTGATGGATATTCTCGGCTGCGATTGCCATCGCGCTGCTGCTGCTGCTGGGACGCGACCAGATCAACAGCCACGGGCTTACAGACAGGGACGTTCTTCGCCTTTATTATCGCGGTCTTCAAGCTCTACGACCCGGTGCGCAAGTTCGCGCTCTTCAACAACAACTTCCAGCAGGCGGTGGGAGCCTCGTCGGAAATTTTCCGTTTCATGGATATGGAAGACGAAGTGCGGGAGAAGCCGGGAGCGAAGCGGATGGGGAAGTTTGCGCGCACGATCCGGTTTGCCGACGTGTCTTTCTCCTATTCCAGTGAAAACGCCGAGGATTCGCCGCAGGTGCTGCATGGTATCGATCTGGAGGTGAAAGCAGGCGAAGTGCTGGCGGTGGTGGGGTCGAGCGGCGCGGGCAAGAGCACGCTGGTGCACCTGATCCCGCGCTTCTTTGACGTCAGCGGCGGGCGGATTCTGATTGACGACAACGATGTGCGGGACGTGACGCTGGAGTCGCTGCGATCGCAGATCGGGATTGTCACGCAGGATACGGTGTTGTTCAACGACACGGTGAGAAACAATATCGCCTATGGCCAGCCGCACGTATCGCAGAAGAAAGTGGAAGAAGCGGCGCGGGCGGCGCGAGCGTATGAATTCATTCGCGGGCTTCCTGAAGGGTACAACACCATGATCGGGGAGCGGGGGGTGCGCCTTTCGGGCGGCGAGCGGCAGCGCATCGCGATCGCGCGGGCGATCCTGAAAAATGCGCCCATTCTGATTCTGGATGAGGCCACGTCGGCGCTGGACAGCGAGTCGGAAGCGCTGGTGCAATCGGCGCTGCAAAATCTGATGAGCGGGCGTACTGTGTTTGTGATCGCGCACCGGCTCTCGACCGTGCGGCGCGCGAGTCGCATCGTGGTGCTCGAAAACGGCACGATCGCCGACATTGGCGCGCATGAAGAGCTGATGCAAAAATTAGGCACGTACCGGCGGCTTTACGAATTGCAGTTTGCGGAAATGCCCACGTAGGGACAGCCGCCCTCGGTTGTCCAGCGGTGCGCAGCTCCGCCAGAGGTCTGATCCATCGGAATGGTGGCCGCGCTTCGCGCGGGCGGACAGCCGAGGGCGGCTGTCCCTACGTGATTTGAGACGAACTTATGCCACTTCGCTCCATGACGGGATTCGCGCAGGTCAAAGGGCAGGTCGCTGCTCAGTTGGCGTTTGCGCTGTCGCTGAAATCGGTGAACCATCGTTTTCTGGATCTTCACTTCCGGCTGCCGTCCGATACCGACTCGTTGGAGATGAAGCTGCGCCGGATTCTGAAAGAGAAACTGGCTCGCGGCCACGTGGAAGTGATACTGAACCTGGATCGCTCGGGCCCGAACGGGGTCGCGCTCAACCGGCAACTGATTGCCGGCTACGTGGGCGCGTTCCGCGTGGCGGCCAATGAATTTGGCGTTGAGGGTGAGCCCGATCTGAACGTGGTTCTGAGGATGCCGGGCGCGCTGGATTCGGGCGCCGAAAGAGCGGGAGACGAACTGGAGACCGCGGTGATAGCGCGAGTGGAAGAAGCGCTTTCCCGGCTGAATGAGATGCGCGAAGAAGAAGGCCGGAGCATCGGCACGGAGTTGCGCGCTCGCATGGCGAATCTGGAAAAAGCGGCGGCGGGGGTGGAAGCCCATCGCAGCACCATTCTGCGCAGCTACTCGGAGCGGCTGCAGGCGCGCATGCTGGAGGTGCTCGGCGTGCAGGTGGACAAAGAACGGATCCTGCAGGAAGTGGCGGTGCTGGTCGATCGCAGCGACATCCAGGAAGAGCTGGTGCGACTGAATGCGCATGTGAAGCATTTCCTCGGTTTGCTCGACCAGGGCGGCGAAGTGGGCAAGAAGATGGACTTCCTGCTGCAGGAAATGAACCGCGAGGCGAACACGCTGCTCTCGAAGACCTCGGGCCTGGCGGGCGAGGCCTTGAAGATTACCGAGATGGGCCTGCTGATGAAGTCGGAGATCGAGAAATCGCGGGAGCAGGTGCAGAATCTGGAATGAGCATCGTCTACATTGTTTCCGCGCCATCGGGTTCGGGTAAATCCACGCTGGTGAACGAACTGTTCAAGATGGTTCGTCACCTGGACTTCTCGATTTCGTACACCACGCGCGCGCCGCGCGGAAGTGAACAGAACGGCAAGGAATATTTCTTCGTCTCCCGGCAGGAATTCGAAGCCATGATCGCGGCCGACAAGTTTCTGGAGTACGCCGAAGTTTTTGGAGACGAGAAAGTGCGCGGCGAGTATTACGGCACGGCGCGGCGGTTTCTGCGCGAGGCCGAGGCGCGTGGCAACGACCTGCTGCTCGACATCGATGTGCAAGGGGCGAGTAAGATCAAAGAGAAGATTCCGGAGGCGGTGAGCATCTTTATTCTTCCGCCCGACCGGGAGAAGCTGGAATGGCGGCTGCGGAATCGGGGGCTGGATTCGGAGGCAGTCATTCGTCGCCGGTTGGACACGGCCCGACGAGAGATTGAGAATTACTCGAAATACGACTATATATTAGTAAACAACGTGCTTGAGAAATCTGCGGACGAACTGAAGGACATCGTACTGTCGGAGCGGGCACAGCGAAGCGGGGCGGAACTTTGCGGTGAGGAAAAGCGGCGAGTGGCGACCGCACAAGCTTGCCGGCTGGAACAGGCGCGCGAGCGGGTGCAGCCGATTCTGGCCTCGTTTAACCCGCAGGTGTAAAGGGGCACGTAAACTTTCGGGGGAGAGAATATGAAGCTGGTTGAAGGGTTCGACAGCAACTACCGCTACATTCTGGTAGCGGCGCGGCGGGCACGGCAACTGCAAGGCGGCGCACCGCCGGTCATCGATACCGGATCGCGCAAACCCTGCCGCATCGCGCAGGATGAAATCAAGGCCGGCAAGGTGAAATGGCTGATTCCGGAGATTCCCAAATTGCCGGTAGTGGCTGCGACCGAGACTCTGAACAAGGTGTTCGCGGAAGACGCGTAGACATAGCTCGCGCCGATTTCGTGTAGAGACGGGGCTTGCCCCGGCTCCGCTGCGAGAGACGCGGCAAGCCGCGTCTCTACGGGATTTTAGTCGCTGAGAGTCAGACGCCGCCAGCGCAGCTTGA
>CAWCRQ010000031.1:0-16512 GCA_963797885.1 uncultured Acidobacteriaceae bacterium | reverse complement strand
GAGTGAAGCGCCGCGCAGGAACTCGGCCGCGGTGAGGCGCTTTTTTCCTTCGAGCTGAAGTTCGAGAGAAGTTCGAGCCAGGTATCTCTCCGCGCAGCGAACGAAGAGGCGGTGGTCTTCGACGATCAAGTGGCCCGGTAACGCGAGAACAGAACCGGCGGGATCGGATTCGGCGCCGACCGGTTCCGCCGCTACCGCCATGCGATGGACGATAAGTTTCTTGCTGTCGAGGGTTGTGAATGCGCCGGGCCAGGGCTGAAAGCCTCGCCAGCGGTTATAGAGTTCGCGGGCCGAGCGAACGGCAAAGTTCATGCGTCCGTCTTCGCGGTCGAGCAGTGGGGCGAAGGTGGCGAAGGAGTGGTTCTGCGGCTGGGGTTGAATGGTTCCGGCAGCGAGGCCGGCGAGGGTTTCCACCACCAGCGGCGCGCCAGAGCAGGCGAGCTGATCGAAGAGGTCGACGGCGGTCTGATCAGGCGCGATTTCGACGGTCTGTTGGAGAAGAATAGGGCCGGTATCGAGACCTTCTTCGAGAAGCATGGTGGTATTACCGGTGAATGCGTCGCCCATGGCCACTGCCCATTGGATGGGCGCGGCACCGCGGTATTTGGGCAGCAGTGAGGCGTGCAGGTTGATGCAGCCGAGGCGCGGCAAAGCCAGCATCCAGGGAGGAATGATGCGGCCGTAGGCGACGACGAAGATCGCTTCCGGTGCGATTGCCTCAAGCTGGGCGCGGAATTCCGGGTTACTGCGGATCTTTTCCGGCTGGGTGACGGGGATGCCAGCGGCTTGCGCGGCCAGCTTGACGGGGGGTGCGGTAAGTTGCTGAGAGCGGCCCGCGGGGCGGTCTGGCTGCGAGACGGCCAAGGCAACGTCGTGGCCTGCGGCCAGCAGCGCTTCCAGAGAGGGCACGGCGAATTGAGGAGTGCCGCAGAAGACCAGTCTCACCGCTCTACCACTCGCCCGCGCGCTGCATTTTGCGGATCTTACGCAGGCTCAGGTCGCGCTTCAGGGCGCTCATGCGGAAGATGAAAAGCATGCCGTTGAGGTGGTCGATCTCATGCTGAAAGCAGCGCGACAGCAACTCCTCGCTGTCCTTCTCAAACCACTTGCCGTGCTCATCCTGGGCGCGGATACGCACCTTGAGCGCACGCGAAACCTTTTCGCGAATCTCAGGAAAACTCAGGCAGCCTTCCTCCTCGTATTGCTTTCCCTGGCTGAAGATGATTTCGGGATTGATGAGCACCAGCTTGTCTTTGGGTTCCTTGCCCATGCTCAGGTCGATCACCGTCACGCGTTTCGAAACACCCACCTGCGGCGCGGCCAAACCGATGCCCTGGTTGGCATAGGTGGTCTCAAACATGTCGACGACCAGCTTGCGCAGTTCAGCATCGAATTCTGTAACCGGTTCGCCGGGCTGGGAGAGCACCGGCTCGGGATATTTAACGATCTTGAGAATCATCGGCTTGCTAAAAGCTCCGTATCTGTTCGATGTACCCGAGGAAATTTCGTTTCATTTCGAGAAGCGAGTCGCCGCCGAATTTCTGCTGCGCCTGGGCCGCTATGGTCAGCGCCACCATGGCTTCTGCGGCCACTCCGGCGGCGGGGACGACGCAAATATCGCTGCGCTCGTAACTTGCGCTGGTGGCCTCGCGAGTATCGAAGCGCACCGATTCGAGCGGCCGGCGCAACGTGGAGATGGGCTTCAGGTAGCCGCGCACCACAATATCCTCCCCGTTCGAAACTCCGCCCTCAATGCCGCCGGCGTTGTTCTGCGGACGGGTGAAGCGGGTGGGCTCCTTGGGCTCGGCTGAGTAATGAATGGGGTCGTGAACCTGGGAGCCGAAGGACTCGGCTGCGGTAACTCCGCGACCGATTTCGACGGCTTTGACGGCCTGCAGGCTCATGACCGACCAGGCCAGTAACCCGTCCAGCCGCTCGTCCCAGTTGGCGTAGGTGCCCAGTCCGGCGGGAACGCCGTGGGCCACCACTTCAAAAACGCCGCCCACCGTATCGCCCGTTCGGGAGGCCTCTTCGACCTCTTCCTTCATGCGGGCTTCAGTTGCGGCATCCACACAACTGAGCACAATTTCGTCGCGGAGGGTCACAGCTGCAATCTCCTCCCATGCGGCGGCGCGGTCGAGTTCCACCCGGCCTACGCGAATCACATGGCTGGCAACTTCAATGCTCAGGGCGCGCAGGAGAAGCTTGGCAAAAGCTCCGGCGGCTACGCGAGCGGCGGACTCACGGGCCGAGGCGCGCTCCAGCACATAGCGTGCGTCGGGAAAGTTGTACTTGAGCGCACCGGCAAGATCGGCGTGGCCGGGACGCGGCGAAGCGACGGCCTGATGCTTGGCCGGGTCGCCGGCTTCAACGGGGAGCTTTTCTTCCCAGTTTTTCCAGTCGCGATTCACGAGTTCAATAGCGATGGGCGAACCGATGGTCTTGCCGTGGCGCACGCCGCTGAGCACGTGGGCCTTGTCTGTCTCGATCTTCATGCGGCCGCCACGGCCGTAGCCCTGCTGGCGCCGCCACAGCTCGCGATTTACGAATTCCAGATCGACTGGAACGCCGGCCGGCAGACCGGAGATGAGGGCGATCAGTGCCTCACCGTGCGATTCCCCGGCAGTTGAGAAACGAATCATGTTGTTTTGATTGTAATAGATAAGTGAGTGGACAGGCTTGTGCTGTACGAGACGACTTCGAATGCTAACGGGTGGGATTGCGACTGAGCCGCGCTTTCTTTATTCGACGAACCACTTCCATTGCTCCTCAGTCAGCGGAACCACGGAGAGACGCCCGATGAGAACCAGTGGTGATTTTGCGAAGATAGGCTCGGTCTTGATGTCGGCGAGGGTCTTGGGATGTTTGAGGCGCTTGCCGGCTTTGACGCGGACGATGGGTACCTTGGGGTCGGAGGCGTACACGCTGACGACTGTGCCGGTGCCGACGGCGGTGCGCTCGTCGGCGGTGTGGTAGAAGATCCACTTTGTGCCCGGTTTCATTTCGCGCAGGTGTTTGACGGCGGTGGGGTTGGTGACTCCGTCCCAGATGGTTTCCTTGTCGCGCAGGAAATCATCGAAGGAGTAAACTTCGGGCTCGGTTTTGAAGAGGAACCAGGTCATGCAGTTTCAATCTTAAGCGGAAGGCAGGGAACTTGGGAATAGCGCCCTGCCTTCCGGTTCTCATGTGGAGATTAGTTGTGATGCTCGCCGGAGCAGCAATCTCCGCCGACCTTTTCCGGTTGCATGTAGGGTCGCTTTGGATCGACGACGTAGCCTTGCGTATATTTGTCGTGGTGGCGAACCCAGGCCATGGTGTGGGCCAGTCCATCTTCATCGCGGCCCTTGGGCGCCATATCGAGAAAGTTATACACGCCCACCAGAATGTCGAGCCCGCGGGCATAAGTTGAATAGGTGTGAAAGACGTCGCCATTCTTGTCCTGGAAAAATACGCTGAGGCCGGGACCCTCTTCGCTGGGAAACTCGGTGAGTTCGTAGTTATAGAGCACCTTGCCCTTGGCGCGTTCTTCCGGCGTAAAGGAGACCTGATAGTCGAAATTGAAGTCGCCATCGAAGGAGGAGTACCAGGGGAAGCGCCAGCCCATGCGCTGCTTGAAGACTTCAATCTCCTTGTAGGGAGCGTGCGAAATCACGGCGAGGGTCACATCGCGATTGGCCAGGTGAATGGTGGCGCCGTCAAAATGGTCTGCCAGATAGGAGCAGCTCGGGCAGCCCTCTTTCCATCCTGGCCCGAGCATGAAGTGGTAGACAATGAGTTGGCTGCGCCCGTCGAAAAGTTCGGCCAGAGGCACTTTGCCCTTCGGCCCTTCGAAGGTATATTGCTTTTCGACTTTCTCCCAAGGCAGTTCCCGGCGTTGGCGGCTAAGCTCATCACGCAGCCGCGTGAATTCTTTTTCCTTCTTGAGGAATGCCTTGCGCGCGGCAAGCCACTCGGCTTGCGGCACAACTTTCGGATGCTCAACTACTGTATTAACGCTTGCCATGATGATCCTCCTTCGGGTGGGAATTTGGGGGAATGTCGCTCGATGACTTACCGCTTCCGGCTTTTTTCAGAACCAGCGCAGTCAGGCCGCTGGTTGTGATGATGCTGCCGGCGATCAGCGCCGCGCTCGCAAAACACAATGGGCACATCATAACCTCCTCGGTTGCGCGATGGGGATAGTCGCGCTTGCCTTTCTGCGGCTATTTGGCTTCCGCGGCCTTGCGAACCTGCTCCAGCATCGTAGCCCAGCCCTTTTCCATATTGTCCTGGACCTCGTCCTGAATAAAGCCAAGCGCCGTGTGGCGGAATGCGATGTTTGTTGCGCCGTCCGTTTCCGTCAGCCGATATTGAACGTTGGAGACGAATGGGTACGAAGCAAACAGCGGCCCGCAGATCTCAAGAAGCGTGGGCCGCTTGATGGCTTGCACATGGCCCCACAAGTGGCCGTTGTTGTTGCCCAGGTCGCGGTACCATCTTCCGCCCGGCCAGGGCTCGAGCTTCATGGAAAGGGAAGCGCCCACATCGTTCTGGAATTGCGGGCCCATCTGTTCGAGCAGCGCGTTGAAGGTGACTTCAAGCGATGCGTTGACGCGGATCTCCTGGGTGATGGTCAGGGTCAGTTTCTCAATACTCTCAGGGGCCTGAATCATGGTTTCTCCTTGGGGATGGGATTGGATTCCGGTATGGATTGGTTCATTTGTTCCTCGGCAAGAGTTTTGATGCCCAGCAGCTGGCGCTGCCAAAGACGCTCAAAGGTGGCCGCCCAGTCGTGCAGCGGGCGGATGGCCTCGGCGTTGGTGCGGTAATATTTGTGGCGACCGTCGCAGCGCACGCGCACCAGTCCGACGCTGCGTAGCACGCGAAGATGCTTGGAGACGGAAGGCTGGTCAAGGCTGAGGGTCTCCGCGATCTCGCCCACCGGGCACTCCCGCAAAGCCAGACAGCTCAAAATTGCGCGGCGGCGAGGTTCAGCAACTGCGTTGAAGGCGTCGGAGGTGGTCGAGGCGCGCGGCATGGTTGGAAAATACATACTCATATAGGAATATGTCAAGCGATATTTTTGAAAGGCGCAATTCCTTTACGCTGAATGGGCTATAACTTTTATATTTTCATAGATTTATGATTCTTTTCGCTATTCCTTGTTTTCTCCCAGCCAGCGCTTCGTATTGAGTAACTGGCGCTGATCGAGCGCCCAGACTTTGCCGGTCAGCTCGTCCGGGCCTTTGCCTTCGCGGATGCATTTATCGAATTCGCCTTGGACGGCTTGCATTTTGGCGTCGAGGTCATCGAGGAAATTCAGCACCAGCGCTTCTGGAATCATGGGGAGCTTGGGCGAACCGAATTCGAGCTTGCCGTGGTGCGACAGGATCATGTGTAGCACCAGGGTCTTCAACTTCGGCGGGAAGTTGGGAAGACTGTCCATGGTGCGCTCGGCCAGTGCCGCGCCCATCTGGATGTGACCCAGCAGCGTGCCTTCAACGGTGTAGTCGAAGCCGGTATTCCAGCTCAACTCACGGACCTTGCCAATGTCGTGCAGGATTACGCCGGTGAGCAGCAGGTCGCGGTCGAGGAGGGGGTAGTGAGGGACGACGCGGTCGGCCAAAGTGAGCAAACTGATCACGTGCTCCAGCAGGCCGCCGAGCCAGGCGTGGTGGAGCTGCCGGGCAGCTGGAGCTTCTCGATAGGCCTGGGCTAGGTCCGGCTCAGCCAGCATCGTGGTAAGCAGCAGCTTAAGGTCAGGGTTGGTAAAGCTGGCTACAAAACTTTCAAGCTGCCGCCACAACTCCGCAACGTCATAGGTGGTGGAGGGCAGCAAGTCCGATTTGTCCACTTCGCTGGCCGTCGCCTTGCGCAACTGGTCGATCTTCATCTGCAGACGGTCGTCGAAGCGGCTGGCACTTCCGCGGGCCTTCACAATCTCGCCGCGCTCAAAGTCCCTGGCGATACGCGGATCGTCAGGCGCCCAGACGCGGCCTTCGAGTTGGCCAGTTTTGTCGCCAAGAATCAGATTCAGGTAGGGCTTGTTCGATTTGGTGGTGCGTTGCTGTTTGAGCAAAACCAGAAAAAAGCTGTCGAAGAGCTTGCCTTCGTCAAAGTTGGCTAGATCGGATATATAAATGTCTTTCATTCTGACCAGAAGCTTAAATCAACCGGCTGCCTACGCCCAAAAAATAAGCCGGGCCTGGGAGTTTGCTCCCAAGCCCGGCGTGTTGATTTTGTTTGTTCCGCCTCGCGGCACGGCAAAAGCCGCGCCCTTTCAAAGCTGATGCTACTGTTTCGGAGTTGGTGCAGGAGCCGGCGGCACATTACTCGGATTCTGCTCGGGCGCAACCGGCTTCTTGTTCTTTTCAGCGAGGCGGGTCTTTTGGCCGACGGTTGTGGCCTTGTTCTTTTTCTTTTGGGCCGTATTGCCGCCCAGTCCAAGAGGTGCGGATTGCGTCTGGCGGTCGGCTACCTCGGCAGCATCGGGCGGCGGGGGAGCATTCGGGTCTACCTTCGGTACGCCTGGCGCGTTCTTGGCCGGTTTGGCCACTTTGGGGCGCTCGCTGAAGCGTGTCTTCTGCGTCGGCCTGGTTGGCTCCAGCGGATTGACTGGCTCCGGCGTAGTATTGGCGGCCTGTTGCACCGCGCCTGCATCCTCGGCGCTAACTTTGGCCGCGGTGGGGAGGGTCTCCTGGGGCGCTTTGCCGTAGCGAATCTTTTCCTTCTTGCCGGGCTTCATCGTAGCCAGATTGACCGGCTGCACTTTTCCTTTTTTGCCCTTCGGAGCCGGAGCCGCAGCTTCAGCCGGAGGCGCTGCTTGCGGCCCTTTTTGACGGAAGCCGCGCGTGGTCTCGCGGTAGCGGGTGCGCTCCACCTTCTTCTTTTTCTTGCCCGAGGGCGGCACGTAGGCGCTATAGACGGGCTTAATCTGCTTGGGGCTGGCGCCGGTATCCGCAAAACCAGGCGCCACTTCAACATAAGCTTCCTCGCGCATTGTGGTCAGGTAGGCGCGCATGGCAGGCTCCATCCGGCTCATATAGAAAGCTTCTTCCACCTGATCTTCAACGTCCTTTAGTGGCGGAACGCCGCCGGTGGTGTGTTGCACCACTTTGAGGATGACGAAGCCCTGTTTGGTTTGAATGGGCGCCGTAAATTCGCCGGCCTTGAGCGGGAAGGTCGCATCTTCGATGACCTTGGCCATAGCTCCGGGCTTGAACTCTCCCAGGTCGCCGCCCTGGGCTGCCGTGGAACCGTCGCTGAAGGTGCGCGCCAACTGGCTGAAGTCGCCGCCGGCGTGGAGTTTGGCCTCAATATCGTCGGCCTTGGCCTTGGCTGCGGCCAGAGTTGCGGGATCGGGTTGCTCGCCATTTGCGGGCGTGGGAACAGAAACCAGAATCTCGCTTAGATGTATGCTCTCCTGCCGCACGTATTCCTGCTTGTGCTGCTCGTAGTAGCGCGCCACTTCGCCGGGGGTGAACTGCACTTTTTCGCCCACCTGCTGGCGCATGACCAGTTGGGTAATAATGCCGTTGCGGATATTGTCCGCACGATCCCGACATACTCAGTTTACGGCACGATTGCCCGACTCTTGCGGCCGTCTCCGGAAAGTGGTTTCCTCTTGATGGCAGAAGCGCGATGGCAACGGGTTGGTTCCCTTCCCTCAGTGATGGCGTTCGTGGCCCAAGCCACCCACCCGGCGGGTGCTCTGTTACGCGACCGCCAACCTGCCGCGTGACCAGGCCGAGAGCATGGTCCCAAGCATCTATCCTGAACAGGTTCGCAAGCTGGCTGGCTGGGCGCTGACGCAGAACGACATAGCCAGCTTCGTCGGCTGTAGTCAGTCCCTCATCAGCCCGCGTTTTTAATCGTTTTACGGCCTTAAGGCGTCACGCAATTAAAAACGGGGTCGAACAAGGTCATGGGACGCAATCTAATCGCTTGGGTATTAAAGACTTGTGGCCATCGGCAAGCCGATCCGGGCTAACGGCCATTTCGCTCTTCTGAGCGACCAGGGGGACCGCGACGCACTGGAAAACCGACCATCCCAGGTCTCGTGCAGACATTTCGTGGTCCCAAGCACCATGAGCCCGCACGCCGACCTTGCCCGCAGTCCAGTGGGACTTGCAGACAAGGTCTGGCTGGAAGCCATGGGCCGCGAGCCAGGCGAGAACAGCCCGTGGTATCGCTCGCACGTTCTGGCGCAGAGGCCCAAACTGGCCAGCGAGAGATTGATCCCGCAAGAGTGGCTGAATCTTGCTCTCAGCGACGCCACCGCGGCCGCTGTGCAGACGCTCCGAGTTGGTGCATGATTGGAAGGCCCGTCTTGGCTATGACGCGGGCGAAGGCGTGGGCCGTTCCCAGAGCGTGATTGTCGTGAGAGATGACCTGGGTGTGCTCGATATCTTCGCTAACCAGTTTGAGTCGAAGGCAGAGACCGCCCACAAGATCTGCGGACTAGCTCAGAAGTGCCAGATTGGGGATTGGATGGGGCCACCCACTCTCCGGTACCAAGGATTGGATGGGGCCACCCACTCTCCGATACCAAGGAAATGTGGATGGCCCCTTTCGTCCCAGTTTTCCATTTTGAACTGAATCACATGAAATAGCGAAAGTCGTACGGTCGCGGGGACAACGATGGCAGTCTCTTTACGATTCGAGCAAGCGACGAAGCATACTTGATCGTTACGGGCAGCCGATCGTAGAGGCTGTCGTTGTTCCAATTCATCTTGGTCAACCCGAGAAGTTCTCCGCCCAATTCTTCCCAGCCAGAGTGGCCGGCGTACCGAGTCAGGAGGAGTGGACGCGGAATGCCTTTCTGTGCCGCATAAAATCGGTCACCTGTCACCGATGGAACGATGCCCTGGGTCCAGTGCAGAGCTTCGGTTCCGCTGAGCGGGAGGCAGGAGCCGCGATGTACTGGATAGCCAGCAATATCGTGATGTGCTGCAACACAGATGCCACGCCACGGAGTGTCTTGTTGGACCTGAATCAGATCGAGTGCGATCGACCGCCACGAGTCAAGGCAACCATCAATTTCTTCATGACGAAACGGGGTTGTTTTGTAGACCACGACACGCTTTGGTGATCGACCGTCATGACGCTTCTGGTACAGCACAAGACTTCTGGACATAAGACGACGCATGCCATCACGGGTCAGGAAAGGGTTCTTCCCGAATTCACGGAACTCTTCCGACTCGTAAACAAGGAACTGGAGTCCGCAGCCATCGGCGTCGAAAACCTGACTGCAACAGTTGACGAACCGAGGACCAGTTTCGGTGGCGCGAACGGCGTAGCTCAACCCGATGAATGCGGTTCCAGGATCGGCACCGGCAATACGCCACGGGATGCCACCTGCCTTGCAATATGAGGCAAGGCCAAGTCGCCACATGACGCTAGCGCGACACTTGTACTGCAGAACCCGGTCTTCTCGCAGGATCTGCATTGGCATTGCGGCGGCAGCGCATTCAGCCTTGAGGAAGTCGTGAAGATCGAAGTCTTCGCCCTGTGGCCCGCGGAAGCCACGAGACCAGCGCTCGGGAAGAAACAGGTACAAGACATCAAACTCCGCCGAACTGCGACGAAGTGCATTTACCTCGGTGAGAAGGCGGTCGGCCAACTCGCGATGAGGAGTACCACTGCTCTCGATCGCTGCGTCGGTCGCCTGCGGCAATTCACGACAATGTCCCCCGGCTTGCACGATCCGGACTCGAAATGCCGAGGAGAAACCAGGGTACTCGACGAGGTAAGCGGCACGCTCGCTGAGTTGGTGAGACTGATTCAGTTCGGCAAGGATTCCGGTAAACCACGACCTGCAACCCTGAGGCACAACCGCGGCAACTCGAATTGGGTCCATCATTGAACTGATGAGCGACCCGCTCAATGGCCCGAAACGGCGGAGGCCCTTCAACGGGTGCCTGTCCCGATCCTCTTCTCGATCCGGATGGAAGCTCAGCCAAACCTCATCTTGCCACAAATGGGCAGGCAGGGAATGAAGTTCACTCATCCTTGCTGCCTCCGAGAAAACCCAGTGGTCGCGTGAATCTCAAAGCTGGCGTCGACCCCCTGTGTTAGTCCGAATGTCGTGACGATCCACCGATCGCTGCCGCCGGAAAGTACGGAAATCCAAGCATCGAGCAACTCATTCCATTTCTTGTTATATCGAGTTGCCAAACGCTCACGGACGAATTCCTTGCGACGCTGTCGATCCGCGATGGTGTGGTCCTCGGAAGGTTTCGATCCGAGAACAGTCGGCTCCAGTACCAGCCAGAGGCGATCCATCGAGAATTCGAGTCGGACAGCCAGGGCCTCGGCCCAGGAAAATGTGGTTCCAGGAATCTTTCCGAACACCCTTCGCGTTATCTTCACCAGCGGCTGAAGCCTCGGTTCCTTCTCCCGCTGGCCTCCAACAACCAGAAAATGGTGCGACCCGCGCCGGATAGGTCGTAGAGGTACTCCTCGTGCGAGCGCGCGAACGATCGAGTCGTAAAGAAGCCCTCGTTGTGCGCCGGGCCGAGCCATTTGATCCTTCGCCAAGCCGTGGAGATCAAAGCTCTTGATGCCGAACGGCTCAAATACTCGTCGCAGTTCCTCGTCCGATCCAAACGCAAGGACGCCAACCTTTGAGCGTACAGCGAGAGAGTCGGAATGCGCAGCGGTCACGGCTTCGCGGACTTCCTTCGTGCCTCCGATACAGCAATCGATGAGCCGACAGGTGTTCGGAAACGAAACTAGGGGAAGTGCGTTCGTTCGAATGACCGGAAACCCACCGTCACATCCGGGTACGGGAAGGCCGGTAAGATGCGACCGTTTGGGAAGCACCGTCTTCCTCGTTTCGTCATCGATCTTTGAGTCGGCAGCGAGCAAATCGGCCATAATCTCGTCAAAGTTCTCGATCTCAACGATCGCAGCTTGCACGCCCTTCGTGTTGGCGTTGGTTAGCAGGGCGGTTACCGATTCGAGAACCGTGCTGCCGCAACGGCTCAGCCAAAATAGACCCTGTGGAAAGCCAGAACCGTCCGCCAGCGCCTCTGTCAATGCGGTCATCACTGAAGGATCACGCCCGCTGTTACCGGCGACTACGAGGCCGTTGGTCAAGCTGCTCGAAACGAGTGCGCGTCTCAGGTGGGCGTCCTGAGTCTCGAGCTCGGGCTTGATGTTCTTGAGTCGGTCAGATCGGAAATCACCATGAAGCTTGACCAGCACCGGCCACCGACCTTGAGTGATCGCCGAAAGGGCTACCTGTGGATTATCCAGGTTTGCGTGCGTCAGTGATCGAGTAGTTCTGAAGACCTTGGCGCAGGCGTCTTCAAGCAGATGGTCAAAGTTGGTCGTCCATACGACGCGGGCTCTGTCGCATCGCAGCATGCCAGCCAAGCAAAGTTGGCCGAACGAGTCGCCGCCTTGAGCAACTGCTGAGTCAATGTACGTCCGACGATCAGCCTCGTGGGGCCATGCTTTCTCAAAGTAGACTTCGTACTCGCGAGGATCGTCTTCTGCAGGAAACGAACCTGGTGCCAGCCCATCGAAGAACTGCTGGATGCGACGCCGTAGGCGATCGTCCGATAGATTCGCGCACCGCGCCAACGAAACTCGTTGTTCAGTGCAGTAGATGAGCCGCTTGAACTCCCAAATCATGTCCCAGGCGGTTGGAATCCCTGCCCCCGCTGATGCGCCGCGCCGAGAAACCACATCAGATGTGGTGCCCGTAATGGGTAAAGTCGGAGGAACTCACCGAGTGACAGTGTTGGGGGCAGAGTCCATCCAATACTTCTCATAACTCAGTTAGTTAGATACGTACATTGGCTTCACCCGAAATCTGCTATGCCGGCATTAATGCGATCTCCTCGATTGCTTTTCCAATCACGGGCCGTTGTTGTGGGTCTTGCCTGATGCAGCGCGTGATCAAGTCTCGCCATGCCGAAAACTGCACGTAGTCAACGTCGGTCTGCCCGGTCAGAAGAAAAACCATAATCTTGCCGAGCGAATACACGTCCGCGCTGGGGCGTGCTTCGACGCCTTGGAATTGCTCGGGGGCAGCGTAACCAAGTGTTCCGTAGCGCTGAAACGTCTTTTGCGTCATCACGCGGGACACGGTTCTTGGAAATCCCGAAATCGGCAAGCTTCCAGTAACCGCCCAGTGAAAGTACGTTGTCCGGCTTAAGGTCGCGATGGACGATATCGTGATCGTGAAGTTCTCGCAGCGCGGTGGCCACACTCAAGGCGATCTGTTTCGCTTCATCAACGTCAAGGCCACGCCCGTTGCCTCGCGCTTCCACATGTGTTTGCAAATCGCCACCGTCCGCAAACTCCGTAACAAGAGCGAAGTACTCGTCGTCTCGAATGAAATCGAGGACCTGGAGGACGTGCGGCGTGCTCATCCGCATCAATTTGTCGTAGATTCCCATTTCGCGTTGAAGAGCATCCTTGTCCGCTGAATTGCGCCGCACGCGCTTCAAGAACACGCGTTGGCCGGTTTCGCGATTTCGGGCTACGTACGCTTCGGCCATTCCTCCTGCGTCCAAGCTGCGCAACAGGTCGTAGCAGTGGAATTCGACCGGTCGTTCGGCATCCTCTGCGTGGGCACTCTTGGCCTGATGCCGGCTCGACGAGTCGTCGGCGCCCGGCGGGGTCGTTTGAGGAGTCTCGGGGCACGGTGCGGAAAACTCTTGTCCACTGGCTTTATCGACGAACGTCAGGTCGGTACGCGCAAACTCTGAGGGATTGATACGGCGTAGTTGTTCCTTGACCCGCCGCCGCATTTCGAGAGCAAATGCCAGATACTCGGCAAGCTCATCCTTCGACACCTCTCCATCCGGGTGAATGAGCTTGATCAGCCCCGACGCCGTGCGCATGACGGCCTTGCGGTCGCGGTGGCCGAGCTGCGGGCCGAAAGAAAAGTACCGCTCATAAGCGTCGGTGTAGTTCACCGGGCGAAGTTCGTTGTGGAAAATCTCCGCGATGTAATCGGCGATAAATCCAAGGTGGCTCGTGAACAGGTTCGGCGTCAGCTTGGCCATCTCCCAGCCGGGCAAGTACGCGTGCCATCGGTCGTGGAATGCGTCGTCGTCCCGGATGGTTTCGGGCAGCGGCTTGAACAGGTGGGCCGTTTCCACAAGCGTGCCAATGTCACCGTGTGTGTTGCCGTTGAAGATGATGCAGGATTCCGCAGAGATCGTGCCCTTGTCGTCCCCGCGCGAGAACGATCCTTGCTCCATGTATCCCTTGTACATGTCCTTGTCGTTCGCGGATTTGAAGTTGGGGCCGGCGACCTCGTCGAACGCGACGGCATCGTATTTCACCACGAGTCCCGGCTTGTCTTTGCGGTTCTTCCAGCCGAACAGGTCGGTCACGCTCCCCTGACCCCCGGAAAGGAGAATGGCGTAGGGAGAGATTTCGCGGTAAACAAAGGATTTCCCCGTTTCCTTGGGGCCGAGCTCAATGAGGTTATAATTGCGCTCGACCATCGGCACGAGCCGGAGAAGGTACAGAAGCTTTCGCCGCCAGGTGAACTCGGGTTGGCTCGGTTCATAGCCCAGCGTGCGCATCAACACGCCCACCCATTCTTCACG
Organism: uncultured Acidobacteriaceae bacterium; assembly: GCA_963797885.1. GTDB lineage: Bacteria > Acidobacteriota > Terriglobia > Terriglobales > Acidobacteriaceae > Acidiflorens. The sequence goes on along the minus strand of CAWCRQ010000031.1, from coordinate 2,959 downwards.
GGTGAAATGACGACGCCCATTGACGTAATCGTCCAGGTTGGCGCTCGCGATCTGAATCGGCTGCATCCGCTGCAAAACGAAGGGCCTCGTCACTCCGCCATGAACGATGGTCTCGTCAAAGGCGAGTTCAAGATTGGCCCACACGCCACCCGTCAAGGTCCGCTCGTACTGGTACACGATTCGCTCGTCGATGTGGACCTTGTCCAGGCCGGAGGTCGCGAACTTCGCCCAGTACTTGCCACCTTGGTCCTTCTCGTCGAACGTGACGGTGACCATGTCGATCATCTTCATCGAGCGGAATCGCTGTAATCGTGCTTTGATCAGCTCACTTTGATCGGACCGAACAATCCGCTCCTTGATCATCTCCTTGACGTTTGTCAGCCCCGAGTCGATCTGACTTTCGTCTGTGGTCGAGCAATACTTTCCGAGCAGATACTCGAGCACGTAGATGGGAATGCTGAAACCGACTTTGAGACGCTGAACCAGGTCTTTCCGGACTACCCGGCCAGGAAAGGCGTCGATCAGCTTGCTGTCCAGTTCGTCGACCCAGGCAGGATGTTGGATATCGGGTGTCATGGGAGCATGCCTACTTGTCGCGACCGTGGCGTTCGACCCACGCATTACCAGTCGCTGATGTCAGTTTTCAGTGTCACGTCCTCGCGCAGCAGAATCTCCTCGTCATCGGCATCGAGTACCTCGACCAGAAGTGGCGTTCCATACGACAGCTGCGGCTTCGGTTCGACCACTTGCAGCTGCAACGTGACTGCAGCGCCTTCCGGCTCGATGGTGATCGGATCGCTGTGCCGGAAGACGAGCTTGCCTGTTGCCGGGTCTTTCACTTTGACCAGGACCCGCCGCGCCAGCAAATTGACGTCGGCATTGAAGAGCTGGCCGGTGGACGCTGCTTGAACTTGGACACGCGGGGCCTCGCTGGTGATGTGTCCGACTGGCTTCAATACCACGTTCACCTTGCGGGCCTTCATTGGCCAGGTGGCGACGACCACGGGGATGATCATCTCCTGGAGCGTCGCGCCACCGTGGAAGAAGCCGAGCGCACCGTAAGTACGAAAAGCACTGGTGCTGCGCGGGACCACCACTTCCAGGTCGGACTGCGGAATCTCCATGTGAACCGCGCTGGGATGCGAGAGATTGTGGCCGACCATAGCCCGGCGGTGCTTCCAGAGCACCTGGCCGGTCGGCGAATCGTCCACGATTTCATGGTCGTCCGGCTGCCAGTGAAAGAAGCCGTGGTCGGAGAGGACGATCACGCGACTGTAGCCGGCATCGCGCAATCTGCGGATCGCCTTGACATAGCGTCGAAGGTGCTCGTCCGCTCCGGTGATCTTCAACTGACCATCATGGCTATCGAATTCATCGCCGTGGACAGCGATCAGGCGACGTCCGCGGCCTGGCTTCTTGAGACTCTCACCGTCAAGGACCTCTTCGATCTCGAGCCAGTCCTTCGCGTCCAGGTTCTGCCTGAGCCACTTGCGGCGTTGCTCTGCCGATTGGAGATCGCCATCGAATCCGTCAACGGAAACGTGAAACGACTTGCCATCATCGGCCAACCGGACGTGCAGCTTGTCCCGCCTGACTGGCAAGGCGAACGACATTCCCAAAGGCGTGATGCTGGGGACGGGAGCGACCGCGGTGATCACTTTCGCGCGCTGGACGGGCTCGCCTTGATTCAGCAACTGAGCCAGGCGCCAGCCAAGGTCGAGCCGGCAGGCGTCCACGAAGAACAACGCGGTTGGTGCGTTGTCACGCGGAAGTTCCTCGAACGCGACTTCGCCCGCCGTGGGCCATTCGAAGACGTTCCCCTTTCTCCTGGCCAAAAGTTCGGAAAACGCGCGGCCGATACGGTCCATCGTGCGGAGATAGCCGCGACGCAATCGTGCCCGGATGCGGTGCAACTGCGGTGGAAGACCGGCCGACTCCTTGAAAAGCTGTTCGCCGGCCTGGTCCAGTTGCCATCCTCGGGAACCGTACCACTCAATCGCATCGCCTACCGATTTCCAGCATTCTTCGGTCGCTCGATTCTCGACGATGAGTGACGCGGCGCCCGCCATTTCGACCAGGTATCGCCAGCCCACCGGATCGCTTGCTTCCTTTCCCCAGAACCGGCCTTCCCTGTCCTTGTAAGTCTGAGCCTCGCGGCCTAACTCGTCGGCGAGGACATCGACTTCGTCCAGGCGGTCGAGCCGATCCGCGGTTTGAAGAAACAGTGCCTCTTCGACGGCGCGGGAACTCCATGATCGTGGCATCGACGTGAGGTTGCGCGCCCAGTAGGTCAGGCCGACGGTGGCCTCGGCCTGTGGTACGAGCCTCTCGAAACTGGGAATATAGCGAATGTCATGTTGCCATTGTTTCAGCATTCGCAGCGCGTTCGTCCGGGGCAGGCCAGGCGCGATGATCTTGTCTGGTTCGCGAGGTTGTTCGCGCGGCGAGCCTTCAGCGGCCTCGGTACAGAGCAAGCGTGCGGTGGCGGCCACGCGCCAGGGCTCTTCGCCGAGTTGCCTGGGATCAGGCAGCCCGAAGTCCTCGGTGCAGCGGCGGGCGAAGATGTCGAACCTGGCTTCCTCACGCAGGCTGTCGAATTCGTGGGGCGGTCCCGCCAGTGCCTGCAACATCCGGTGATCGTCGACCAACGTCCCCTTGACGTTGCCCGGCGTAAGTTCTTTCCAGGTATCCTTGGGCTTGTCAAACCACTCGCGCCATGTGCCGGCAGCAAGCCGACCAATTCGTCCTCGTGGTCGCGGGAAATGTCCACCCCATACTCACGCAGCGATTGGAGCAAACTCTTCTCCCAGACTTCTTCTGCTTCCAGCTCGAAAGGCTTAAACCAACTGATCGCATCGCGCGAACATGGCAGCCAGACGACTCTCGGAGCGCGGGGCGACGAATGGAACCGATCTCGAATGAGCAACTCGTGCTGGGCCTCCTCGCCTGCCGGTGGCAC
>CAWCRQ010000030.1:0-17186 GCA_963797885.1 uncultured Acidobacteriaceae bacterium | reverse complement strand
CAGAATTGCATGTTCCGGCGTAGGCGAAGCCCCGTCATGCATCAATTCCGGCCGTGTGCGCAATCCCCACAACGGTGCCGTGCGCATTTTGTTCGCGGTTGTTTGCCCTCCGCTCTGCACCGGAACGCCATCGCCGGTGCCGAGCGTGTGCAGCAGAAAATCGCTGTACGGATGAATCACCTTGTCTCCCAGAGCCTCGGGTACCTGATACTGGCCGCCATTGATCTTAGTTCCGGCCGGCGCAGTCCGGATGGAAGCAACATGGCAAATGCTGCAGCCGATCTGCTCAAAGACTGCTCGCCCGCGCGCGCCTCAGGCGTAGCCGCAAGCTTCTCGTCGCGCGGCGGCGCTTTGGTGGCACGAATGAAATTAACGAAGCGGTCAAGATGCGAGAAACCATCGCTGTGCCGTTCATCCTCCGGATCAGCCAAGGACTTGTACTGCGCGACGGATTTGCCCAGCGCAGTATTTTCCTCCGGAAAATACCGGTTGGTAATCCCCTCCTCGTTAAGATAAGCGTCGGCAGAGAATGAAACTACGCTCGCGTGCTGGCTCTTCCAGCCGAAGCGGCCCACGCGAAGTATGTTCCCCGCCTCTGCAATCGGCACCATCACCGCCACGCCTGCGATGCGCCCGTTCGATTTTTCCCGCTGGCTGTCGGCTATGGCGAGCAAGGTCGAGTCATCAATCGCTTCCACATAGCCATCGCCCAAGATAGAAGTCGCCTTGCGAGTCGAGCGGATATTCTCGTTGTCTGGGGGATGAAGATCGATCGCTGGATTGATCGCATAAGCATGCATCAGCGTTCCGCCGGACGCGGGCACGAACAATCCAGTCGCCGCGTCCTCGTGCCCGGCGCGCAAGACTGACTTTATGCTGTTGCCGCCGGAAACCGGACTGCGATGACATTCCAAACAAGATTTGCCGTTGTAAATCGGCCCCAGGCCGCTGGCTACAGTCTCTGGTTGCTCAAAGATGGCGCGCGCGGAATCATACGCCGCCTGGCTGATGAATCCATTGGTCAGGTTGTCGAATCCCGTCTCAGCCTCGCTGCCGCCGGCTCCCGCCGCCGCTACGCCAATGAACAAAAGAGTAAGCGCAAAGGAAGAAATAAGAACCAGCCATGAAGAAGAGTGCCAGGAGAGAAAACGGTTACTCCAACGCAAGCCGTGGGGGATGATGCGGGATGCTTGACTAGTCTCGGAGCCTTCGTCCTTCATAAATCCTGCTGCAAACTAAAAGAATTGAGTCATTGAGCGATTGAGTGATTGAGCCATTGGCCATCTCCGTCGCTTTCAAGTTCCGAAAAATCGCTAAATGACTCAATTGCTCAATCACTCAATTTCGGAGAAGGAGATTCCCTAAGCTACCTGGCTTCCAGTTCTTCCAGCATCGCTGTGTTCGGAATGGGCTGCCTCACCGCTGGAATATACAAGGAAGCGCCGCTCAGTTCCTCCACCGTCGCGTCCGACAATCGCTCGAGGGGATAGCTGGATATTTTTTCCGGATGCTCTCCGCTAGCGGTCGAACGCACCAACGACACGCGGTGGTCCTTGGGATAAGCCTGAAGCAGATGATCGACCAGGCCCGTCAACGCGTCGCCGCTCAGCCGTTTGCCGTAGTGCGAGCGATACGATCCAAAGGAACCCATCTGCATCAGAATCACGTGAGTATCGACGCGCGGAACGATCTGGAAGGCCATCATCCACGAGGCCTCAAACACCTGAATGGCCGGCGCGATGTTGACCTGCATGTCGCAAAGAATCGAGTCCAGCGATGATATTCCCGGCACCACGCGGGCCTTGCGCCCCAACTCCGCGGCCTTCTTCACAATCAGTTGAGCCACAGTGTCGTACGCCATGGGGTTGCCGTACGTGACGTAGCCCACCGACTGGCCGCCGCTGCTCGCCTGCACCACCAAGTCCGCAGCACGGTTGTAATTCTCTATGCGAAGTGTGCCGTCAACGTAGGAGTCCAGCAGGTTGATGACTTCCACTTTCCCCATTTTATCCGCCGGAAGCCAGGGCAGCAGAGGTTCTTGCACGATCGAGAAAAGCTTGGCGCAGCTTGCCATCGCGTCGATGGCCTGCTTCGTCAGATGCTCCGGAAAGGACACGCCGAGCCCGATGACGTACAAGTCATTCTGCACCGTCATGCCACCTGCACCGGATGATTTTGAGGACCCGATTTCTGAGGAGTTATCCCAAGCTGCATTTCGGCCTGCGCCAGCATGATGTCGATCGGGATCTGGATGACGCTGCGGCAGTAGACCGTTTCGGTGGAGTCAAAGCTGCCATTCTCGAAATACTTGTTGGAGGGCGCGCCCCCGCCGCAAACCGAAAAGTACTGGCAAGTTTCGGCGCAGCGCTTGCAGCCCGCGTCGATTGCGCTTGCAATTTGCTTGAACTTGGGCGAGCTGAAAATCTCCGGTATGGGATCGCGAAGAATGTTGCCCAGGATGAAATCGCCGTAATCCTTGCTGCTCGCGTCGATCAACTCCGGGGAGAACGCTGTCATCGACCCATCCCAGGCCACGGTCAAGATTGCGTAAGGCAGAGTTTGCTCGTTCCGCAAATCGGGCGATGGACAGTCCTGCACGTGCGTGCCCTTGATGGCTCCGCGCGCATTTTCAAACTCACGAATCGTCAGCTTGCCCTGGCTGCGTTCCTCGCCTGCCGCCATGACATCGAAGAATCGACGGACGTTCGAAATGTTGTCGCCAGCAACGCTGCTGCTCTTGTTCGCGCCCTCGAGTTCTTCGATATTGAAACCCACGCGATCAATTCCAGTTTCCAGGAAAAAATCGATCACCGCCTCCGGGTTGAGCAGCGACTCGGCAGTGACCACCGCAATCGCATGGAACGGAACGCGGTTGCGCTGCAGCGTCCGAATACCATCCATCACCTTGGCATGCGTTCCCTTGCCTGTACGGTCCTTGCGGTGGGCATCGTGGATCGACTCCGGTCCATCCACGCTGACCCCAACGTTCACACACCATTTTTGGAAAAAAATACACCACTCATCGTTGATGAGCATTCCGTTGGTTTGGAAGGAGTGGCGTATCGTGAAGGGATAGTGGCGATCGGCTAAAGCTTGGAAGATCTCGCCGTAGTAGCCCGGTTGAAGCACCAGAGGCTCCCCGGCATGCCACACCATGCTGAGGTCCGTGCCGACTGCGCCAGCGGAAACAAGGCGGTCAACAATGTCAACCGCCTGAGCAGGCAACATTTTCTTGGTGCTCAGGCGGTTGGCAAGATAACAGTAATCGCAGTCGATATTACAAAACGGTGTGGGCTGCAAGACGAGCAGCTTGACAGTCTTATCGGCCGATCCCCGATTGGAGCAACTAGTAGCACCTGCGGACACAGCCCGACCTCCAGCCAAACCTCAGTAGCAGCTTGACAGTCCAACCGATTTACCCCTAATTAGGGGCGACTGGCCAGCGGACCAAGGTCCGGCGTCCAGACAAACCTTAGTAATTTCCCCAGTTTGCCCAGTTGTTCCAGGAGACCCAGTTGTTCCAGTTTCCCCAGTTGTTCCAGTTCGCCCAGCGATTGCCCCATTGGGCAATAAGGGTCGTCTCGCCCTTGTCGCTCTTGGTCTGGCTCACCGCAGGGTTCTGCTGCAGATCCTGCATGCGGCTTCGGACTGTGGCCAACCGCTCCGGAATCGCTCGCGCAGGCTTGTTGTCGGTAGACGCGTTAGACGGTTGCACGCCGGCCTGGACACCAATCAGCAGTCCGACCAGCACTAAGAACCAGTTGCGGATTCTCTCATACATCGATAGAAGTCGAGCCATGTTTCCTCCCCTGTTGCCGCCATACTTCAAATGCTCAGATCACTCAAACCCTGCTGCGGCGCTAAAGTTGTTCCGCCGCTGCCGTGAAAGATTCTTGCATCACTTTGTCGTAGTCTTTCTGAATCTCCAGGCTGCCGATCCACCCTCTCACCTCGTTGTTGGGTTGCACATCTTCATAGAAGTGAGCCCCGGCGACCTTTCCCGCCCAGAAATACTTCGTCGGCGTACCCTCCGGGTGCGCGCCTGAGCCAAACGCCGCCTGGAAAATCTTCAGCAGGTTCGTGCCATTGTAACCCCCATCGGCATGCAGGGAAACCGCATAAAACTTGTCATGCACAAACACGTACACGATGTTGGTAAGCGTCACGTTCCCGAGATTCAGATCCTCGTCGGTCTTCCGATAGGCTTTAATAGCGCCCCTATCGTGCAAAACCTCAAGATTCTTGAACTGGCTGACGGGCGTTCCGAAAGTGATTCCCCGAAAACCGTTCTTGTGATCCAGAAATTCTGTATGTCCCGGAACGTTAGCCGGAAGATCGTGCACAACGGGCTGAGTGGATGACGTCGGCGCGCCCACTGTAGTGTTTTGTGCCGTCGTCGTTTGAGCCGCTGCTTGTGCGCCAAGAACCCCAATCACCAAGGCGAGCACAGCGACGAGTGAGACCGCAGATTGAACCTTTCGAGTGTTAGTCATTGTAAAACCCTCCCCAGAAACTGCATACCTGCACAAAGATTGCCAGAGTGGACGAACTAGGTCCCGACACAATTACAGGAACGCTGGTTCTTTGTCAACAAAAAAAATAATTCCAAACGCGCGCAGGCCGTGGAAATCGGCCTCACGCAGTAATCACTTTTCCCGGATTTGGCTGTGACGGCGGATGCCGTGCCGTGCGGCAACCGGAGGCCCATTTTCGCGCGGCGGATTCTTCGACTCTTCCACTCGGCTTTCTATGTTCGCTTGTCCGGATCGCGCTCTCCCGGCACTGACAACGCGCCAGGTGACCGCACTGGTTCTTCCTACCTGCGAGATTCCTGTTTCGGGAAATCGCGAAGCTTCCAGCGCTTATTTCGTGGTTTCGGCTTGTGTCAGCTTCACCAACCGCTCTCGTTCGCCAGCCGCCAGCTTCGCCAAGTCCGGGTTCGAACTCACGTACTTCAGCGCTTCCTCCACCGATGCCAGTCCTTCTTTATACTTTTTCTGGTGATCTTGGGCCAGCGCCAGGTGGTACCAGATATACGGGTCGGATAGCGGCGCGTTGAGCTTGGCGGCGGCGGCAAGTTCTTTCTCCGCTTCGGCGTCTTCGCCCAACTTGAGATCGGTTACACCCAGGGCTGAGTGCGCCATCGATTGCAGTGTCTTCCTGTAGGACGCTACCTGTTCCGGAGTAGTGTTCGCCGGCGGAGTAAATTCGTTCGACAAACTTTATCGCGTTGTTGGCGTTGGCTTTGATCTCCTCAATTTTCTGCGTCCGGTCGGCGTCGTTATCACTTAGGCCGTCCGACAGCGCGGTTGCGGTCAACACCAAAGCGATGGTGTTGTGTGGGTCCAGTGCGAGAACTTTCTCCCCCATCGCCAGCATTTTCCCCGCGTTGTTCTCGTTCTGGTAGTTCCGCATGGCCTTGGAGTACAGGTAGGCGCGCAGCGCGCTGTCGGGATACTTCGTGGCAAACTCATTCGCGGCCTGTTCCATGGCAGGGCCGCCGCTAATGGCATATGCCTTGTTGTAGTCTTCGTATTCCTGTTGCGTCCTCGCGTGCGCGGGTTTGCCCGAGTTTTGCGCGTAACCATGCCACAGGGCAGGCAAAACAACCAGAAAGAGTGCAACCGTGCGCAGTCTCATGATTCTGTCTTCCACGCCCCATAGGCCAAAGATCACCGACGCGAAGCCACTCGGCGTCCGTGACCCGTTTCCAGAACCTTCCTAATTCAATAGCAGGAAGGGCATGATCGAGGGTACACCGCCTGAATTCACGATTACCAGCATGTAATAGCCGGGCGGGGCGACGCTGCCGTTGGCAGGCGCCGTGGCCGTGATCGTTCCTGAACCAATCGTGAATGTCAGGTTCACATAGCGTTGGTCAAAGTCGTCAGCGTGCGTGGTCGCTCCCGGCCGTACCAGGGCCACGCTCGTAATCGTGGAAGCGTCCGAGGTGGTGATGTTGAAACCTTGACCGTAGGTCAGCGACGTCGGCGCGGATTGGATCGCTGGCCGCGTGCCGTTGAACAGGTACGGTGGGCTGTAGATTTCGTAGGTGTGTTCCGTGCTGGGGCCGTTGTCCGAGCCAGAAGAAACTACGCGCCCATCCGGCAGCAGAACCGCAGTCGAGTGATAGGTTCGCTGGATCGTCTGCGAGGCCATCACAGTCCACTGCCCGGTCGTGGGATTGTACAACTCAGCCGCGTACACCGGATTCGTGTATTCGCCGCCACCGCCGCCGCCGCCGACCGCCAGCACTGTTCCATCCGCCAGCAACACCAGGTTTTCGTTATATCGGGCATAGTTCATAGAGCCCGTATAGGTCCACACGGGATGGGTTGCGGACATATTAATGATCTCGGCGGTATTCGTCGCAGTAGTTCCGCCGTCGGCGTGGCTCGGCGAACCGCCCGCGACCATCACCCGCTCCTGCCCTGGCAGCAACACGTGGGGAGCAAAATACCGGAAACCAAAATTCATGGCGGCTACGAACGACCAAACATTTGTGCTGGGATTGAACTGGTAACTTTTCCCCGCCGGCGCCGACAGCAGCACATTGCCGGTGGGCAACAACGAGAGTCGAGGATAGGTCTGAAGTACAGCTTTGGGCATGTTGGCCGAACTGGGCAGAGCTGTCCAGTCGCCGGTCGTGTAGTCGTACGACTCCAGAACATTCTGCACCCACGCTCCCGTCTCGTTTGATCCCGAGAGTTCAAGCACCGACCCGTCGGTAATCTCGATGCTGCTCGGGTACCAGCGCGCGTAGTTCATGTCGTTGCCCTGCGTCCAGGTAGATGTGCTGGGATTGAACAGCATCGTGGTGTAGGTTCCGTCGTTGTCCTGAATCATAGCGACGCTGTGTGCCGCCTCCACCACCCCGCCCGTCACCAGCACGTTCCCGTTCTCCAGAACCGTCACGCCGGAACAAAAGATATCTTCGGGCACGGTCAGCGCGACAGAGGTTAGGCTGCCCGTAATCGGATTCAGCACCATAGCCTGGGAGCCTTTTCCGGGGGATGGTGGGTAGTAGTAGAAGAGCACGTTCCCGGTATTGAGCACCACGGCATTGGCCCCGACCACGCACGGAGTGGTCGGGCAGAAATAGACCGGCGCAGCCCACTGCCCTAACGGGCTCGCAGAGACGGGGTGGGCTGGGGTTTTGGCCTTGGCCTGCCCCCACGCAGCAGGCGCGGCGAAGAAACCTGCTGCGGCAAGACTGGCGATCGTTGCAATGAGCCCAAGCCGCATCCACATGCCTCGGACCGGCCAGCAACCTCTGTGAACGACGCAGGAGTTTGGCAGATTTGTACGGCGAAGTGACCACAACATGAGCGGATCCCCCGTTCCTTTCAAGCGAGTGCCCCGCCGGCGGGGGGATCGGCGTAAAGGCCACGAAAATACCACAATGGCCCATGCAAGTCCACTCATTTCATCGCCAGCAGCGGCTCGCACAGCGCCCCGCAGGCCGCAGAGCTTCGGGCATTTGAGGATTTGGTGCCGGGAGGGGGAGTCGAACCCCCAAGGTACTAAGTACCGGCGGATTTTGAGTCCGCTGCGTCTGCCAGTTCCGCCATCCCGGCTGAGTGCTTCAACTGAGGAGAACTTTAGCTTAATTTACAAGCTGGGCCTTTGCAACCGTAGTGGCCGAATGACATTTGGAGTTTGGAGGAATTGGTGAGATTATGGCATCAGAGGACAGCAGGGGTGGGAACATGAAATACCGAATCCTGATGTGGGCGGGTGCAGGCTTTCTGGTGGCGGGCTTCTGGGCGCTTTATTTCTTTCCGACGGCCTCGATGGCGTCTGCCGGACCGATGTGGACCCTGGCCCGGCTAACTTGCCCAGTGGCGTTTGCCAGTTCTTATTTTCATTTCCCGCTTGGCATCTACTGGTCTTTTCTTTTGAACTCCGCGACTTATGCGGTGCTCGGCCTAACCGTGGAAACCCTCCGGCGGCGGCTCATCCACGCAAGCTGATCTGACAGCGCATTCTTCCCAACGCGAATCGCCTGCCTAGGCTATTTCGTAAGCTCGCCGATAAAAACTCCAAATGGCTCGAGTGAAACTTCACTTCCGTTCCCTTCCGACTTCCCCGTCGCCAACAGCCTCCTGGCTGCCGTGAAGCCGCTGCTTTTTAACTCGAGGTTCACTTTCTGCGGGCGCATCTGACATGTTCAGCGCCACTACCACGCCGTGGTCTTTATAAACGCGCAGGTAGGAAAGCACGTTCGCATCATTCTCATTGATCGCAGTGTAGCTTCCGTCCGTCAGCGCCGGGTTCGTATGCCGCAGCCTGAGCACTTGTTTGTAGAACACCAAAACTGAATCCGGATCCTTTAACTCATCGGCCACGTTGTGCGTCTTGTAAGTCTCGGGCACCGGAAGCCAGGGTGTTCCCTTGGTGAAGCCCGCGTTCTCGCTGCCGTCCCATTGCATGGGAGTACGCTCGCCGTCGCGGCCTTTCTCTTGCGGCCATCCCGTACGCCCGATCGGATCCTTCACATCCTCCCGGCGCGTGGGCGGCGTGGTTTTCATTCCAATCTCTTCCCCGTAATACATGATCGGAGTTCCGCGCAACGTGAGATAAAGCGCCGCCATCACTTTGGCGATCTGGTCATTATGCTGGCCGTCGCCATAACGGTCATAAGAGCGCACGATGTCATGGTTGCTGATCACGAACGTAGGCCAGCCCCTCGCCCCATTTACCGCGGCAATTTGTTTGCGGAATTCCGCGGGCGAGAGCTTGTTCACCATGGTGAAAAGAAAATCCATGGGCAACTGCAGCTCATTATTGCCTTCGCCGTAGTACTTGTTGAGTTCGGCCACGTCTGCCGTCCAGGTTTCGCCGATCAGCACCGCATTGTGCTGGTTGGCCACTTTGCGCAATCCGCGCAAGATGTCATGCACTTCAGGCAGCTTTGTGTTGTATTTGTTGTCTTCAATCGGGTCCCCAAAAGCATTCTTGCCGGGACTCTTGATGGGATTGTCCTTGAGGCCTGGATCTTCAAACAACGTGTCCACCGCATCCAGCCGGAACCCCGACACGCCGCGCTTATACCACCAGCGGGTCACGTCAAACATCGCCTTTTTCACCGCCGGGTTGCGCCAGTTCAGGTCCGGCTGCTCCGCGTAGAAGAAATGGTAGTAATACTGATTCGTCGCAGGATCAAACTTCCACGCCGACCCTCCAAATGTCGAAACCCAGTTGTTCGGCGGCTCACCCGGTCCTTTTCCATCGCGCCAGATATACCAGTTGCGATGCGCCGACGTGCGCGACGACTTCGAATCCAGAAACCATGGGTGCTGATCGGAAGTGTGATTGACCACAAAATCCAGAATAATGTGGATGTCCCGCTTCTTCGCCTCGCTGGCCAGATGATCGAAGTCCGCCAGGGTTCCATACATGGGATCGATGTTCTCGTAATCGGAAACGTCGTAGCCGAAGTCCACCTGCGGCGACGGAAAACACGGCGTAATCCAGATTGCATCTACGCCGAGATCTTTCAGGTAGTCAAGTTTCGAAGTAATCCCGTTGAGATCGCCGATGCCGTCATTGTTGCTGTCGGCAAAGCTGCGCGGATAAATCTCATAGAACACCGCGTTCTGCCACCACGGATGCCCCGCTGCATCCAGGGCAGGGGAAGATTTCTGTGCGGCCGCAGTCAACCCTAATACGAACACCCAGGTCAGGAATTTTGCTATCCGTGAAATGACGATCTTCTTCATTGAGGACCCCTGCGCAAAGAGCGCCTATTCAGGATGATAACCAAAACGAGCCACGACTCGCGGGCGACTCTACTTCCGGCACTGATCTAAGGAACCTCTGAAGAACTCTGCGATCCACAGGGGAAGCGGGTAGGGTGTAAGTCGAGGTGAAAAGGCGGATGCGACAGCAAACTTTGGCGGCGCAGACGGGGTTCGAGAAGTACGGGCGGAAGACGAAGCGGGAGCGGTTTCTCGAGGAGATGGAGCAGATCGTGCCGTGGGCGGAGTTACAGGCGCTGGTGGAACCGCACTATCCGAAGGGAGAGAACGGGCGGCCTCCGGTAGGGCTGAGCATCATGTTGCGGGTGTACTTTCTGCAGCAGTGGTTCAACCTGAGCGATCCGGGGGCGGAGGATGCGCTGTATGAATCGCCGGTGCTGCGGCACTTTGTGGGAATCGATCTGGGGCGGGCGCCGGTGCCGGACGAGAGCACCATCCTCGGTTCCGTCACCTGCTGGAGAAACACGAACTGGGCGGGGCGATGCTGAACGCGGTGAACCAGTATCTGGAAAGCCGGGGCATCCGCATCACCACGGGGACGATTGTGGACGCGACCATTATTCATGCGCCCTCGTCGACCAAGAACCGGAGCGGAGAGCGCGATCCGGAGATGCATCAGACGCGCAAGGGAAAGCAGTGGTACTTCGGGCTGAAGGCGCACATCGGAGTGGACTCCAAGCAAGGCCATGTGCATTCGGTGTGCACGTCGGCGGCTTCGGTAGCGGACAAGCACATGCTGCCGGATCTGCTGCACGGCGAGGAGCGCAAGGTGTGGGGCGACGGTGGATATCAGGGACAGGGAGAAGCCATCCGGCAGGCGGCTCCGCGAGCGCAAGATATGACCAGCCGGAGAGTGCAATACAAGAACTTTGTGGACGAGTTACAAAAGGCCAAGAACCGGGTGAAGGCCAGAGTGCGAGCGAAGGTGGAACATCCGTTCCGGATTCTGAAGCGCATCTTCGGTTTCGAGAAGGTGAGATACCGCGGGATTCAGAAGAACCATCATCGGCTGTGCGCCAGCTTCGCGCTGGTGAACCTGTACCTGCACCGCAGACGGCTGGCAGTGGCGAGGGCGTAGTGTCTCTGAACCTCGCGTAAATAGCGGGTTCCGGTAAGGTCGCAAGCAACACAGGGGGATTCGTGGCCTGTGCAGGTCTGAAATTCCTGGCGCCTTCAAAATCGATGGTTGCTCAGAGGTTCCCTAACATCACAACCGCCTTGCCGATAGAGTATATATGAGAGAGACAAAACAGAAAGTTGTTATTGAAACGCTTCGGATCGGAGTATGCGGATAGGTTCTTCAGCTGTCTCTTTATACTTTCTGAAACTTCGACGTTGGGTACAAATGGCCTGTTCATTACATTTTTCAATATATTCTTCCGATCAAATAATGCGGTGCCTTCCTTCTTTAGGTGCGCAATAAATAGTGCACGGCTCCGGTACTGTTTTACGAAAAAATCGGTTGGGTAATAGATGAGTGATATTCTGCGTGCAGTGATACGCGATAGCGCTCTCCGGATCCGTGAGGGCGTAAGTTTAGGGTCGGACGCTGTGACTAAGAGATCTATGTCGCTCCATTCATCAGCGTCGCCGCGGGCGACAGATCCGAACAGCAGCACCGCATCAATTCCCTTGAGGGATTTCACTAATTGTTCCGAGATCTGCTTAGCTTCTTGGACCGTCGGTGGCGGCGCGTAGGGCACAGGCTCGGGCGCTTTGGCTCCGGTTTGCGGGGCGTCTTGTCCGAGCGTTTTTCTCAAGCCAATTCGCTCCTGCCATTATCAATTCAGGAAGTACTGCCGGTACAGTGTATCCCTCTGGGCCGGCCTGAATCCCGCATCGCGGATAATTCTGCGCAGCTCTTCTTCAGTGGTGCAGTTGGTGACGCCTGCGGCTCTTACTACGTTTTCTTCCAGCATCACCGAGCCTACGTCGTTGCCGCCGAAGCGGAGACCCATTTGGCAGACTTTCAGGCCTTGCGTTACCCAGCTGGATTGCACGTTGAGGAAGTTCGAGAGATAGAGGCGCGAGATGGCTAGGACTTTGAGGTATTCGACTGCCGTCGCTTCGTCCCAGTGGCGGCCGCCTAGCGCGGTGTTTTGGGGCTGGAAGCTCCAGGGGATGAAGGCGGTGAAGCCTCCGGTTTCTTCCTGCAGGTTGTATAGCTCCTGGAAATGGTTGATGCGATGTTCGTAGTTTTCGCCTACGCCGAACATCATAGTTGCGGTGGTGCGCATGCCGATTTGATGAGCGGTGCGGTGGACGTTGATCCAATCGCCGGTCAGGCACTTCAACCGGGCGATCTTGTAGCGGACTTCGTCGTCTAAAATTTCTGCGCCGCCGCCGGGGATGGAATCGAGTCCGGCATCGCGCAGGCGGAGAATCGTGTCGCGAATGCTGAGGCTGCTGTACTCGGCGATGGCGATGATCTCGGAGGCGGAGTAACAATGAAGATGAATCTTCGGGAAGCGCTCTTTGATGCCGCGCAGCATCTTCTCGTGCCAGTTGACTTTCAGGTCGGGATGCAGGCCGCCTTGCATCAGGACTCCTGTGCCTCCGAGTTCGACGGTCTCGCGGATTTTTTCGTGGATCGTGTCGAAATCGAGAATGTAACCTTCCTTCGCGGCTGGGCCTTTGAGCGGGCGGTAGAAGGCGCAGAAGGTGCAGTACTCGGTGCAGAAGTTGGTGTAATTAATGTTGCGGTCGATGATGTAGGTGACCGTGCCCTCGGGATGCAGCTTGCGGCGAGCGGCATCGGCTTCCATGCCGATGCCGATCAGGTCATCGGAGTGGAACAGGTCGAGGGCTTGGGATTTGGTTAGCGACATGCGCAATTTAATTCTAACGGAGGATGGCAGAATGGCCAAACGCGCTAGACGTGGGTAGAGTGCCACTTTCATGCCGGAAAGACCGGGAAGAGCGGTGTAAAATTGGAAGTGGTGAAGCTTCCATGAGCCGAAGATGGCGAAGCTGGATTCCGGGTATTGTCGTCTGGACGTGGCTTCTAGTATCGCTCGCTCTATTCAAACGGTATCCGTGGGTGGCTGCTGCGTTTAATGTTGTATGGATCTTGCTTCTCCTTGTTGTGGCTGGTGCTTCCGCCATTCATATATTTCGCCATCGCCGCGAGAGCGGAGGCTACCTAGGGTATCGCGGAGTGCCCCGCTGGGTCATAACACTTTTCGGTGGCAATGATTCAAAGTAGTCTGCCACCGGGACTCACCAAGTGCTCCACCAGGCAGATACCGCAGGGGCTAAAACCTATCGAAATATTGCCTTGCAACGCAGGCCTGGAAGGCCTGCTCCACCCTCTACTTCTTCTTCGTGCGAAAGTATTGAATCAGCGACAGAACTGCGCCGATTAAGGCCAATCCGATCAGGATTGCCAGCGCCGGTTTGTAGTACTGCGAGAAGAAACGCAGGATGTGGCGGCCGTAGTGGTAGCCGAGACCGGCAGCGATGGTGTAGCGGACTCCCCGGCCGAGAGTTAATGCTCCCAGAAATTTCTTGGGCGAGTACTGCATGGCGCCCGCGGCCAGCAGAAATGGGACAAATGGAAATGGCGGAGGCATCAGGGCAGGGATCGCGACGGCGGCGAATCCCCAGCGGGCAAACGCTCTGGAAAATTGTGCGGCTCTTTTTTTTGAGAGTTTGCGCTCCATGGCTTCTTTACCGCCCTCGCGCGCCAGAGCATAAGTAATGTAGCCGCCGATTACGGCGCCGAGCGTTGCCATCAGAGCGTAGTAAGGCCAGGGCTCGCGATGGCGGGCGGCGAGCCAGATGGTGAGGACGTCCATGCTGCCGGTGAGCGGAATGATGGAGTTGTCGGCGATGCCTAGCAGAACCAGGCCTGGTCCGCCGAGGCGGCGCAGGTGCTGCCAGGCAGACACTGCCAACACGGGATGCGGATGAAGCAGCATTCAGGTTTCAGGAGTGTATAGCCTCGGCTCTGGCTTACGCTATACAGGCTTTCGGCGCGGTCAGGAAATCGATTGGCGGCGCGGCGGGCAGTGCGCCGATTTCAGCCGCATAGCGATAGAAAAGCTGCAGGCCTTCGAGACAGGGAGAGTCCAAGTAGTAATAAATGTTATCGGTGAGGTAGGAGCGGACATCGGATTCTTTCAGGCCGAGGCGCGGAGCCCATTCGCGGGTGATCTGGTCGAGACTTGCGGGCTCGAGGCCGTGGTCGCGGGATTGCTGGAAGATTGCTGCCAGGTCTTGGGCGGGGGCAGAAGCGTCGCTGCGCGACGCGGACGGGCGAAGGCGCCCGTCCGCACACGATGGCCCCTCCCCACTCATTGCATCTTCTTGCAATGCATTTTGGCGGACCGCCCAGAAGGCGAAGACAAAGGGCTTGCCGGTGTGGCGAATCCACTCTTCGGCGAGATCGAGGGTTAGATAGCGCGAGCGGTCGATCTGCAGCGCGGGGTCGCCGATCACCAAGCCTGCATCGTGTGCAGCCAGCATTTTTTCGACATCTGGGGCCATCGAAGTGAATTTCCTGCCTCCGCCCAGCCATTTTGCAAACAGAATCTTGGTCAGCGCCACGGAGGTCATGGAAGAAGTATCCAGAGCCACGGTGCGAATCTGGTCTACGGGCACGCGGCTGACCAGCAGGATGGAACGCACAGGACGGCGCGACGCTATCGCGACACCGGGCAGCACGGTCAGACCGGGGACATGTGTGTAAGCCGCGGCGGGGATGATGCCGATGTCGGCAGTTCCGGCTTCGAGCGCGCGAGCGCACGCCGATGGCAGTGTGTAAGAAATTTCGAAGTCACTCCCGGCCTCGCCGTGTTCGAAATCCCACATGAGAGGGGCGGTGTTGAGGTAGGAAATAGCCGAGATGCGCAGAGGTCTCATTCCTGTTTTGATTCTAGCAGACAAGTTTTTGACAGCCTTTTGTGACGACTTCCCTTGACATGGCTTCAAGGGAGTTACTACAGTCCGCCCAGTCCATATCCGGCTGTCAGAAAAGATTGGAGTAGCCGTGCCTAACACCATTGCAACATCGCCTTCCGCAACTCATCTTCTGGAGTGGCTTGCGATCTCTCTGACGCCCGGGCTGGGACCGACAAAGGCCCGGAAGTTAGTGGAACACTTCGGTGGACCCGAAGCGGTCTTTCACGCGTCGCTTACCGAACTGGAAAGCACAGGAATTCAGGCCGCTTCCGCGCAATCGATCGCCACGGGGAAATCGGCGGAACTGGCGCGGGAGGAAATTGCGCGGGCTGCGGCCGCGGAAGTGACCGTGATTTCACTGGAGGACCTTTGTTATCCGCCTCGGCTGAACGAAATTTACGATCCGCCGCTGGTGCTTTATGTGCGCGGCAATCCTGAAGTATTGACGCAGCCGGGAATCGCGATGGTGGGCACGCGGCATCCTACGCCTTATGGCTCGGGAATGGCCGAGCGTCTGGCATGCGATCTTGCATTGCAAGGTCTCGTGATTATCAGCGGCATGGCCCGCGGGGTTGACACGGCAAGTCATCGCGGGGCGATTTCGGCGAAGGGCAAGACGGTGGCGGTTTTTGGGACGGGTGTGGATGTGATTTATCCCAAGGAGAATTCGCGGCTGTCGGAGCAGATTCTGGCGCTGGGTGGTGCGTTGATCTCCGAATTTCCGCTTGGAACCTCCGCCTTTCCACAGAATTTCCCCATCCGCAATCGGATTTTGAGTGGCATGTCGGTGGGAGTGCTTGTGGTTGAGGCCGCCGAGTATTCCGGAACCCGCATCACGGCGCGCTGCGCACTGGAGCAGAACCGCGACGTTTTCGCGGTGCCGGGAAACGTCACGAATAAGAATTCCTGGGGGCCGAACACATTGATAAAGCAGGGCGCTAAGCTCGTCGCCACGTGGGAAGACGTTTGGGAAGATTTGCCTCCGGAGGTAAAGCTGGCGCTCGCTCCAACGGCGGCCGGTGAATCCGGAAAGGAATCGTCTGCATCTCTATTCCCGGACGAAGGGCTTCCGCCGCACGAGAAGCGTATTTTGAGCTTGCTGAAGGCGGACGAGGCGACGCATATTGACGAATTGGTGGAGAAGCTCGAGAGGAAATGTCGTCGTCAGAGATTTTCGCGGCGCTGTTTGAATTGGAACTGACGGGCAAAGTAAGGCAGATGCCGGGGAAGAATTTTGTGAAAAGCTTCTAGCTCTTAGCTCTTAGCCTTTAGCTTGAGACCATTCGAGAATCAGCCAGTGGAGGTTTGCCATGAGGAATTATAAGGATCTACTGGTTTGGGAGCGGCAGGGCTGAGAGATGGCTACGGCAAGCTCCACGACCGCTGCGGTCAAGGTTGTCGCGCTCGGCGGGCGGCGAGATCGGGCTGAACCTGATGGTGTTGGAGTGCGGCGGGCAGGCGCTGATCGTTGACGCGGGCGTGATGTTCCCCGAGCAGCGCCGGCTCGGCGGCAACTGCATACTGGTGCCGCAACTGACCTACCTCGAGCGGAATCCGATAGCAACTGTTGGGCGTGGTTCTTACTCATGCCCACGAGGATTATATCGGCGCACTGCCCCATCTGCTGCGCCGTTTCAGAGTTCCCGTGTTCGGCAGCGAGGTCACGCTCGCCTTCGCGCGGCGCCGGCTACACGAGGCCTCCCTGATTGATGGCGCTGAGCTGCGCGCAATCGCGCCGCGCCGCCCGTTCGAGCTGTGGGGTCCGCAGACGTCGAGCGCGATCATCGGGTTCCTCAGCGCGTTCTTGTGCTTCTGGCTCCCCTCGTTGGTGTTGATCAGGACTGTGTCCCCGTCGTGGTCGACCCACACCTGCGTGACGTGGGGGGAGCCGTCCTTCATCAGCGTGGCGACGTTGGCGAAGACCTTCGCCTCGATGAGCTTCTTGACGACATTGGGAGGGGCGTCATTCCGTCTCAAGCGACTAGGTGCGCTTCGTTATATTCATGACGAAGGGGTTTGCAGAACGCTCGAGATTGGCCGGTCAGTCGTTGAATATGAAGGCGACCGCGAGGGCACCCATGCCGACGATGAGGCCGACCATGGCGCCCAAGGCATGGCCTTGGACGACGCCGAGAACAAGGCCGACCACAATCAAAGCCAAGCCAAGTATGGCCACGAGCAAGCTAACTAATCCTAGGCCGGCGACTTTCAGACTGGTTCCCCGATGCCCGCATCCACCCGACCCTTATTAATTATCGCCCCGCCGCTCGGCGGGCTCCCCTAACAGCGGCGGACGGAGACAGCACGCCGAGAAGCTTCGCCCCGATGGGGCTCCCCCACCCCGCGCGGATGCGTCCCAGCGTGGGCCCGCGTTGTACGCCCCGTTTGTGCCGGCGACGATGTCCTAAAAGTCCGAGGCGGACGCCTTTTGGTAGATGAGCGGATTGATGTAGCCGACGGGCTTGCCGATGGCCTGGTTGAGAAGGGCTAGCAGGGCAGTCCAGAGGGGCGCCACCGCGCTCG
>CAWCRQ010000029.1:0-11408 GCA_963797885.1 uncultured Acidobacteriaceae bacterium | reverse complement strand
ATTCGTGTGTGGGCGCGGCGGCTGTGGGCGCGGCCTCCGCGATCGATGAAACGGGCGCGGGAGTCGTCGCAGGCGCTGTTGCGGCTGCCGCTGGGGCTGGAGGAGCCGCTTGCTCTTCCACAGAATCCGATCTCAGTTCTCCTTCGGAGGTGAACAAGCGCTTGTCGCTTACTTTGAATTCGCTTTCTTCTCTTCTCTTTTGAGCCATATCGTTTACCTGGTTTTCTAAACTCTGGTTTTCTAAATTCGGGCTTCTTGAAATTCAGGTCTCTTGAAATTCGGGTCTCCTGAAATTCAGACGATCGGGAGCGATGCTGGTTTCAGCTTCGCCGCTCCCGCGCGCAAATCTTTTCCAGCGGCCTCGCGTCGCAAATAACCCAGTGCGACGGGGCGATCTCCGCCGGGCAGAGGCAGAATCGCGCTGCTCGTGATCTCGCCGACTTCTCTTTCGTCTTTCTCCAAGGCCAGAATTTTCGCGCCCGGTTCGGGCAGCGTGCCCTCAACCGCGAACCCGGTGAACTGCCGGTGCACCGCGCCGCGCGAGCGGACACGCTCCACGATCTCCTGCCCGAGATAGCACCCTTTGGTGAAATTCAACGCGCGCGTCTGCCCGGTTTCCTGCGGCAGATCGCGTTCGCGAATGTCCACGCCAAATTGCGGAATGCCGCGCGAGATGCGGAAAAGATTCAGCGCCACCGTGCCGGTTGACCGCGCACCCGCCTTGAGCAGTGCGTCAAAAAGTTCGCCGGTGCGTGAGGGAGCAACCCAGATTTGCCAGGACTCGCGCGCTTCCTCGCCGGAACGCAAGAGCGTAATATTCTTCGCCTTACCGCCGTGCTCCCAGGCAACGTCTGCAAACTGCAGGTGTGCGAGGTCGGGAACCGCGACGCCGGCGTGTTCAAGAACATGGCGCGAGTCGGGCCCGGTCAGGCCGAGCGCGGTGAGTTGGTCGCTGATGTCGGCGATCTCAACATCGTCGGCAATGATGTAGTGATCGAAGAGCTGCAATATTTTGTCTCGTTGCCCGCGTTCCGTATCCACCAGCAGTGAATCTCCGCGCTGGAAGACGTAGAGGTCGGCCTGGATTCGGCCCTGCGCGTTCAGCAGAAAAGTATAGACGCCGTGGCCGGGGGCAAGATCGCGAACGTTGTTCGAGACCATGCCATTCAGCCAGCGGACGCGGTCGCCGCCGGTCACCGCGATCTTGGCACGCCAACTCAGATCATAGAGGCCGCAGCCCGAAAGCAATGCCTGGAACTCGGCGCGAGCATCGCCGAAGTCCGCGACCGGGGGTGAAACCGTTGCCGAGTTGTGGTGCAATGCAGTGCCCATTCGTACCCATTTGATTATAGCGAAGACTAACCGGCGCAAAATGTGGGACGCGATTCGGTCTGAACCGCCGGCCGATCAGATACTGTTGTCCCGTTTATAGGTATAGAATCTCCCGGAAACGGTGTCTTGGGGCTGCCTAATAGCGCTTGCTCGCATGTTTATGAACTCTTCAGGATAACTGTCGGTTTCCATTTTCGCGTCCAAGAGCCCAACGTCGTCAAGGTCATACAGAATGCAATCCAAGCTTTCGGACACTACTTTGACTTTTGTTTCAAAAGCTGCTTGACAATCTGCCCAAGCCGCGACCCAAACGAATGCTCCCTTATTTTTGCTGAACCTGCGAAAGTTCTTGCAATTCGGGTTTCCCCTTAGTTCGGCCAGACCGACCCATAGTTCCATGCCTTCATAGTGTAGTGGTGTTTCTCCGTCACCGATTCTGTTATCTTCGTTTCGCGTGAGCGAAAAGAGAAGGATAGCCGTGATACCCGGGGACGGGATCGGAAAAGAAGTTATTCCGCAGGCTGCAAGAGTCATGGAGGCCGCTGGTGCTGCAGTCGAACTGACCCCGTTCGATTGGGGAGCCGACCGCTATCTCGCCGACGGAATTACCGTCCCGCTCGATGGCTTCGCTACTCTCGCCCGAGATTTCGAAGCCATCCTGGTTGGCGCCTTCGGCGATCCGCGCGTGCCCTCTAACATTCACGCGAAGGAAATCCTGCTGGGCATGCGGTGCAAGATGGACCTCTACGCCAATGTCCGCCCGGTTCGGTTGTTGGATGCGTCGCTGTGCCCGCTCAAAGGCATCGAACCAAAGGACCTTGATTTCGTCGTGATACGCGAAAACACCGAGGGCGTTTACGGCGACCTCGGAGGAGTTTTCAAGCAGGGAACACCGGACGAAGTTGCGATCCAGGAAGACGTCAACACGCGCAAGGGCGTCGAGCGCATCATCCGCTACGCGTTTGAATACTGCGCGAGCAACCGGAAGCTCGATGATTCGAACGTCAATGCTTCTCCGCGGCGGCGCGTGCTGATGTGCGACAAGTCGAACGCCATGACGCATGCCGGCGGCTTGTGGCAGCGCGTGTTCAAAGCAGTCGCGGCAGAGTATCCGCAGATCCAGACGCAGCACATGTACGTGGACGCGCTCTGCATGCAGATGGTACGCGATCCCCGCCAGTTCGATGTCATCGTCACCAACAACATGTTTGGCGACATCATCACCGATCTGGCGGCGGGATTGCAGGGTGGGTTGGGGATGGCCGCGAGCGGCAACCTGCGTCCGGGGAAAACTTCGCTGGGACAAATCGGGATGTTCGAGCCCGTGCATGGTTCAGCGCCGCAGATTGCGGGGAAAAACATGGCCAATCCGTTCGGCGCAATTCTGACGGCAGCTATGATGCTGGCGCATCTGGGAATGTCCGGCGAGGCGCAGAAGATCGAAGTCGCCGTGCTCGAAGCGGTCCGGCAGAAAAAAACCACGGCCGACATCGGCGGAACGCTGGGGACGCGCGAGGCGGGCGAGTGGGTGGCCGAGAGAGTAGCTCATCGCTGATTGTGTGGTGGCGGGGCGGAGCCCGTCACCACACGAGCATGTTTGGGAAACCTGCTACCTCCGTCTGCCCGCCAGCAGCGCCAGTTCCCGCCATTTCCAGTGACAATCCACGTCGGCGAATCCGATCTCGCGCAGCCACTGCAACTGGGTCTCGACATCGAGGAGCTGGTTTGAAGGGTCTTCGGTTTCAGGGGTAAGGCCGCTCTGGCGCAAGAATTCCTCGTGCAGGGCGGGAGTGGGCGAGGCGACGTGTTCCAGATTGCAGAAGACGCCACCGGCATGCAGCCGTTCGTGGATTTCGGAGTAGAGCGCGCGCTTGCGCTGGTGCGTAACATGATGGATCGCAAAGCTAGAGATGACGGCGTCAAACTTGCCCAGGTCGGGAAGTGGGTCGTCGAGGTTGTGGGTTACCACGGCAACCGAGTAATCGCCGGCAAAGCGCTTCCTGGCAGCCTCAAGCATGGCAGGCGAGAAGTCAATGGCGACGGCCTCCGTGTTCGGATGCTCGCGTTTCACCTGTTCGCGTAACACCAGAGCCAGCAGCCGCCCATCTCCCGTACCCAGGTCGAGTATGCGGTGCGTGGTTTGGGGAATGAACTCGAGCAACGACGATTCGCCTTCTGTGCGATGCGCTATGGAGTCGGCTCGTCCGAGGTAGTCGAGGGCGTGATCGGTTCTAGTCCAGAGATTGACGGGCACGGGATTGACTGGCATGGACAGTATAGACTCGATGCCAATGGACAATGTCAAAGTAGTTGCTCAAAAGCTCCGAAGATGGTTTTGCGAAAGCTGGTTCTGCAAAAGCTCGTTTTGCGAACTTGCTCTGCTCGTGCTCCTGGCGGGCACACTCTGGGGGCAAGCAGCGGGCGGGGCGGTCGGGGTATCGCAGGATCGGGCGTCGCAAGATCAGACGTCGCAAAGTCAGGCGCCGCAGGATCAGGCGTCGCACGATCAGGCTCCCGCGGGCGAGGGCGCCCGCGCCACACCGGAAACCATTGTTTCGCCCAAAGAGGCGAAGGAACTTTTTCGCTCGGTGGACGAAATCCTGCAATTTGCCAGCGATGATACGGGCCTGCCGATCAAGCACAAGGTGAAGCGCAAGCTGACCAAGCGTGACGAGGTGGAGTCCTATCTCAAGAAGAGCATGAAGGACGACAAGGACGCGAAACGACTGGAGCGGTCTTCGGCGGTGCTGAAGAAGTTCGGGTTGCTGCCGCGCAACTTCGACCTTGGCACGTTTCTCGTGACAATGCTGCGCGAACAGGTGGCGGGATACTACGATGAAAAAACAAAAACGGTGAATTTGCTGAACTGGCTGGACGTAGAACAGCAGAAGCCGGTACTGGCGCACGAACTGACGCACGCCCTCCAGGACCAGTCGTTCGGCATCGAGAAATGGATGAAGGGATCGACGGAAGACGCTCATAACAAAAAGGATGAGCCAAGCCAAAGCGACATTGAAAATGACGAGGAAAGCGCTGCACGGCAGGCGGTGCTTGAGGGACAGGCGATGGCGGTGCTGCTGGATTATTCGCTGGCGCCGACCGGAAAGACGCTGCTCGACTCGCCGCAGATTGTTCAGGCGCTCGAGCAGGGCATGCTGGTCGGGACGCCGGATTCTCCGGCGTTTCGTGATGCTCCGATTTTTTTGAAAGAGGAGTTGACGTTCCCGTATCGCTACGGACTCGACTTTACCATCGCGCTCCTTGAAGCGGGCGGGAAGGAACTGGCTTACGCGGGCGCGTTCAAAAATCCTCCGAAGACAACGCGCGAAATCATGGAGCCGGAGACGTACCTTGCGCACGAGACGTTGCCGTCGATGAAGATGATCGACATGGAGAGAGACTTCAAAGGCTACGATCCTTTTGATATCGGCGCGATGGGAGAGTTTGACGTTGACGTGTTGATCGAGCAGTATGCAGGCCGGGATGAGGCCAAGGCGATGTATCCGGAATGGCGCGGCGGTTATTACTTTGCGGGCAAGCCCAAGGCCGACAAATCGGCGCCGATCGCGGTGCTATATGTTTCCCGCTGGTCGAGCGCGGCGAAAGCGGCGGAGTTCGCGGCGGTGTATGCGAAATCGTTGGCCAAGCGATATCAGAAGCGGCAGGGGCTCGGAACGGATGGCAAAGTTGCGGCAGACGCGCCGCCAGTCGATTCCTGGCGAACGTTGCGCGGACGCCATGCGTGGCTCACAGAAGAGGGAGTTGTAGTGATTGAAGTCCGGGGCGACGCGGTGCTGATTAGCGAGAGTCTGGATGACGAGACGACGAAGCAGGTGGAGGGAGACTTCTGGCCGCAGGAAAAACCGCTAGACAAGGCCGCGCCCGCTCAACCGTAAAATTCCGTCTTGTATAATCAACAGTTCCGCGGGCATTCCATTAACGTCCAGCCCAATCAGGAGCGCATTTGAAGCAGGCAGAGATTGGCATTATCGGCGGCAGCGGTCTGTACCAGATGCCGGGATTCACCGACGCGCACGAGGTCGAGCAGTCGACTCCATTTGGAGATCCTTCGGATGCCTACATTCTGGGGACGCTCGAGGGCCGCCAGGTGGCATTTCTCGCGCGCCATGCCCGCGGGCACAAACTCTTGCCGAGCGAGCTGAATTTCCGGGCCAACATTTACGGCTTTAAGCAGTTGGGAGTGGAGCGCATTATTTCGGTTTCGGCGGTGGGCTCGCTGAAGGAAGAGCACAAGCCGCTCGATTTCGTGATCCCGAATCAGTTCTTCGATCGCACCCGGCACCGCGTGGACACTTTCTTCGGCGACGGCATTGTGGCGCACATTGGATTTGGCGATCCCGTGTGCAGCGAAATGACAAAGGTGGTCCGCGGCGCATGCCAGGCTGCAGGCGTAACCGCGCAGCGTGGTGGCACCTACGTTTGCATGGAAGGTCCGCAGTTTTCTACCAAGGCCGAATCGAACGTGTATCGCAGTTGGGGCGCCGATGTCATTGGCATGACCAATTTGCAGGAAGCAAAGCTCGCGCGCGAAGCGGAGATTTGCTACGTCACCATCGCCATGGTCACCGATTATGACTGCTGGCATCCGCATCATGATTCCGTGACGGTCGAGCAGATTATTTCCGTGCTGGTAAAGAACGCCGAGAACGCCGCCAAAGTTGTGCAGGCCACGGTGTCAACGATGCCGAAAACGCGCTCCTGCAAATGCGGATCGGCGCTGGCAAATGCCATTCTGACCGATTTTGCCAAAATTCCGGCTGCGACCAAAGAGAAGCTGCAGTTGATATTGGGAAAGTATTTGAAATAGTCGTTGGTCGTTAGTCGTTGGTCGTCGGTGGTCAGTCGTTAGCGAGCAAGCCCGGAAAGCGTCTGATTGAGGTTCGCTAACGACCAACGACCGACGACCGACGACCGACGACTAACGACCGACTACCCCACGGAGCCGCATGAGCATTCTGGTAGTTGGTTCGGTTGCCTTCGATACCATCGCCACACCTTCCGGCCGCGTGAGCGACATTCTCGGAGGGGCGGCCACTTATTTCGCGCTGGCCGCAAGTTACTTCACCGAGGTGCGGATGGTCGCGGTGGTAGGCGAAGACTTTACGTCCGAACATGAAGCCGTGCTGAAAAGACGTGGCGTGGACACGCGCGGCATCGAGCGCACCCAGGGGAAGACCTTTCGCTGGGGCGGACAGTATGTCGATAATCTGAACGAGGCCAAAACTGAATTCACCGAACTGAACGTGTTCGATAAATTTCAGCCGCGCATTCCAAAAGAGTATTCGGATACGCAGTTCCTTTTCCTCGCAAACATCCAGCCCACACTACAATCGGCGGTTCGATTGGAGATGGATGGTGTGCGCCTGACGGGCTGCGACACCATGAATTTCTGGATCCAGGGCACGCCCAAGGAGTTGGCGGAAACGTTGAAGCTGGTGGACGTCCTCCTGATCAACGACACCGAGACCAAGATGCTGGCTGCGGAGAAGAATCTTCCGCGCGCGGCGAAAAAAGTTCTTGCCATGGGACCGAGCGCTCTAGTGGTGAAGCATGGCGAGTACGGAGCGACTATCTTTTTCCGCGAGGGAGCCTTCGGCATTGGAACGCATCCTTTTCGCGCCCCGGCGTTGCCCATTGACGAGGTAAAAGACCCAACCGGAGCTGGCGACTCGTTTGCCGGCGGATTCATGGGTTACATCGCATCGCAGGGCGATATAAATCGCGAGGTGCTGAAGCGCGCCTTGTTTTATGGCGGGGTGATGGGATCGTTTGCCGTGGAACGCTTCGGAACTGAGCGGCTGCAGAATCTTACGCGCGAAGAAATTGACGCGCGCTTTCAGGTGTTCCGCGAACTGACCCACCTGGAATAGGCTTGGTGCGTGTCCCGCAATCTCGTGGCGTCAATAAAACAGTGTCATCCTGAGCAAAGCGAAGGACCTAATGTATTCCGGCGCTACAAACAAATGCATAGGTCTTTCGCTTCGCTCAAGATGACAACTCGGATGTATGCCGCGAATGAACAGGGGACCACTAGCGGTTTATCCATTGCCGAATGGACAGCGGGCGTAGAGTGACTACAGAGTGACGACAGAGTGACGACAAAGGCAGCCGCCGTTCCCGACTTCAGCGCGGCCCGCGTGGCCGGAATCGCTGTCCTCGTTTCTCTGTTTTCCTTTCTTTACTTTCTTCGACGAGGCGACCTTCTGCTCTATGGCGACGCGGTCGCGCACATTAATATTGCGCGGCGCGTGTTCGATTCCGAGACTCCCGGCCTGCTGCAATTGGGCAGGGTTTGGTTGCCCCTGCCTCATCTGCTGCTGATCCCGTTCATTTGGTCGAAGGCGATGTGGCAGAACGGAACCGGCGGCTCCATCCCCTCGATGATCGCCTACGTGTTCGGAGTGGTGGGAATATTTCGCCTGGTGCGCGGCATACTACAAGCCGATCTTTCCAAGGAAGCGGGCCAGGAACCTGGCACGAAACCGGTGGCTGGCGTGGGCGCATGGGCCGCGGCCTTCGCTTATGGAGCCAATCCAAATCTGATCTACATGCAGGCAACAGCCATGACGGAGTCAGTTTATCTGGCGCTGTTTATCTGGGCCGTCGTGTACTTCGCGGAATTTCTCCGCGCGCTGAAGGAACGCGCGCTAAAGGAAAATAACAGGCGAAAAAATGACGACGCTGATGGACGAGAATCCAGCCCCGGAGGGGCGAACCAGCTTAGCCCCGCGCTTCAGCGCGGGGTAGGGCGGGAAAAATTATCGAAGTCCCGTAGGGACGACCCAGGCCTCGCGCACGCTCTGACGCGCTGCGCCTGGTGTCTGGCGGGTGCGGAGCTCACGCGTTACGACGGATGGTTTCTGGCGGGTGTGATGGGCGCGGCGGTCGCCGTCATCGCGCTCCGGCGACGGCAGAATCGCACCCACTCCTCAGACGATTTCGACGATCGCACCTTGCGGCGGGCTGCAGCGAAGTTCCTGTTAAGCATTGCGGTGGTTCCGGTCCTGTGGCTGGCTTACAACGGCGTGGTGTATGGGAACGCGTTGGACTTCGCGAACGGTCCATACTCGGCCAAGGCGATTGAGCAGCGCGTAGGTGCGCCGAATCCGGCGCTCCACCATGCCGGAGTCGCGGCCATCTATTTTTTGAAATCGGCGCAGTTGAATATGGCGAACGGGAACTGGGGCCGGTTCTGGCTGGCGGCGGCCTTTGTGGCGCTCGTAATCGGAGCCTGGAAACTGCGGGCGCAATCGGCGTCGCTGCTGTTGCTGTGGGTTCCGCTGGTGTTCTATGCATTTTCGATTGCGTACGGCTCGGTGCCGCTTCATGTCTACACCTGGTGGCCATTTGCCACTTTCAACCAGCGCTACGGACTCCAGTTGCTGCCTATGTTCGCGGTTTCGACCGGAGTGCTGGCGTCTTCTGTCTTTCTACTGGGCGCGGGCGGGCGGCATAAAGGGAAAATGGTCGCCGTGATACTGGCGCTGGTGGCGGGCAGCTACGCGTCGGTGTGGAAGGCGGAGCCTCAATGCTTGGCAGAAGCGCGGAGGAACTGGGCGATCCGCAATCCCTTGAATTCCGCGGTGCAGCGCGTGGTCGCTCGATTACCGAAGAACTCGCGCTTTCTGATGGACCTCAGCGAACATGTAGGCGTCATGGAGCAGGCGGGCATCCCGCTGCGTCAGGTGGTCAATAATGAAAATCACCGTGTGTGGAAGCGGCCCTCGGATCCCGAAGGCCTATGGGAGCGCGCCCTGGCCGATCCACCGCGCTACGTGGATTTTGTGCTTGCCTTCGATGGCGATGCGGTGGACCAAGGAGCGAATCGGACCGATCTTACGGAGCTGATCGAAATTCACGCGACTGGGCAGCCCCATGCGCGCATCTATGCGGCGCGGCCGAATCAATCGCGTTAACCCCTCCCGCCCAGCAACACAGAAAGCGCCGGATGGCGGTGATAGAATCCGCTCGAAGCCGTGCCCTGCTATGAACTCAATTCGTCCCATCATCGTTCGTCCAACCCGCGGACTGCCTTTTACGAAAGCGTCGGCCTGCGGCAACGATTTCTTGATGGTGGAAGGCGCGCACGCTTCCGGCGACCTGGCTGAACTCACTCGCCGCCTGTGCGATCGCCATCGCGGAGTGGGCGCCGATGGCGTGGAGTGGCTGTTCCCCGACGCCGACGCTGACGCGAGGCTGCGCCTGTTTAACGCAGATGGCTCGGAGGCGGAAATCTCGGGCAACGGCACGCGTTGTGTGGCGGCGGAAATTTGTTCGCGAGAGGGCAAAACGGAGGTTGTGGTTCGCACCGGGGCCGGACTGAAGACCTGCCAACTTCTTGAGCGCCGAGGCTCCACGTTTGAGTTTGAAGCGGAGATGGGCCAGCCGGAGGTCGGCGGCGAGTTGTCGATTGGGACGATGGGTGTGCGCGCGGTGGGAACAAAAGTTTCGATGGGGAATCCGCACTTCGTAATTTTTGTGGAGAATTTTCAGGATGGATGGCAGCGGCAGGCGGTGCTCATCGGTACGCAGCCGCAGTTTCCGCAGGGCACGAATGTGGAGTATGTGGTGGTGCGCCGCTCGAATAAAGGTGCGAATAAAGGCGCGAATGAAGGTGCGAATGAAGGTGCGAATGAAATCGAGATCCGGTTGTTTGAACGTGGAGTGGGAGAGACCGAGTCTTCCGGTACAGGGTCGTGCGCGTCGGCGGTAGCTGCGATTGCGAGCGGGCGCGTCGCTTCGACGGTGACGGTGATTGCGCCCGGAGGTGCGCAGACGGTGCGCTGGGAGGATCAAGTTTATCTGCGAGGTCCGGCGACTCTCGTCTGCCGCGGGGAATTCTTCATTTAAGATCGAGTCAAGTAGGTTGTCGTGTACGTGAGCTTCGTATCAGGGCATGCCTTCAGGCATGCCGCAAGCGCATGAGCATCAACGCGCCTTTAGGCGCTGGATTTCGAGATTCGAGTTTCACCACAGATTCCTAGGCAAGATCGAGTCCACATGGTGTCCGCTTCCCAGAATTCGCGAATCAAGCCGCGCGCGCTCCGTCCGGGCGACAAGGTGGGAATCGTTGCGCCCGCGTCGAACGTGAAGCGCGAAATGCTGGAAGCGGGCTGCGACGGTCTTCGCCGCGCCGGCTATGAGCCGTTTTATTTCGAGTCGATCCTGGAGCGCGATCTGTACTTTGCCGGGCCGGTGGAGCGCCGCGCGCGGGAACTGGAAGACATGTTCGCGCGCGACGATATCCGTGCGATTATTTGCGCGCGCGGAGGATATGGGTCGAACTACCTGCCGCTGGCGCTCGATCCGACTAAGATCATTCCCCATCCCAAAATTCTCGTGGGCTACAGCGATATTACGACGCTGGTGTGCTGCGTGGCGGACTCGGCGAACTTCGTGACCTTCCATGGCCCGATGGTGACCAAGGATTTCGCCATTGCCGATGGCGTGGATCTGGCGTCGTGGCAGAACGCGGTGGGCGGAACCGGTGGCGATGAATGGAGCATCGCGGAAGGCTCGGAGACAACCGCTCGTGCCGGGGCGAGGGGAGGGAATCCTCTATGGCGGATGCCTCTCGATGCTGGCGGCGTCGCTCGGCTCGCAGCACGAGATTCGAACCGCGGGCACGATCCTTTTCGTCGAAGATGTTGCGGCCAAGCCGTACCAGATTGATCGCATGCTGATGCAACTGAAACTGGCGGGCAAGCTGAAAGACGTGCGCGGCATGGTCTTCAGCGACATGCTGGATTGCCGGCAGAGTCCGGATCAGGATTACACGCTCGAGGAAGTGGTTCTGCGTATTGTCGAAGCTGCGGATTCCGGTGGCCTTGGCCTGCGCTCGGGCCATGTCTCGCGAGCAAACATCACGCTGCCGATCGGGGTGCGGGCGAGCCTGACCGTGGAGGACTCGGTGGAACTGCGGTTCCTGGAAGCGGCAACGGTCAAGAGATAACCACAGGGGGCACGGAGGACGAAGGAGAACTTTGGGCTAGAAGCGAAAAGCGAAGAGCGAAGAGCTCAGAGCCAAAAGCCAGCCCGGGCGAAGCTGCCCGACG
>CAWCRQ010000028.1:0-13226 GCA_963797885.1 uncultured Acidobacteriaceae bacterium | reverse complement strand
GCGGCGCGCGAAAGCTGGGAACGCGCAGTCGGTGGTTGTCACCTTTGATCCCCACCCCTCCCGCATCCTGCGCCCCGGTCACAACCTGAAACTGCTGACTCCGCTTCCGGAAAAACTGCGCCTGCTCGAAGCCACCGGCATTGATGCGGTCCTGTTGCTCCCATTTTCGCGCGATCTTTCGCTGATGACGCCGCACCAGTTTGCCCATGAAATTCTGAAGAAGCGCCTGCATGCGCGAGAAGTTCACGAAGGCTACAACTTCCGCTTCGGGCACAAGGCGGCGGGAAACATTCAAATGCTGCGCGATTTGGGCAAGGATGAAGAGATGGGATTCGAGGTCCACGATTATCCTGAGATGCGCCTGCGCGGGGAGCGGGTTTCGAGCAGCCACATCCGAAAATTGCTTTCCGAAGGCCGGGTGAGCCGGGCACGCCACTTGCTGGCGCGTCCGTTCAGCATTCTCTCCACCGCCGGTCGCGGGCGCGGATATGGGGCGAAATACACCGTCCCGACGATCAATCTGGCGCACTACGAAGAACTCGTGCCCAAGGATGGCGTCTACATCACCCGGACCCGAATCGGCCAAGAGTGTTTCGATTCGGTCACCAACGTTGGAAACCGCCCTACGTTCGGCACCGAGTCTTTTGCTATTGAAACTCACCTGTTGAATTTTCACCCACTCGAACTTTCGGCGGAGACCGAAGTTGAACTCCACTTCCTCGATCGCTTGCGCGACGAGATCAAGTTCCCTTCCGTCGAAGCGCTGAAGGAGCAGATCGGACGGGACGTGGCCAAGGCCAAGCGTTACCTGCGGCTCTTGGGATAAATTTTGCTGATTCTTCCCGACTCGCCGCCAATAGGACTTTATGAACGTGGGAGCCGATTCTTCAATTCCTAATTCGCCAGATTTTGTCATCCCGAGCGAAGCGAGGGATCTGCATTCCGCGGCGAACTACAGATCCCTCGCTTCGCTCGGGATGACAATTCATAACTGATGACAATTCATAAAACGTCCGCCCCTCCTCGACTTCACGGCGGCCCGCTGACTCACTCGATCGGCTCGACCACCAACTCCGCGCCCCGAGCGGTGCGTTCGGGCAACTGGATCAGCACAATCGCTACCAGCACCAGAACGATTCCGACGGTCTGCATCGGCCGCAGCAACTCGCCCAAGACAAGCGCCGCGATCAAGATGCTGAACACCGGCTCCAGGCAACTGGCCACAATGGCGCGGGTCGGCTCCAGGTGCTGCAACCCGGCGAAATAGCAGGAGAATGGCCCGAGCACGGAGACCAGCGAAAACACCAGCATGAATTCCCACTGCTGCCAGCCATAGTGAACGGCAATAATCTTCCACGGGGGATTGACGAAGATCCAAAATGTTGAAGCAGCCACCAACACCCACAGCAGTACTTTCCAGCGGTCGTGGCGCGCCAGCACGCTGTGTCCGCCGACGTTATAAAACGCAAAGGAAAATGCCGCCAGCAGCGCGGCCGTGACGCCGACCGCATCCATGCGGAAGCCGCTCGAGCCGACAAAGCCGACCGCCAGCGCGCAACCCACTACGGCCAGTCCCACCGCAGCGCTTCTCCGCCAAGACGGCCGCTGCGCCCCGCGTGCCACCGTATAGAGCAGCACCCAGACCGGCGCCGTGTATTGCAGGATGATGGCCGTCGCCACGTTCGTCCGTTGGATTGCGAGGTAGTAGAGATAGTTCGACGCCGCGACTCCCAGAATTCCAAGCAGGAAAAACCGCACCAGGTCGCGACCGGGAACGCGCAGCGCGGACACTCCTCTACGTGCCAGCAGCACCGGCAACAACACCGCCAGCGACAAAGTCGCGCGGCTCTGCGACAGGATCAGCGGATCGATCTTTTTTAGTGAAGTACCAAGCGACAGCCCGCCCGGCAGCAGGTGCCCAGTGAATGCCGCGCGACCTAGTGTCGCCGAAATTCCCCACAGCAGGGCCGCACTCCCGATATAGAAGTAACCGCGCAGCGGATGGGGACCAGCCTGACGAAGACCGGCCTGATGAAGACCGGTCTTCACCGAACGTACTCGATGGTGTGGGTGATCTTCGCCGTCTTCTCCAGCATAGCGGAGACCGAGCAATACTTCTCTTTCGAAAGCCGCACCGCATCTTCCACAGCTTTCTTCGACACCTGCCCGCGAACCAGATAGCTCAAGTGAATCGACGTATAGACGGCGGGGTAGCCGTCCGCTCTTTCGGCTTCGGCCCGCACTTCGAGCCCGGTGAACGGCTCGCGTTTCTTGCGGAGAATTCCCACGACGTCCGATGCCGTGCAGCCGCACAGAGCGAGCAGCACTAACTCCATTGGGCTGTTGGCCGTCTTTTCGGCGGCGGTATCCATCACGATCGAATGCTGTGAAGTTGCCGAGCCTACGAATCTTTCTTTGTCTGTCCAGTTGACGGAAGCTTCAATCATTGTGGCCCTCGTCCTCAAGTCGCTCGGTCGTCCCTCCGGGACTTAAATCGATTTGGCACCTTCCCAGCGCTCAAGCGCTGGGCTAAGCTCGTTCGCCCCTCCGGGGCTACAGTCTCGTTAGCGCCGGTTATCCGTCATCGGCTCGGGATGAATCAGCACGCGGAACAGTTCCGGCGCGTCCTGCTTGAAGCGAATCTCGAGCGAGGTTTGAACGTCGTGCACTCGCGAAAGCGGCATATCGTCAGGCAGCGTGCAGTGGCAGGAAACATAAAGCCGCGCGCGTACCTTCTTGAACTGGAATTCGTGCACGTCCATCACCTCGGGAAACTCCTTCACAATATCCTTGAGCCGCTGTTCCAATTCCGGCTCGCGAACAATCTCCTGCCCTCTTTCAATCGTCGCCGGCTCACTTTCAATGTGCGTAAGGATGGTCGCAATTTCCGGGACCTCGCTGCGTATCTCCGCTTCCAGCCGGGTAACTTCGTCGTGCGCCTGCTTCATGTTGAGTTGTTCGTCGAGTTCCAGATGCTGCTCCACGTGCAACTGCCCGTTCAGGTCCTGCACGCTGATGTCGTGCACATTGAAGTTGTAGCGGGTAGCCACGGCGCGGATGCGGTCAAAAATATTTTCCGTGCGCCGGGCCCGCGGAACCGTGTGCATCATCACGTCAGCGTCGGGCAAAATCTCGCGCACCCGCGACTTCACCGCATCGGACACCTGCTCGGAGCGCTGGAAGGTGAAATTGCGTTCCAGTCCCACCGAAACGTCCGCGAAGTAGCGGTTCCCAGCCTTTCGGAACCGGACCCGCTCCACTTCCAGAACGCCATCGACGGTCCTGATGCGATCGAGGATCTGGCTGCGCACGCCGGCCGGCGCGGCATCGAGCAGCGCATCCACCGTTTTCCGCGCCAACCGCCAGCTCACGGAAATCACCACGCCCGCCACGAACAGCGCGGCAATCGGATCGGCCTGGCGCAACCATCCCACCTGATAGCTACGACCCAAATTGCTGCGCCCCAACCAAACCAGCGCCAGGCCCACGATCACGACTGCGCTCGACCAGATGTCGGTGGAAAAATGCAGCGCATCGGCTTCCAGCGCCTGACTGTCGTACTTCGTCGCAATGCGCCCAAGGGCGCGGGAGCGCCAGGCGTCGACCGCGATCGAAAGGAACATGACCAGGAAGGCAGCCACGGTCGGCTCAATCTCCACGCTGTGAAAGAACAGACGCCTCATCGATTCATAGACGATCCAAACGCAGGCCACCAGCAGCAGACCGGTTTCGATGAAGGCCGAAAAATTCTCAAACTTGCCGTGTCCGTACTGGTGATCGGCATCCGCCGGCTTGTCGGAAACCCGCACCGAAAAAAACGTCACCAGGGCTGCGATCAGATCCAATCCAGAGTGTGCGGCCTCCGATAGAATCCCCAGCGAGCCGGTCGCGATCCCCACCACAATTTTCAGGCTGGTGATTACAAGAGCCGCCAACACTGAGTTCCCGGCAACGGCTCGCTTTTCCCGGCGCATTGACTGAGAACTGAATGCCATGAAAATCATTATCGCTTTGGATTGGCCCGCCGCCAACCCCTCGACCCCTTGCCCGGTCTCCAGCGGGACATGCTACGATGAATTCATCGTAATTTCTCTCTGGAGGATATTGATTCATGCGTTCCCAATGCCTCGTGTGTGTGCTGCTTGCCGGCTTGGCCTACGGACAAGCTGCACAACCAGCTACACCTCCCGCCGCCGGAGCGAAGGCGGAGCAAAGCACCTCTGCCGCGCCCGATAAAGCCCCCGAAGTAAAAGTTGGCCCCGACGATGCGGTGATTACGCTGAAGGGTTTCTGCGCCGATGCTACCCAGCAGGGTGACGCGTGCAAAACCGCGATCACCCGCGCGCAATTCGACAAGCTCGTCGACGCGCTGCAGCCGGGAATGCCGCCGGCCCTTCGTCGCCAACTCGCAACCCGGTATTCGCAGGTCCTGAAGATGTCCACCGCCGCAGAAAAGCGCGGCCTCGACAAAGGGCCCGCGTTCGAAGAGAAGATGTACTTTGCGCGCATGCAAATTCTTTCCCAAGAGCTCGGCCGCGCGCTGCAAGAAGATTCCGGCAAGGTTGCCGACGGCGATATCGAAGACTATTACAAGAAGAACGAAGCTTCCTACGAGCAAGCCACCTTTGCGCGGATTTACGTTCCTCGCGCCAAGCAAATCGCACCTTCAGCCGCGAAGCCCAAGGCCGATACTGAGGCCGGTGCTAAAAGCGCTGCAACCGCCAATGCAGAGCAGGCTCCAGCCGAGGCGCAAAAGAGAGCTGCTGAAGAAGCGATGAAAAAAGTCGCCGCCGATCTCCGTGAACGCGCCGCTAAGGGTGAAGACCCCGACAAGCTGGGAAAAGAGGCCTACGCCGCCGCTGGACTCCCGGGAAATGCTCCGAGCACAAAGATGGAGAAAATGCGCCGCACCATGCTGCCTGCGAACCATCAAGCGGTCATGGACCTGAAGCCCGGCGAAGTGTCCGAATTGATCTCCGATCCTAACAACGGGTACTACATCTACAAGATGGTCGGCAAAGAAACCTTATCTCTGGATGCCGTGAAACCGGAGATCATCAAAGTTATTTCCGGCCAGCGCTATCGCGATACTATGCAAAGTTTTCAGGGCAATATCGACCTGAACGATGCCTACTTCGGCCCCACCCGAAATCCGGCCCAGCCGCCAGCTCGGGGACCAATGCCCCCTGCCCAAGAGCGACCCGACCGCGACTAAATGGATACGGCAAAACCAACCATTGTCGTCACCGGCGTCTCGGGCAATCTGGGCCAGCGGCTGTTGCCGCAGCTCTCGGATTTCAAGGTGGTGGGCATCGACGTCACGCCCCCCACGCATTCCCCGGTTGAGCGCTTTGTAGCGCTCGACCTGGGAAGCGAGGAATCCACCCGCGAGTTGCTGCTGCTGCTGCGCGAGGTGCAGCCTACGTCCGTTGTGCACCTGGCGTTCGTGATCGA
This sequence comes from uncultured Acidobacteriaceae bacterium, assembly GCA_963797885.1. GTDB lineage: Bacteria > Acidobacteriota > Terriglobia > Terriglobales > Acidobacteriaceae > Acidiflorens. Next base: position 7,772 of record CAWCRQ010000028.1, on the reverse strand, counting down.
TCCCCACCGCTCCGGGGTTCTGGACGTTGACCGGATGTGGCGGATCAACGTGGCCGGCACCGCGCGGGTGATGGAAGCCATTGCCGAAGCCAACCGCAATCCCGCAACCGCCATTCGGCAGTTCATTTTTCCCAGCAGCGTGTCGGCGTATGGCTCCGATTTGCCCGCACCGGTCGCGGAAGACTCGCCGCTCAACGCGCACACGCTACCCTACGCGGTGCACAAGAAAGAAAGCGATCTGGTGGTGCAGCAGCGTGCGCCTTCCCTGCGCGGGTGCTCAGTGTTCATCCTGCGTCCCCACATTTTTGCCGGAGCCACCGTCGAAAATTACTTGATGGGAGCGTTCCGCGGAACGCCCAACGGGAAGGGGCCACGCGCTGCCCGCATGCGCCAGGCGGGGCAACGACTGCCATGCATGCTGCCCTTCGGCCAGAAGTATCTGGATAACAAAATCCAGTTCCTGCACGTTGACGACATGGCCCGGCTGGTCGCGTGGATCCTGAACCGGGAACCGGAGGCGCAGCGGCTGACGATCCTGAACGTTGCCGGACGCGGCGATCCTTTGACCTTCGCGCAGTGTTTCGAGATAGCGCACGCCAAATTGCTGCGCGTCCCCGGACTGTGGGTCATGCGCCGCATTCTGCAGTTCTTGTGGGACTGGAACATTTCGACGATTCCGCCGGACGCCGTCCCTTACATGACCGGCCAGTACATCATGAACACCGACCGGCTGAAGAAATTTCTTGGCGACGACTACGAGCGGGTGATTGAGAAAACCAATCTCGAGGCGTTCGTAGATTCGTTCCAAAGAAACTAAGAATCCTATTCACCGCCGAGACGCCGAGTGTGCCGAGAAGATCAAAATCCTGAACCACAGGGGGCACTGAGGAACAGGGGAATCTCTGATTTTTTCTCAAAATTCCCCGGCGTCCTCGGCGTCTCGGCGGTTAAACGCTTTTTACTCCCCGGTAAAGTCCCGCAATGCCAAACGTGTACGGAGTCCACGAAGCCTCGCGGAACCCCGCCTGGCGCATGCGCCCGAGCATTTCATCCGGCGCCGGAAAGCGCTCGACCGATGCGGGCAAATAGGAGTACGGGCCGCGCACGCCCGAAATCATCGTCCCGATCGCGGGAAGAACTTTCTTGAAGTAGACGCGATAGCACTGTCCGATCAAGCCGCCCGGCTCTCCGAAATCGAGGATGCCGCATTCTCCGCCGGGAGCGAGCACCCGCGCAATTTCACGCAATCCCGCGTCGTAGTCGGCCAGGTTTCGAAAGCCGAATGCCGACGTCACCAGATTGAAATGTCCATCGGGAAACGGCAGCCGAAGCGCATCGGCTTCGATCCAGCAGAGTGTCGGTCCGCTTCCCTTCTCCGCCGCCTTCGCCACTGCGCGCTGCAGCATGGCGTGAGAAAAATCCGCACCCAGAATCTGAGCGGTTCCCGAACCCGCGCGACGGTGCAGAGCGAAAGTCATGTCTCCGGTGCCGCAACAAAGATCCAGCACGCGAGCCTCGGGACGCTTCAGAATCGCTTCGAACTTGCGCGCGGTGCGCCACCACCACCACCGGTCAATGTTGAACGAAAGAACGTGATTCAGCAGGTCGTAGCGTGGCGCAATCGAGCTGAACATCTCCCGGACGGCCGCCGCCGCCGACTCGCGGTCTGGCGCACCCGCGGGAGCCGCGCCTACGATCGGCTGATTCATCTCCTGGGCCATATGATTGCGGGTGGACGGGCGAGGCGCCCGTCGCTCCAATGTAGGTCACGATACTAATTCCGCGCCAGCTTTCGAATCTCGTTGACCGCAGATCGCACGACTGCTTCCGGCACGTCGCTCGTGATCTCAACCTTGCCTATCTCCCGCGGCAGAATAAAGTGCACCACTCCGTGCCGCGTTTTCTTGTCGGAGCGCAGCCGCTTCAGGATGTTCGCGGTCTGCACCGTCATGCGAGGCAGCCTGCCAAAACCAAGAACCGCGGTCGAAATGCGTCCCGCCGTGACACTATCCAGTTTGCCCGTGGAGAGCGCGATGTGCGTAGCGGCGATCATGCCCCAGGCCACGGCCTCTCCGTGGAGCAACTGCGTATAGTGGGTCTCGGCCTCAAGCGCGTGTCCGATCGTGTGGCCGAAATTGAGCACTTGCCGCAAACCGCCTTCGCGTTCGTCAGCACTCACCACCGATGCCTTCAGGCGCACCGAATCGGCAATCACTTTCTCAACCACCACCGGGTCGCGATCCAGAATTTCGCGGCGCCGGTCTTCAAAAAGCTTGAACAATCCCGGATCTCCGATAATGCCGCACTTCAGCGACTCATACAGGCCGGCGTGGTATTCACGCGAAGGCAGCGTCTCCAGAACGGTGGGGTTGACCAGAACAACACGCGGCTGGTGGAAAGTCCCAAGCAGATTCTTTCCCGACACGAGGTTGACGCCCGTTTTCCCACCGATCGCCGCATCCACCTGCGCCAACACAGTCGTCGGCACCTGGATAACATCCACGCCTCGCATATAGATCGAGGCCAGAAACCCAGTCACGTCGCCGACTACGCCGCCGCCGAGCGCAATCAGCGTGACCCCGCGATCCGCGCCCTGCTTGACCAGCTTCTCCGCCAGCTTTTCCAGTGTCGTAAGGCGTTTCGAGCGCTCGCCATCGGGCATTTCGAGCAGGCCGGTTTCGACTCCCGAGGCGGCCAGCGATTTCAGCAGGACCTTCGTCCAGCGCCGCCGCACCGGCGGGACGGTGACCACAAACGCGCGGTGATTTTCAAGAATCTTGCCGAGGCATTCTCCGGCACGCGCGATCAGCCCGCGTTCGATGAGCACTTCATAGGAGCGCGACGGCGTAGCCACTGGAATGCTAATCATGAACATTCATCATAGCGTATGGGCAAGCCGTGTCCTCGGGAATTGGGTAGCCGCTAATTCCGTGATGCTTGGCCATGAGCTTCGAGCCGCGAGCTTCGAGCGAACCAGTTGTCTTAACTCGTAGCTCGCAGCTCGCAGCCTACTTGCGCTTCTCTTGGGGATTGACCAATGAGGCGAGGATGGAGGCTCCCAAAACAAGAAGCACGACCGTCAGTGCCCATCCGGTTGGAATATACACGTAGTGCGACCCCAGCATTTTGAACCCGATAAGAATCAGCACCACCGACAGTCCGTAATGCAGGTAGTGAAACAGATCCATCATTCCCGCCAGCGCAAAGTACATCGAACGCAGACCGAGAATGGCGAACACATTCGAGGTATAGACAATAAAGGCGTTCAGCGTGATAGCGAGCACCGCCGGAATCGAATCCACCGCAAACAGAATGTCGCTGGTCTCGACCACCAGCAACACCGCCAGCAGCGGAGTAGCGTAAAGTCTGCTCCATCCCGCGAAAAATCGCCGCGTAAAGAACTGCCCGCCCACATATTCTTCCGTCACCGGGAAAGCTCGGCGGAAGAGGCGCAGAACAGGGTTTTTCTCGGGATGAATTTCGGTTTGGCCCTGTTGCAGCAGCTTGAGTCCCGAATAAACGAGCAAAGCGCCGAAGGCGTAGATGATCCAACTGAAGCGGCGAATCAGGCCCACGCCCGCCAAGATGAACACACCCCGCATGAGCAGCGCCCCGAGAATTCCGCCGAACAGCACTTTGTGCTGGTGCTCGTCGGGTACCTTGAAATAGTGGAAGATGACCAGAAACACGAAGAGGTTGTTGACGCTGAGCGACACTTCGATGACGTAGCCAGTCACAAACTGGAGCGCCTGCGCCTGTCCGTGCCAGAACAACACCAGCACCGCAAACGCCGCCGCCAGCGCGATCCAGACTCCCGACCAGGCCAGCGCCTCGCGAAACCCGACGCGGTGGGAGCGGCGATTCAGCACGCCCAGATCGAGCGCCAGCATCGCCACCACAAACAGGTTGAAAAGAATCCAGAAGACGAGCACAGGAAATCTTACGGGAATCAGGTGTCAGGTGTCAGGTCTCTGCGGGGAAGCGACTTTCTTGCCGTGAAAATCTTCTGGCTTCTGAATGCTGGAATCGTTGCGCACCACCAGCGCCGCTCCGCCACTGGTTGCACCCGCCACAATCCGCAATGCTTCTCCATTGGAGCGGACGTAACCGTAGATGGCTGGGTTCGGGCCGATATAGGTCATGTCAATCGCCCCGGCAAATAAGGCTTCCATCGCCGAAGGCCCGGCGTTGAAGCTCTTCCACTCAATCCTGACGCGGGGCCCCATCGCTTTCTCGAACCACCCGTTGTTCTTACCCACCGTCGCCTGCGGGTGCGTGATATTGGGAAATGCCCCCACGCGAATAACGGTCTGGGCCCCCGCCAATGCACCCAGCAAAAACCCCAAACCGGCGCAAGCGAAGAAACTTCGCCTAATCATTGCCCCCGCCTCGGGCCAACATCGGCAGCACATTGGGCTCGGACTTCCTCATCCTGCTGGTCTTCCGGTTGCCGATCTTCTTGTCGCTGATGGTGGGATGGGAATCCGCAGCCGGCCCAGGGCTGATCAAGTCGGCCAGCGTCGTATTCTCCATAATCCTAGCGGCTGCATCCCGTACTTCCAGGAACACTTTGAACAGGGCGCTATGGTCGGCATCGCGATCAATCAGAACGCGCAACTGCTCCGCATCCCCAAACGGCGCCAGCGGCCCGTCAATCAAACGGATGATTTCGCTCAACCGGATCTCCGACGGTGCCCGGCGCAACCGGTATCCTCCCTTGGCGCCGCGCACGCTCTTCCACGATGCGCGCGTTCTTCAGTTCCAGAAGAATCAGCTCCAGAAATTTTTCCGGCAGATTCTCTTCGTAGGCAATGTCGCGAATCCGGATCGCACCCTGGGTATAACGCCGGGTCAGCACCATCAGCGCCTGCAACGCATACAGCCCTTTTTGGGAAACCTTCATCGCGCCTCGCTCCCGACTATCTCTATGGCTCTAATAGGCATTATAGAAAATGCAAGCGCACTGCCAAAGCAATAAATGTCCCGGCTTGGGCCGGGCCTGTGATTTCATCAAGTTACCGCTGGGAGAGGGACTCGCACCGATGGGCCTGGTGCAGGGCTTTGCACTTTCGGAAGATGGGACTTCCCGTGCCGGAGGCTGCTTTCAGGATCCGAACCGCCTCAGCGCAAACGCAGAATCTCGACCGTGATGTTATCCGGTCCCCCGCGTCCCCGAGCCAGTTCGATCAGCCCGCGGCCCGCTTGTTCGGCGCTTTTGTTTTTCACTGCGTCCAGAATCTCCGCGTCGCGTACCAGCCCCCACAATCCGTCGCTGCAGATCAGGAGCACGTCCTCCGGGCGCAGAGGCTCCGGTTGTCCGGGTGAGTCCATAACCAGATCGGGGTTCGTACCTAAAGCTGCGGTCAGAATGTTCCGCTGCGGATGACTCTCCGCTTGTTCCGCGCTGATCATTCCCGACTCCACCAGCCGTCCCACATAGGAGTGGTCGCGCGTTACCCTCGTAATCTGGCCGTCGCGGATCAGGTAAAGCCGGGTGTCGCCAACATGCACGTAATAGAGCGCGCCCCTGACGATCGCCACCGCCGTACATGTCGTTCCCATGCCCCGCATTCCGCATGGGCAAAGCTGTATTGCAGTATCTGCTCGTGTGCGACCTGCAAAGCCTGGACCAGCGCCGCCTGCGGATCGTCGCCGCTAAAGTCGCGATACACGGCCACCAGCGTTTCCACCGCCAGCCGGCTCGCTTCCTGACCGCCCTCGTAGCCGCCCATGCCGTCCGCTACAATCGCCAGCCGCCCCTTGCGCAGGAACTGCCGGTCGTCCTCCGGCTCCCAATAGCCAAACGAATCCTCGTTGTTTTGGCGGACGCAGCCGATGTCGGACTGGCTCGATACTTCAATTCCGGCGCGCACCTTCATCCGATCACGACTTGGATTGCGGGGGAATGACAAGCATAGGCAACAATCGCGTTCACGGGCAAACTTAAGATTATAAGGGTTGCGGAGCAGGACGCTCAAACGGATGGGCCTGCGAAATGGTCGGCTTCGCCAGAGCAGATCTAAATGGAGACGGGGACGGAGCCATGCCGCCGTCCCGCGGATCAAAAAATCAAACGCCGGACTACTTACCAGTCGGCTGCGCACCGCATCTCCTCCGGTCGGGTTGGTGGTAGTAGCGGGGAGACCCTCAGTAGCCATATAGACAGCGCCGGGAGTAGTGTGCCCAAGATAGGTAGCCGTAACAATATACCAACCTGTCGTTTGAAAGGCCGGCTCGTTCCGGTCGTTGCGACATCCACATAGGAGCAGGCAGGGGGCGCGATGGGCGTGAGCTGTCCGTCCGCGCTCAACTGGATGGTCTGAGGCGGGGTGGCGTTCGGGTCGCCAAATGTGCCGGTTTCAGCATGACCAAACGGGGTACTCGATATCTGATAGGCAAGGTTATTGCCGTAAAGAAGCTTTTGCTTCCCGCTGCTGTAGTTCCCCCACGTATACATTGTAACGGCAACCGAGGATCAAAAACGAACGTGGTACCCGTGTTCGCGTTCGTGTTGAACTGATAGCGTAATGGACTGCAAGTTGTTAGCTTGATCCAGCCCATGCTGAACACCAGCAAGGCGCAAGCCAATGCACAAAAGAGAGTTCTGACGATTCACCGCCGAGTACCTCCATAAGGAAATCTTCCGCATCGTCGCAGCATCCGTCACACGTGGCAAGCTAACCAAAATCCAACACCGTAAGGACGTAATAACCCCCTCCGAAGAGCGTACCCCGGTCGGCGCCAAATGTGGGGACGTGCGGCACGTTGTGGGAAATGCGATGCCGAAGTTAGAGGTCGTCTACAACTACACCATGTCCAACGAGCCCTGTCCTCCTCCATCCGCAGCCTCCACGACCGCCCGGCCGAGTCACCCCATTTCACATCGGAGATGATCCGGAACCGCCAAAGCGCATCTTTCGCCCGCTGGTATTGTCCTGATCTGCATCGCCGCTGTCGCTGTGATTGCTGGAATCTTCGCTTTCACGGAACGGCTGAAGTCCCAGGGCGCGGGTTCGATCGATTTGGCGGCCGCGGCCGAAGTATCCGGCCAGAACATGATCCTCTCGCCGCTGATCACCCTCTACCCTCCGCAAATACCGCGCCAAAACCGCCTGCCGGCAATTCACCTCAAAGCGCAGCTGACGACCGCCGACGACAAAACTCTTCCACGATGAAGTCCGCCTCCGCCGTGGATCCGACTGCTATCTCCAGGCGTCTCCGGCGTTGAACAAAATTCCAGCTTGCCGCTTTCCCCCGAAACCAAGCTGCCAGCCGGAACCGAAACGCCGAGGAGTAATCATCGTCGGTTTCAAGGTCACGAAGGAAGCCTTCGAATGGCGCAAGTCCCTGATCGTCACGATTCAACCTACGACCAGCCGTTGCCCATAGTCCTGAAATTACTGAAATGATGCGATGATCCGCGAAGACTCTGTACGAATGATTCCATCACTCTCTGCCCGGCGCCGTTACGAAGTCTGGTTTCGTTCGCTCGGACTGGCGGACGGTGGCGGGGCGCGGGCGGTTCCGATATTCGCCGATGAATCCTGGCCGCGGCGGGTTCCAGGGGCTGACCCCAGCGGCATGCCGTTGAGGTGCGGGCGACATGGTTTCCGGAGGGCGGCAAGCCGCAGCTTCATTCAAGGACTTCCTGGAGGGTCTGGACGATGCTCGCTCGAAAGGCAAATCGGATTCCACTTCCGAACGGCAAAGATGAAATCGGCGAGAGCTTTTGCCGGGGAGCGTTGGCCGTGGCAGGGCACGCGATTTCATGG
>CAWCRQ010000027.1:0-7796 GCA_963797885.1 uncultured Acidobacteriaceae bacterium | reverse complement strand
TTTGCAACACGTCTGTGTGCGCAGCTATCTGCACGCATCGAAAAGAAGGTAGCCTCTGTCGTTAGACACTTCAGTAGGAAGGGATTTGCTGTAACGGCGGAGCAGATGCTTGAAATCCTCAACGCTCCCAAAGAGCAAAGGGCGGAGATGTTGCTGGCGGTTGCCGTTCCCGCTTCCAAACGCAAGAAGGTCTACACCCCCATACAAAAAATGAAGAAATGTGTTTTAGGCCACGTCGAAAAGATTAAGAGGGAAAGACCTACTGACCTACCGAAGTGGGTAATGATCCGCCCGATTTTAGAAAAAAGGGTTCAGAACTTGTTAAGAAGCGAAGGCCGGCCCACAGATATCCCCAAACCCGTTTTGAATTACATCGAAAGTTTTGCGAAGGACTTCCCGCGCTAGCCTAAGCGTTCCCGTCTCGACACGACGCCCAATACCACTCCAGAAAGGTGTGTCAATACTTCCACGTGACATAAGCTGCGATGACAGATCCAATGTTTTCTGCATCAGGTTCACTGGCATTAGGGAGACACTTGCGCGACACTGGCCTCAGAAGCACGAATCACGATGTCCCAGAAACACAAACCCTTCTGCAATACAGCACGCATCACCAGCGGTACCAGCTCCGCTGCAAAGAATATAGCCAAAAGGTTCGGCGGCGCCCTAGCCGGTGGCATCCCAGTCAGCGCTTCGGTTGTCAACCGGCCACCGATGAACTTCCAGGCTTCCGGCCGCCACAGAAGCCGAAGTTAAGCAAAAGCTTATATTGGCGGTCCACGATGAATTCATGCGCCTCGGGTTCTCCAGCATCCTGTGAGAGCGGAGATCGAGACCGGCAACGATGTAGTGACACAAAACTATCAAGGTAAACAAACACGATGAGTAACGAAATACATTGCAATCTATTCGGCTACGGTCCCGTCGAGCCGCTATCCAACTTCCGCAGCGACTTCACGCGTGATGGATTCTTAGCCGATGTTCCAATCCCGGCGGGTGGTCCAGATGACCGCGAGCGCCGGAAGGTAGCGCACGGCACGCGGTTTATCTATCCAAGCCCCGGCATCAAGTGGCAGGGATACAACCAGAAGGCTGACACTGACGAAATACAAGAAGTCATAAAGGATGTCGAACGTGAAAGTTATGAAGGGTGGAACACTCCCTCCAAGGAAGCCGCCGGCGATCAGGAGCAGTTTTCGCTTACTTTCACGTGCCCTTCCGACCCGCCCGGCATTTGGATAACGAAAGTAGTCGAGAGGTACTTTGACTCCGGCTTGCGGTTCATCTTTCGTTGGCGTGATCTGGACAATTATTGGCGATGCGTTAAGTGCGGTGCGTTCGATGGCTTTTGTACGCGGGTAGGTGCCTTTTGCTCGGTTACCTTCGGCCCGGACCCAGAATACAGACATGTCGCGACTTGGTGGGGAAGAAACCCCTGCAAATGCGCGAGTACGAGTGACCACCGCGCCATCTGGAACGGGAGTGATGACAACGAGGACTACGAACCGACTCGTGAGATTTGTTCTATCACGGCGGTCGATGAACGGAATGGTCTCATTAGCTGGTAAGCACGAGCTTAACAGGCGTGCGTACCATGACCCGCCAACAGGTCATTGGGTCCGATCCCGCCCAGGCGGTAATCGAAATAAACGGGTCCAGGATGTCCGGACCAACGGCGCAGGAGAAGTAATCGCCCGCCGACTGACGCGGATATCTTGGCGTACGAAATGGCCGCACAAAATTACAAAGTCGGCCCGAACTGTGAGAATTCATAGGGTCAGGGGAAGTATGCCCACGATTGGTGTCGGCTCTGGACCACCACGACAAGAGTTGCCGCATAGAATCCGCGTTGCAATTGGAGCATCCCGACGCATCGGAATACGTCGTCCTATCTAGCATCGCGGAGCTTGTGGCCTTCAATGACGTGTACCGGCCAAACGGCATGGCACCGGATGACGTGTGGGAGAGCCTGACTGGTGACGTACAGCGGTCATTGCGGGACCTCGAAGGGTGTCGCGATAGAACAATTGCTGAGTGCGAGCGGCTCGACCGGCTCTTTCAAAAGTGGGATGGCACGAAGGACTACAAAGACTTCGACGCACTGTATCAAGCGGCATTTGCAAAATACAAAGAAGACGTCAAGCGGTACGTATGGGTACCTATCCCCGGTGAAGTCGTGTACGGCTATGTAACAGGCGGGCATTGGCAATCGCTCGAAGAAAGCGTTTTTCCCTACGACCCGCGCTATTGGCAGCTTGAGAATCCAACAGCGTCGGCAACGACCTCTGCGGTCATCCGGTTTCTCCCGTCGCGCGATAATCAACGGTACGCCCAAAAGCAAGTCTTGGGCCTGATGAAACACTATGTCTCTAATATTCTTGTCGTGAATGATCCGAAGCATCCCGAAAACAACGGCAAGGTGTTCTTATTCAGGTACGGCTTCACAATTGCGCAAAAGATCAAAGACATGACTGACCCGCCAGAAGAATTTGCGATGTTTTCAATCGATCCTTGGGACATGCAGACTGGTGCTGCACCTTAAGCTCCGCGCATTCCATATGGACGGTCAGCTTAGTCTGGATAAGTCTTCCTTTGACGATTCGACCCCGATTGGTGATGACGCTGTGATTGCCGATCTACTGACGCGGGTATATTCGCTAGACGAAGCATAAGCGGAAGCCATGCTAATTTAGACGCGTCTGGGCTCGAATAGTAAGAGTTGGGGGGAGGGCGGCTAGCACTCCCGTTGGTGGGTTGGTTCCTTGCTTCCCGATCATAAGTTTGGACGGAGAGCGGATGGCGAAGGAGATGAGATTCCCGCGTCGGCGCACCAGCGCTGGCGTGACGTGAACGAGGAAGCCGGAGGCGTTGGTTCCGCGCCTGCGGTTAGCCTGGATGTAACGGGCCACGTTATTTGCCGCCAATGTCCTCACACGATTGACGCGCAAGTTTCTCAGATTCTTTCCGTGTTGGGTGACAATGCTGGTGAGACTGCTGCGCGGTTGGGATAGGATACCGGATCGTATAGGCAAGCTGGGTATCCCATCAAGATTGAAGGGAGAACTCAATCAGGAGGTCACGGTTCGCCGGACCGACAAGAACATTGATTTCAGCCGACGACAGTTGGTCCGGTTGCACGCGGTTTGGCAGTTCCACTTGGCTGGACACGCACCTTCGGCGTCAGTAACTGTGCAATGACTTCCGCGGCACGCCGGCCCGGTTCGTCCCCATCGAGCATTAACGTGACGCTGGCGAAGTGGCTCAGCAGAAGTTCCGACTGGCGTTGAGAGAAAGAAGATCCCATCAGCGCCACCACTGCCGGATGCCCGGCTTGGTGAACCTTCAGCGCATCGAAAAAACCTTCCACTACGATCACCTCGTTGCCGCCCGTCTGCGATCGCGCGATCGAGATTGAACAGCACCTGAGATTTCCGGAAACCGGCGGGAAAACGGTACTTGGGTTCTTCCCCGTTGACCGCGCGTCCCACATAGGCAACCAGCTGGCTCTTCTCGTCGCGAATCGGGATCACGCAACGGCCGGCGAGGAAGCCGGCGCCCTGATACATCCCCACTCCAAACAACCGCGCCGTGGACGGGGAGATTCCGCGCTGGGTCAGATACGGATGCCGGGTGTCAATCCCCTGCAAGGCAAAACCCAACGGGCGATTGGGTTCGGCAGCAGAAGACGCCACCGCGACTGGCCGCGCGGCCGGCGCCGGATGCGATGCGCGCTACCGCCAAACCAGTCCTGCAGCCGAAGACCGGCTTCGCGCAACGAACAGCGTTCCAGGATCGTCACCAGGTCGATCACATGGCCGCCGATGCGGCCGCCGCGTGCCGCGATACAAGATGCGGAGTGGCAGGACCACACCTGGAGCGAAAGATTCACCGAAAAGCTGTCTCGACTTTGCCGCGAGGTATGGGTAGGGAGTGGACAGGGGCCGCACAGAGTGTGCGGTCCCACCGGCCGCAGTTTCACGCCATAGCGCGCCAGCACGTGATCGATGCGGATGCGCTGTTTGATACTCCGGAAGTCCGCTTGTGGCGCCGGCATGAAAGCTATAACGGCAAGCGATACTGGCCGTTGTCCTGGACGATCGAGCCTTGCCGGCAAGCTTCGGTGATGGCCAGTTGAGCGGTGCGCTTGGAACATTCCGTCAGGTCCATGATTTGGTCGCGCAGTTGGGTATAGCGGACCTGCTCGCCGATGCCCGTCAGGGCTTGCGTCACGTCCGCCTTCTCCACTTTGCGGCGGGCGGCGGCGAGCAGTGGCGGGCGGCTGGCCGGAGGAAGAAAACCACAGCGTCTGCGGATCGAGTTGCGAGCAGTCGCGGCGGCTGCGCGGCGGCATAGCGGAACTGGAAGCGCAGTTCGACGGTGGGCAGTTGGGGAGAAGGCCTGGTGAGCAGCATGTAACTGTCGCCCACCGCATGCAGCGCGCTGGAGCCACGAAAGGCGCTGCCGATTTCGAAACGGGTGATCGATTTGCGTACATGATGCACCACGATGAGCGCTGCCTTGGAAGCATCGCGCAAGCGCAACAGGGACTGGCACAGCGCCGCCATGGAGCGGGTGTCGTTTTCATCCTGATCGTGAGTGGAGTAGAGCGGGTCGAGGACGATGACCTCAGCGGCGGCGGCCTGCGCGGCGGCGAGGAAGTGATTCATTCCCTGCGGTGCGCTGAGCAGATGGCCGGTGGCGCGCGTGTCGACCAACAGATTTTGATCGGCGGCCGAGCCGATTACGCGTCGCATGATTGCCAGGCGGTCGACGAACTGCGGGACGGGAAGTTCGAACTGGCAGACGAGGACACGGCGCGGCGCGGGGATGGAAAACCCGGTGCGGTCCGAGCCGGACGCCAGAGACAAGGCGAGGTTGGCGACCAACAGAGACTTGCCCACCTTGGGTTCTCCACCGACAAACAGGATCCCCTGCGGCGGCAACAGTCCGGGTTCCACCAGGCAGGGCGGCGCGCTGGCGGGCTGCTGTTCCAGAAGCTGCGCCAACGACAGCACCGTCGCGTCCGGGGACTTCTTGGCGGCGCCGTTCATAGCAGCGCCTCGGTGGTGGCATCCAGCAGAATCGATTCCTCCACCGTGGAAGCTTTGCGCGAAGCCGCCAGCCGCAAGGCGGTGAGGGCCAGTTTGTTGACCTTGCGCAGAATGCCTTTGGTGGCTTGATAGAGGGCCTGGCGGGCGGTGTCGTCAAACAGCGGCTGAGTAATACCGGCGGCTTTGAGTTGATGCGCGAGATAGGCGTCGAGTTCTTCGCGCGAGAGGCCTTCCAGGTGATACTGCACGGCGATGCGCTGGCGCAAGGGTTCGTGCATCTGCAGCGAGAGGGTGCGGCGCAGCAAGGGTTGGCCCACCAGCAACAGAGTCAGGTAGTGGGAGGAATCCATGTCGAAGTTGAGCAGCAGAGGGAGTTGTTCCAGGGCGGGATGGCGCAGCAGTTGAGCTTCGTCGCAGATGAGAATGGGGTGCTGCTTCTTGCTCTGATTGAGATTCACGATGGCGTCGGCGATCTGGCGCACCAGGTCGCCGCGGTAGTGCGCCGGTGCGAGGTTCAGTTCCAGGGCGAGCTGGCGGAGCAGATCCAGGGCCGACCCGGAGCTCCAGTGCAGATAGAGGACCTTATAGAGGTTGGGATTGAGACCGGCGGTGAAGGTGCGGGCGGCGGTGGACTTACCGGAGCCGACTTCGCCGGTGAGCAAGCCGGCGCCATGATGATCGACCAGAAACTGGAGCCGTGCCTTGACCTGAGTCGAGGCTTGCGAAGCGAATAACTGCTTAGCATCGGGACTGTCGCTGAACGGCGATTTCTTGAAACCGAAGAAAGCTTCCATCATGGCGACTTACTCCTTCTCGTCCTTTTTCTTCTGCAGCAGTTCGACGAAGTTGATGCCGGTGGGTTCGGGATCGGCGGGAGCGGAGCGTTTGGCGGAGGGCAACTGCGCGTTGATGACGGGATCGACGAGGCGCGCCGTGCCTTGCGGTTTTCCCTGGAAATAGATCTCCACTTCGTCGGCATCGAGGGGATCGAAGCGGACCTCGATGGTTTCGCCGGACAGATGCGGCGGAGCTTCGTAGAAGCGGCTGTGCAGCAGGAAGGTGCAATCGCGGCGCACCAGACGGTCCAGGCGATAGAAGAAGAGGCGGCGCAGATCGGTGGCCGGCGGGAGTTGGCGGACGTGCTCGATATCGCGCTGCCAGCGCACCAGCGGAGTGGAGTTCAAGGCGCTGTGCTCGGCGCGATGATAGGCGGTTTCGATCCAGGTCCAGAGACGGTCGTTCAACTCTTCCAGGGAGAGCGATTGTTTGGGATCGAGGTTGGTCAGGAACTGATCGCGCACGGTGCGGAAGTAGCGCTCGATTTTGCCGCGGCCTTCGGGCTGATAGGGCGGCGTGTGCACGATCGAAGTGCCGAGCGAGGCGGCGATGCGGGCCAGTTGCTGGGAGCGATAGATCTTGGCGTTGTCGATGTAGAGCCGCACCGGCACGCCGCGGGCGGCGATGGCTTGGCGCAGACAATCGAGGCAGGCATCGAGTCCCTGGCTGGGATAGAACTGGGCATGCGGGATGAGGCGGCTGGCGTCATCCAGAGTGGCGTGCAAGAAGGCCTGCATCTTGCCGCCGCCGGAGCGCTGGACGTAAGGTCCGAAGAGCATGTCGGCCTGCCAGATCTGGTTGCTGGTTTGGGCTTCGAACTTCTTGTGTGCGGGCGGCGCGAGCAGTTGGCGTTCGGTGAGTCCGCGCTGTTTGAGGAAGCGGTACAGCGTGGAAGCGGACACGCCGGGATCGTTCTGTCCGGAAGACAGGGCTAGTTCGCGCAGCAGGGTGGTCCCGGTACGATGCGGGTTTTCGCGTTTGAGGCGTTCGATCAGGTCGGCGAGTTGCGGGGTGATGGCGCGCGACTGGCCGCGGTCCTGCCGCGGTTTGGGGGCCAGGGCCTCGAAGCCGCCGGTGCGGTAGCGGAGCGCCCACTCCAGCAAGGTATCGACGGAAATCGAAATGCGTTTGGAATCGGGGATGTCGTAGTGACGGGCGGCAATCTCCTGCGCGCGGCGGGTGAGTTCACCGCGGGGCAGAGTTTCCAGCACCAGCGGCGCGATCACGCCGTAGCGAAACAGGGCGAGTTTTTCGGCTTTGGCGTCCATGAGGAATCTCCCTGAAGAGAACGATACGCGCGGACGCCGGCTGGGCTATGCAAGTGTTGTGTGGGGACCCTCAGGTGGACGGCAACGCCGGCCGGAGCGTGGCGCGACGACCGTCGGGAGCGAGAAAACGGGGCCAGCCCAACAGGTGGGTGCGCAAGTCGGAAAACAGGAAGCGATGAGCCGCGATCCAGCCAATGGTCTGGCAGCATGTCGCAAGGCCCTGGTCACGAAGTTCGGCGCCGCCATGGGAGCGGTCAATGCGGCCAGCGCCGCGCACAAGCTGTCGGCTTGCATTCGAAAACGGCGGATCCAGAATTGGCCGCGCTGGTACGGCATTGCGGGCTGCGCGGCCGCCCGGGCAGCGGCTTGGAGAGTGCAGCCGTTCAACAGACGGGCGATGAGAAACAGGGAGATCACGGGAATACTGAAACGGAGAAACGGCAAGGCAAAGTGCGGTAACAGAGAAACGGTGCGCTTGCAGGAGTGGCAGAGATAACGGCGAACTGGGATGTCGCCGTCGAACTCTACGTCTGCGAGGGTGCGGTGGTAGAAGCCGTGAGCGGTCGAGAGGCGGCTTGGCCTGGCACTGCGGACAGTGGTCCGGCCGGTAACGGTTGGGGTCGGAAAGCTCTTCGAGGTA
>CAWCRQ010000026.1:0-53182 GCA_963797885.1 uncultured Acidobacteriaceae bacterium | reverse complement strand
AGCGCGGCGCGGTTGATCGCCGAACAGAAAGTTCCGCCGCTCATTATCGTCGGCATCGACAACACGAAGAACCGGGCTTGCGAGTACATTCCGTACAAGTCAAAAGATCCTAGAGTTCTTAGCGCGAAGGGAAAATGCTATCCGGATTTTCTGCAGCGTGAAGTGATGCCGCTGATCGAGGAGCATTATTCGGTATTAAAGGGACCGGAGAATACGGGATTGGGCGGGTCTTCTCTGGGAGGCCTGATTACTTTGTACACGCAACTCGCAGCGCCGGGCGTGTTTGGGCGATTGCTGATCGAGAGCCCGTCTCTGTCCATGGCAAACCGGAAAATTCTGGAAGAGAGCCGCCGATTCCGCGGTTGGCCGGCGCGCACATACCTGGGGATGGGGACGCGGGAAGTGGGGCATGCGGAGAAAGACGAAAGGATCGTTGGCGACGTCCGCGAACTGGAATCGATTCTGCGCGAGGTTGGCTTGGACGAACAACGGCTGAAGGTCCGCATCGAAGAAAACGCTGCCCACAGCGAATCGGCCTGGGCAGCGCGCTTTCCGGAGGCGCTGGAGTTTCTTTATTCAACTTGATCGGATTGAAACGTGCCAAGCGTGGCCACGCTCCTGGATTCGTGCATTGGCGACAAAAATCCTGGCGCGAGTTGCGCTCGCCTTGGGAAGCCGGGGGCGGTGTCCCTACGCGTTCCCTTCTTGTGGGACTTCCCCGGCGTGTCACAAAGCGGAATTTTCTCCGACGCTATTTCGTAATCACACCGCAGGCGATGCGGTCGCCGGCATTGCCCGCGGGGTCAGTCTTCTGGTCGTCGGCCTTGGCGTGGACCACGAGGGCTGTGCCTCCGTTGCTGAAAAGCGAATGGCTGTCGCTGCCGAGCGTGACGTCTTTATCTTGCCACTTGAAATGCGCTTTGCCGTTCGCGCCCACCGTGAAGTTGGGGTTGTCGCCGGCGTGGTGACCTTCCGGATTCTCCAATCCATGCTTCTTCCCATCGGGATTGAAGTGACCTCCCGCGGACTTGAAGTCCGGGGCGTCGCACTTCGCGTTCTGATGAAAGTGGATAGCATGTTCGCCGGGAGGCAGATTTTCGAGATCGACTTCCATCTCAATGCCCGGGGTCGATTCCCAAAGAATCGCGGAGCCTACAACCCTGCCTTGGGCATCTTTGAGTTGAACCAGAATCCTGGCCGAGCTGGCCGAGGCGAGCGCGATCACGAGCAGTGCGAGCGAGAACAAGCGAGTAGTTTTCATGGAGGGATTATAGCGAAATGGGCTGCGGGCAGCGAGCCACGAGCTGCGGGCAACCAGTTTTCTCGAAGCTCGTGGCTCGAAGCTCGCAGCCCAGCAACACGGAATTGGATCACTACCCTGTTGCCTCTGGCCTGGCGCAGAATGCGGAGCAATGTGACAATAGGTAAATGCAAAGACCTCTCATGACAACCTTTCTATTGGCCGCAGGTGTGATGCTGGCCGGAGATGGCTATGCCCAGCAGACTCCAGCAACAAGCACTCCGGCGGCGACGACTCCTGCAGCCACAACTCCGCAAGCGGCCACAACGGCGAAGGCTCCGGTCAAGCAGACGACAGCGGCAGCGAAGAGCACGGCGCCTGCTCCCTTTAAAACGCGAAAAGAAAAGTTCAGCTATGCGCTGGGAATGGATATCGGAACACAGGTTGGCGGCAGCATGAAGAAGCAGTCGGTGGAGGTGGACTGGAATCTGACATCCGAAGGATTGAAGGACGTGATGTCCGGAGGTAAGACGCGTCTGACGCAAGAAGAAGCGAAGGCCGTTCTCGACGAGGTGCAAGCAGAGGTACGCAAAGAGCAGCAGGAGAAAATGCAACAAGCTGCGGCTACGAACAAGGCCGAAGGCGAGAAATTTCTCGCCGCGAACAAAACGAAAGAAGGCGTCGTTACATTGCCCAGCGGCTTGCAGTACAAGATTCTGAAAGCGGGCGACGGACCGAAGCCCACCGCGAGCGACCAGGTGGTGTGTAACTACCGGGGTACTCTCATCAACGGCACGGAATTTGACAGCTCCTACAAGCGGGGGCAACCGGCGACGTTTGGAGTCGTGCAAGTCATCAAAGGGTGGACGGAAGCGCTGCAGCTCATGCCCGTGGGATCGAAGTGGCAACTCTTCATTCCTTCGAACCTTGCCTATGGCGAGCGCCCGGACCCGCGCAGCGGACTTGAGCCCAATGCGACCCTGATCTTCGAGGTCGAACTGCTCTCGATCGTGGACAAGAATGCCGGTAAGAGTAAGGACGAAAAGAAAGACGACACGAGCCAAGAAAAGAAGTAGCGGAATTTCTTGTCCGGTGGAGCGCCTTCGACTTCTCTCAGGGCAGGCAGGCGAGACGCCCGGCGCTCCACCGAATGATTCATCCACTGATCTCTGTACTACGCTCCCAGATACATCACGTGGACGTAGACTCCGAGCCTAACGTTGTAGGCGAGATACCAGCCGACGTGATCGGGATCGTCGTAGATGACGATTTCGTCCGAATCCCAGAGCCAGCCGTCACAGAACCCGACGTCGTAGGGAGCCACGGAGAAGTAGAAACCGCCGAACCAGAAGCGGCCGGGACCACCGCCTGCGAGGCGCCAGACGTGGCCGCGCCCGATACCGCCGGTGAAGCGGCCATGCTCCCACGGATGATCCAGATGGTAGTGAGGGTCGTTCCGGCCGGTATCATGGCCCACCCATTGTCCGTTGGCATGTACGTGGGGAGCTTCGGGATGTCCTGCCTTGTCGTTGAACTTGCGGTTTTCCTCCGCCGGATGCGGAGTGGTTACCTTCGCAGGACCGCGCTTAGGAATGTTTTGATGGCCGCCACCGACCTCTGGCCGGGCGCCGCCTGCATGTTCTTCGTGTTGCGCCAGGGCTGAGAGAGAAAACACCAAACACATCGCGAGCAATCCAATCAGCTTTTTCATTTTCTTGTCACCATCCTCCCATGCGATAACACCACTTCGAGTTAGATGTTTCTGTGGGTCTTCAATTTTAGCAGCGGAGGAGCGCCTGAACACTACGAGTAGATACTAGCGTTGATCGAGCATGTGGATAGTTTCAAGGATGGTATCGCCGACGATTTCGAGGCTCTTGGGGCTTAGCTTGTCCATGGTGTCTTGCGCGGTGTGATGGAAGACGTTGTTGTATCCGTAATCGAGGTCGATGACGTCGGCACTGGGGACACCGCGTTTGACGAAGGGCAGGTGATCGTCTTCGATGGGGCCCTCGCGTGCGTAGAAGTGGGACTGATAGCCTAAGCGCTCGGCGGCGTCGTAGATGAGATCGAGCAGCCAAGGAGTGCCGATGGTGTTGCGGTCGATGTCGAGGTCGGCGTCGCCGATCATGTCCATTACCATGAGCGCTTTGATCTTCTTTAGCGTGCCATCTTTTTCCCATTTCTCCGCCAGATGGCGGGCGCCGTAGAGACTGTCGGTGTCGGACCACTTCCGCACCGCTTCTTCGCCATCAGTCCAGACCAGCCAGACGCTGTAGCCATCGCGCTTTTTTCCCGATCCCCCGCCGCGCAGCTGGTTGGCGAATTCGAGCAGGATAGCGGTGGAAGAACCGCCGTCGTTGGCGCCGACGTATCCGATATTGCGCAGCGGGTAGTTGGTATCGTAGTGGCCAAGGATGGCGATGATGCCATCTTTTGTGCCGGGAAATTTAGCGATGATGTTGCGTACCGGGAACTTGCCTTCTACGGTGTCGGCGGTAAAGGCGTCGTCTTCGACCTGATCGCCTTTGAGGTGGTCAAGGATGTAGCGCTCGAGTTTCTTGTGGTTCTCGTTGCCCATATAGCGCGGGCCGAAGGCGGTGACCTCGCCGGTGTACTGGAAGGCGCGTTTGGCATCGATGTGCGGGAGTGGGGCGGAGTCGGCCGCGGCGGCTTCGGGCGGTGCTGGGGGCGTAGCGTTAGCGCGAGATTCGGATTTTGAGGGCGCGCTGGCAGTGGCGTCAGTTCCTTTTCCGCAGGCAACGGTGCTCGACAGGGCGATGGTCAGGAGTAGCAGCAGACAGATCTTTAACCATAGGGGACACAGGGGAACACCGGGCAAAACTTGAAAAACTTCTAGTGTGGTTGCGTTTCGTTTCATGGTCTTCCCTGTCACCGTTTCCCTGTGTTCCTCTGTGGCCTCTGTGATTAGGAGTTTTTCTCCGCGCGTTTCTTGCGCTGCTTGGGATGCACGAGCCAGGCGATGGCGATGCTAACCACATACAGCGCCACCATGGGCGCGGCGAAGATGCACATGTTCAGGATATCGGTGGTGGGCGTGACGATGGCGGCGATGATGAATATGACCAGGATGGAATAGCGGAGATTGCGCCACATCCAGCCGGCACTGACAATGCCCATGAGCGCCAGGAAGAATACCAGGATCGGCATCTCGAAAATTGCGCCCATGCCGACGATGATCGTCAGAAACAGGGAACTGTACTCGCTGAGCGTGATCATTGGCTGGAAGGCTTTGCCGTAGCCGATCAGGAACACGAGTGCCGCGGGCAGGACGAGTTTGTAGCCGAAGTATCCGCCGGTCAGGAACAGGGCTACGGTCGAGACCATGAAGGGCATGACGTAGCGCTTCTCGTTACGGTAGAGACCGGGCGAAATGAAGCACCAGATCTGGTAGAGCACGAAAGGCGAGGCGACGAACAAGCCGGCCATGGCTCCGACTTTGAGATAAAGATTGAAAGGCTCGGTGGGGTTGAGGTAGACGAGTTTTGCCGAGAGGCCATTGTGTTGGAGCGCGTCCATGATCGGACGCTGCATGATTTCGTAGATATTCTCGGCATAACCCCAACAGGCGAAGAAGCCGACCGCGATCGCGATCATGGAATAGATGATGCGCTTGCGCAGTTCCTCGAGATGCTCGAGGAAGCCCATGGCGGGCATTTGCTCTTTGGCGGATTCGTCCAGGGGTGAGGAGGCAGACAGCTCAGGCATCGGGCGCAACCTTCGGAGCTTCAACTCTCGGAGCGGGAGCCGGCTCGGGAACGAGTGCAGGTTCGGCTGGGGCGGCTTCGGCAGCGGCGACCGGGGCGGCGGCATTTTTGGCGGTGCCGTTTTCCCCAGCGGCATTTTCCGCAGCTTCTAGCTTTTCGGCGGGCGCTGGATTGAAAATGCGATTGGCTAGCGATCCGAGCGGGGCCTGGATGGGGGGCAGGATCTGCTGCCGACGGCTGCTGCCGGCGTTTGTATCTGTTGTATCGAGGGAATTGATTTCGGACTCGATCTGCGAGCGGAATTCGTAGGAAGCGCGCCGGAACTCATTCAGGAAGCGCGCGACCTGGCGACCGATCTCCGGCATTTTCTTAGGGCCGAAAAGGATCAGCGCCAGAAGAAACAGGAAGATCATCTCGCCGGAGAAGCCGAAGTTCATGCTTCTATCATAATTCGGGATGGGGGATGCAGGCCACTGGCGAACGCGGACAAAATATTTACCAAGCGGGAAGCGGGAGCGCGCTGGACAACCGGCCTCGGTGGTCCGGCGGAGGAAAACGCTCAAGCGACGCTCCGATACAAAGCAAAACTCTCCTGCAATCCACCACGTTGCTTGACGTGTGGGCGTTGGCTCGCTCAGCGGGACAGCCGGGGGGCGGCTGTCCCCACCTGAGACGGAAAGAGCGTTATCTGAAGGTGTAGCCGATGGAGGCGCCGACGCGGGCGGCGTGGTTCGAGCTGTAGTCAGCAGTGCCGTTGTTGACCCAGTAAAAGCGCGCCTCGGGGCGAATGAAGAAACCGCCATGAAGCGGGTAAAGCTTGATGCCGCCGCCGAGATCTACGTCGAAGTGGTTGCTCGATGAGATCTCCTGGCTGCCACCGCACGACGCACCAACCCCGGTACACGCGGAGTAATGGGTATCGAGCGCGCCGATGCCGCCGACAAGTTCAAGGTAGGCGTGGGGTGCGAGCTTGGCCGAGTACACGGCGTTGAAGTTGTAGAACACAGGGCGATAGGTTACGCCCTCACCGAAGCAGCCTGATAACACGCAGTTGCTGCTGCTGGCCCTCCAGAACACTTCGGCTCCGAAGCCGAGGTTGTGCCAGAAGAGCACATCGCCGTTAAAGCCAAGAAAGGTACCGCCCTTAAGCGACGGGGCGCTTTCAACACCGCCCAGAGAACTGGCGTCTGGGGCTAGGGTGGTGCCGCCGCCGAACGCAATGTCGATTTTCTGGGCTTGCGCGAAATTCGAGAACGCCGCCAGAGCAACACAGGCAAAAGACAACAGGATGGCAATACGCAAGGTCTGTTTCAAGCGAAGCCTCCGATGCAAGATTTGGATTTAACCTAATTGGATGCAGGCTGAAAGCGCGACGCTGCCGGGTAAAAGGGAGATTTACAAGAATTTACAGTGGCTGGAAGAACATGAACTGGCGGGCGTTATCGTAATGCTAACCTCGGGGCGCGGAAGTCCGAACCTCTATCTAAGGGCGAATAGGTGGCGAATATTCTCTGTTGGCCGGAAGGTTGGGGGCGGATTAGTACGCCAGCAGGATGCGCAGGTCGCGAAGATTATTTCCGGTGGGTCCGGTGATAACGGCGTCGCCTAGCCCGTCGAAAAGAGGATAGGCATTGAAGCTGGAGAGCGCGTGCCGCACGGCTTCAGCGCCGGCGCGGGCATCGGCCCGACCACTTCCGGCACGGAAGATGGTACTGCCATCGACTACGGCGCCGGCGGCAGGACTGTTGCCGTCGATGCCGTCGGTGCCGGCGCTCAACACGGTAATGTCGTGTCCCGATATTTGTTCGGCGCAGGCGAGGGCAAACTGCTGGTTGCGTCCGCCGATGCCACCGTTGCGGACGGCCACGGTCACCTCGCCGCCGGAGATCAGACAGACGCGCGATACGGTGCGGCGCAGTTCGCGCAGACGGTTGAGCAAGTAGGCGGCGGCTTTGTCATAGGGCCAGTCGTCGCAGGAGTTATCGACTTCAACCGCGAAACCGGCGCGGGTGGCAGCTACGGCAGCTTCATCGATGGCCACTTTGTTCGAGAGCACGGTCCACCAGCGCGCGCGGATGAAAGCCGGGTCGTCGGATTTTGGCGTCTCGTCGAGAGCATGCTCACGGAAAAGATCGGCCACCGATTTGGGGAACTGATCGATAAGGTTGTACTTGGCGGCGATGCGCTCGCAGTCGTGGATGGAAGTGGAATCGGGCATGGTGGGACCGGAGGCGAGCGCGTCGGGTGTATCGTCGGGCACGTCGGAGACAAGAATCGAAACCTGCTGGGCGGGATAGGCTGCCTGGGCGAGGCGTCCGCCCTTCACGGAGGAAAGATGTTTGCGGATGGCGTTGATCTCGGCGATGGGGGCGCCGGAGTGCACGAGCGTGCGGTAGGTGGCGGCGAGGTCGGGCAGCGAGATTCCGTCGTCTTTCAAAGTGTCTTTCTTAGTGTCTTTCACAGTAGCGACGGGCTTTTCGACGATGGAAGAGCCGCCGCCGGAGATCATGAAGATGGCGAGCGAAGCGGCGTCGAGAGAAGTCAGCGACTTTAGGATGGCGTCGGCGGCGTGGATGGATTCGGCGGTAGGCGTGGGATGCCCGCCGCGAAAATAGCGGAAACCGCGCACCTGGCTGGCGGGTTCGACCGACGATGCGACAATGCCTTCGAGGCCGCTGCCGAGTTGGGCTTCGAGAGCGGCGGCCATGGTATGCGCCGCCTTCCCGAAGGAGACGACGAAGACACGCTGGTAGGAATCGAGATTGTGCAGGTCGTCGCCGATGCGCAGGACACGGCGCTCGCAGTGCACGTTGCGGGCGAAGGCGCTTTCGATGGAGGCGCTCTTGAGCGCGGAGGCGAAGATGTCGCGAGCGAGGTCGCGCATGCGGCGGAATTGCTGGTCGCGCTCGGGAGAGATCGGGGGCATGGTGGGGATTATAAAGAACGACGTTCGTCGTTCGCTGGTCGCCGGTCGCTGTTCTTCGTTCGCTGTTAGTCGCTGGTGGCTTTTGCGAGCAGGGTCTCGCGGACCCAATCTTCGATGACTACGCGCATCTCCTTGAGTCTTCCTTCAAAGAAGTGATCTCCGGCTTCGATGCGGACCAGCTTCTTGGGGTCGGCGAAGGTTTGGACGAGCGCTTCGAGTTTTCCGGCGGGTGCGAACTGATCGCGCGAGCCGCTGACGAAGAGTTTGGGCTTGACGCACTCGCGCAGAAATTCGAGATCGTAGACGCGGTCTTCAATTCGATCTGCGACCCGGACGGCGGGCAGGCCGAGGGCGATGAGCGCGCGGACTCGGTCATCGGAATACGCGGCGCGCAATCCGACGGCGGCGCCAAAGGAAAAACCGGCGAAGATGACGGGCAGCATGACTTCGCGCTCCAGCCAATCGAGCGCGGCACGCACGTCTTCTTCTTCGCCGATGCCGCCGGCGTGCTCGCCTTCGCTCAGGCCAGTGCCGCGGAAGTTGAAGCGCAGCACGGGGAATCCGAAGCCGTTGAGCGCTTTCATGGCGTGGAAGACGACTTTGTTGTGCAGCGTTCCACCGTACAGCGGATGCGGATGGCACACCACGGCGGCGTGCGTCGCGGTGGGCGATCCGGCGTTGAGGAGAGCTTCCAGGCGTCCGGCGGGACCGGCGAGGAACAGCGAGCGGATGCTGGAGGTTTCGGGGAGCACGGGCCGGTCGTTAGTCGTTAGTCCTTAGTCGTTCGTCGTTAGTATTGCAGAGAATCTGCCTGCCAGCGACTAGCGACTAGCGACCAGCGACTGGTACTCTTTTCCTGCATGGACCTGTTTGCGCTTACCCGCCGTCTGATCGATATTGAATCCATCACTCCGAATGAAAGAGGGGTGGGAGATTTCCTTTGCGACGAGCTGCGGCGGCGCGGGTTGGAAGCGCGCAAAATGCCGGTTCGACGGTGCGCGCGCCAACGTGTTGGCGGCGTGGCCGGGGCATGCGCGTCCGGAGGTTTTTTTCTCTACGCACATGGATACGGTGCCGCCGTTCATTGCATCGTCCGAAGATGACGAGCGCATTTACGGGCGTGGAGCGTGCGACGCCAAGGGGATTATTGCAGCCGAGATTCTGGCGGCGGAGAAGCTGTGCGGGGCGGGCGTTTTCGTCGGGCTGCTGTTTCTGGTGGGCGAGGAGCGGGATTCGATCGGCGCGCGGGTGGCCAACCAGCAACCGATGGGCGCGCGCTTCATGATTAACGGCGAGCCCACCGAAAACAAGCTGGCGCTGGCGAGCAAGGGCGCGCTGCACGTGGAACTGATGGCGCACGGAAAGATGGCGCACTCGGCGTATCCGGAGCTGGGTGAGTCGGCGATCGACAAGCTGGTGGAAGCGCTGCACCGCTTGCACGCGATGAAACTTCCCGAAGGCGCCGACGTGGGCCCTTGCACAAAGAACGTCGGCTTGATTCAGGGCGGGCGCGCACCGAATGTGATCCCCGATTTTGCCAAGGCTAACCTTTTTTATCGCCTGGTCGGCCCGGCGGACGCGCTGCGCCGTGAGATTACAGAGACCGTCGGCGCGCTCGCCGAGGTTCGCTTCACCCGCGAGACTCCGTTTCTGCGGTTGCGGACGCTGGACGGCCTGCCGACGATGGTCGCCGCCTTCACCACCGATGTCCCGTCCCTTCCGAACTGGGGCGAGCCGCTGCTGCTCGGTCCAGGCTCGATTCACGTGGCGCACACGGAGGGCGAGTTTGTGGAGAAAGCGCAGCTACGGGAAGCGGTGGAGATTTATTGTTCTATGGCGAAGAGGCTGAGTTCTTAGGTGTCAGTTGTCGCTCTCGGCTTGTGGCCCCCAAAAACCTTCACCCCTTCACCTAAGCCGAAAACTGACTTATTTCTGCTCCTAACTCACCCCCGGCCAAAATCTTGTCAAGAAGCTAAGACCTACGAAATCCCGCTAACTCGACGCAAGCGTTCCAAAGGCAATTACACCCGTCCAATATCTGCAACTGCGGCCTGCCTTTTCATGGTCCTTATCGAACCCTGCTTGCGCTTTTGCGCCAGCAGCTGTTTCTACCGCGATCTGTGGGCATGGGTTGACAATCCTTATCCAACCGCTACCTCAGCCTGAATCCTTGCTGGAGCAGGGGGGCCTTGGCTCTGGCGTAGAGTGAAAATCACGGGAACCAGATTCGACGATGAGTAATCACGAAGAAAAGATCAGAGAATCCAGAGCGATCGGGAAGGCGAATTGGTACAGCAACTGCTGAGCACAGCCGATTTCAATTACTAATCGGCTTCGTACAAGGTCGGCAAAGAAGCGGTATGTCCCGTATTTTCAACAGGCGTGAGTCGGCTTCCGGCTAATTTAGACCGCAATGATTCGCAAAGCATTCCCTTGAACATCGACTAAGATCGTCTGAGGTGCGAGTGGCGCCAGACTGCCCGCTCGGTGGTAGAATCACTGACGTGTAGGCGCGTAGCTCAGTTGGTTAGAGCGCTACCTTGACACGGTAGAGGTCTGGGGTTCGAGTCCCCACGTGCCTACCATTTCTTTCAATCACTTGCATGACCTGCGTCGGTTTTTCCAATCCACACCAATCCACAGCGTCGGCGAATAGCTGCTGAGCCGTGGACATCTCGTCCGAGTCGCCCTGCGTGTACAGGTCGAGCGTGGTCTGGATTTTGCTGTGCCTCAGCATCGACTGCACCGTCTTCGGTTCCACTTTCCCCTTGTTTACCAGCCAATAAGAAAGCGAATGCCTCAGGTTGTGCAGACCAAAACGTTGACCCTTTTCGATCTTGAGACCCGCCTCAATTGCCGCAGAACGGAGATGGTCGGCAGAAAAGCAACTCATCGCGAGGGGCACCGCTCCGTCGCTTTTGAACGATGCGAAAACAAAGTCCGTGGGCCCGGCAGTATGGTGTCTGCTGACGCCATGCCGAGAGCACTGTTGAGAGTGCTTCGCCCATGGACACCGAGGCATCCGAGCATTCCGTCTTCGGCTTGCCGAATTCACCCAAAGCCCACCGCTTGTTCACGACAATGCGATTGTTTGCGAAATCCACGCATTGCCATTGCAAGCCAGCGAGTTCAGACGCCCGCAGCCCGGTGAGGACGGCGACGATGACCAGCACACGGTGCAGAGGGTCCTTCATCAACCTGATGATGGTCTTTGCCTGCTCGGGTGTGATGATCACTGCCTTTAGTCCGACTTCGCCACGACGCGAAACTCCTTACGCGGATTGTTGTCGCAAAGCTTCTCCATTTTTCCAAACTGGAAGACCAACGACATCAGCGTTTTGATTTTCGCGATGGACGGTGCAGCCTGTGCAGCGGATTCGCTCGGAAAGTCCTTCACCAAACCCACCCGCGTTGTGTTTTCGACTCGGCGTCCGTCCTTGTCGATGCGATAACGGAACAACCAAGTCAGCCCGTCCTTTCGTTGTACCTGTCTCAAACTACCGCCTTGGTACATTATTGGCCTCCATTTCTGGAAGCCGCCCAGCACAAGTTAACACATAGGCTTCGAGGTCCGAAAGCCGGAAAAGCCATGTCCGACGCGACTTTCCGCCGCGTGGATAGGCGGTGATTTGCCCGGTGCGGGCTAGACAGAGGACATGCTTGCGGGAGCAGCACAAGAAGGCGGCCGCACGGGCGGCATCGACGAATGGCTCGGGCGGAGCGACAAAAGCAGGATGCTGCTTCATCACGTCGATAAACTCCGGAGCGTTTGGGTTCCAATTATCGCCGCGCTTCATCAGAACAAGCGTGTACTGCTCCATTCCCGGAGGCTGGGCTGGATCGTGAATGGTGCTAGGGTCGATTAGCCACGGCCCATGCACGTCGGCGGACAGCCGACCCGCTTTGACCGCTGGATCGCTATCGGCCCACGCTTGTGCCTGCGCTGCTGAGTCCGCCTGCAACACAAAGATGCCGCGCAGCGTCGTGTCATCCATAAGAGGCCCGGCAATCACAAGTTTGTGTTCGGCAGCCAGCTTCCGAATGTTCGCCATGTGCTCTTTCTGAAGCTCTTCGCCCGCCTCTTTGCTCAGTTGCGGAGCATTGGCAGGACGATTCAACAGTACAAAGAAATATTGCTCGGCTTTGGCGTTCGGCTGGTTCTGGGTTTGGGCAAAAACTGAGCCTGCAACTGCGAGTTGGGCTTTGGCTTGGTCAGCTTGAATCTGTGGCATCAGGATGTCGCGAACATAGTGCCAGTAAGGGACAAGTTTGAGAGCAGCCTGTGCGTACTGCTCGGCGGCGTTCAAATCAGGCGTCGTTTGGTTCAGATTCGACCACGCGAGACTCATCTGTAGCTCGGGTTCTCCCCATGAGGGTTCCAGCGGATCACTCACGTCGCGCTTCTGGTTGCGGACTGCTTCCAATCCTTTGTTGTAACTTCAAACGCCTTGTCCTGACCACCTCCCCGCTCTGGAGGCGACGACCAACGAATGGGGCCGAGCACCCACAGCAGCCGAGGGTTGTCTGGGGCTGTCGCTATGGCTTCTTTCAAAAGCGGACTCGACTGTTGCAGCAATTCCTGAGCGCGGGTTGGGTCTTTCCTGTGCAAGTACATCAGGTTGCCCAGACTAGAGCCTGCTCCAATCTTAGGCTCCACGAATGCAGGGTCGCGGGCAATGGCGTCTTTAAAATCGGTAACCGCCTGCGTGAGGTCCTCTTCCAGATCACTTGGAGTCGGGGATTCGTTGAAGCCGTTAATCGCTCTGCGCCACAACGCAAATCCACGCCAGTAGAGCAGCCGCGATGCCAGTTTGTTGTCTTCTGGGATGGGCGTGAGGTCGTCGTGGAGGCGCTTCAGAGCCGGGCGGTCGCCTTCGTAGTCTGCGCGTTGAATCTGGGTCACGATACGGATGATGGAATCGCGTGAAAGCTCAACGCTGGTCTTATCGGCGGGGGGAAGCTCAGTCGCGGTAGCGGACAAGACGAATGTGGTCAACACGAACAATAAGGTTCTGCCGTTTCGAGCACCCATGCGCTCCTCCTTGCGATGCCGCGGGGATCAGGACGATTTCGGCTCGCCCGACTTCGGTGCGAGTGTTGATGGCTTTTTCTCGATCCCGTCTGGATGGCGATCTATCCTTTTCCCAGTTGTTCAGTCTGCCGCTCTAGTCTGTCGGCTTTGGTGCGTTTCTCTGCCATGTTTATAGCTTGACACAGACCTGATGCCAAAGCGAGGTTCTACACCGCACCAGTGCCAGAGACGAGCGTTTTCCGGAGCCATGCGGGTGCCGGGCGGAACCCGCGACGAGATTCCGACAGGCGTGCCGATAGGCGGGCAGGGTATTGCCGAAACTGACGCACTGGTCCTGTGGGTTTCCTCGCTATGCGTCTAGCTCGGTTTCGTGGGCACGCATGTGCCGGTGGTAGACTGCGCGTATGGCCAAGAACAAAACTAAATAAGAAGCGCACGAAGCCGAAGGAATTTGCCGGGAAGAGAGGGAAGCCGATGAAGAAGACGGTTAAAAAGAAGCTGGCTAAGAAGAGGGGAACTCGGAAGAAGAAATTGGCGAAGAAGAAGCCCACCTTGAAAAAGGCGGCGGTGAAAACGAAGGCCCTTGGCAAGAAGACAACCGGTGCGAAGAAGCCGGCCGCACTCCGGACACGGGTTCGGAGAAAAAGCCAGAGCGTGGATACGGAGGCGTTTGCACTCGAAGGACTGAGAGCGAGGGGCGGGCAATCGGGAGATTTACAGGGATTGTCCAACATCGAAGGTGCGGATTCGGAGAGTGTGGCCGAGTTGATCGAGGAAGGAAACGCGTTCGAGGCCGACGCAGTGACGGGCGTAGAACACGCTGGTGACAATGACGAGAAGGAGGTTCGCACGCATGAGGTGCCGCAGGATGATGTTCCCGGCGAGTACATGGACAAAAAGTAATGAGCGAATCGTTCAAACAGGTCTGACACGCCGGACACGCCCTTCTGCCCGGTGAGTTCCTTCAACGTCCAACAAATGAACATCATTGATTGCCTGTTGAGGTTGGGGCAGCTTGACAATAGGGTTGCAGAGGACTAGCGTGCAATTGAGGTGGCTTCTACCCTCTTTCAGGTTCCCTGAAACTAAGTCAGCCCATCTGAAGTTCTCTCCTCTTAGCGACAACAACCTTTAGGAGGTTGATATGTTTGCACGCAATGTCTCGATTCATCTGAAATCCAATATGCTTTCTGACTATACCCGGACTTTTGAAAACCAAGTCCTTCCTTTACTTCGCAAGCAGAAGGGCTTCAAGGACGAACTCACATTGTCAAATCCCGGCAGCTTGGATGTGATTGCAATCAGTCTGTGGGAGGCCAAAGCCAATGCAGAGGCTTACAACACCAATGTCTACCCGGAGGTGTTGAAAACCCTTGGAAGATTCATCGATGGAACACCCAAGGTTCAGACGTTTGAGGCCGTCACCTCGACCTTCCATAACGTCGCTGTAGCAGTGTAAGGGGGATCGTCCCGCCTTACGGGGCGGCCTCCTTGAAGGGTCGCCTCTTTTTCTAGAGGTGACGCGATGCGTGACGAGCTATAGGCTGCAACATAGGAGTGCGAACCGGAGAACCATGACCGTTTACGTCGAAGGCGACTATGGACAAAGGAAAGCAGCCGTTCTCGTGCTTCGGAACGCGGGACTAACCCACGTTTGTCCCTACTGCCACCAAGGTGTGATCGAACGGAAGGGTGTCATTCGGGATCAGTGCAAGATTTGCAAACGAAAGGTTGTAACACTCGCACTGAGTCTCTGAAGTGGATAATTCCGCCTTCTTTTCGAGGTTCTTCAGAAGATAGCCCCTCCCTTTGCACTCACATCATTTACTCCTCTAAGCTGCTACGGGGATCGCGAAACAGGGTGCTAAGAGGAAATAGGACGGTGCTGACTGCGGAGATCGTCCGCCCCGAGTTCCTGCCGATCACGCTGACTCTGATCTGGCTGTAGCGGGCGAGGCGTTTCTTTGAGAGTTTTCCCTTGAGCTTGGCACGGGCTGAGGGGTGGTGGGCTTCTGGGGCTGCTTGGCCGGGTCGGGCGTCGGAGTGTTCGTCATGGCGCTCAGGACGCCTTTCGTCGTTCCACGGCTGCCATCAATCTCCACTTGCCGTCTTTGATCCTGACCTCATCCCGCTTCAGCATCTCGTAGAGGGCGGTGTGAACGTTGGTGCTGCTGGCTCCGCGCTCTAGGATTCGGAAGTAGACATCGGAAAAGTGACTGTCGGGCCACTCTCGCAGGTCTGCCCGAACGCACTCCATGACCCGCTTCATATCCATCGCACCCCACTCCCTTCCTCAAGTGCTGAAGAGAGGCGATGCAGCCCAGTGTCATTCGGAGTGACTTGGATCGCTGCATCGCCACAGGGACCCCTGTCGTCCACCCATGTCCACAGGGGGAGGAGGGAAGTACTCGACAGGTCGTCCCCTTTTCATCTGCACCTTGTATGAACACCTTAACAAATAGCGCAGTCAACGCACCCTTGTCTGTGATCGAGTGTACAGACAATTCGCCGCTCTACTGGTAAACTGTGGGGTTCGATAAGAAATGTGCGGCGAGTCGAACTCCATTTTACTGAAGCCCTACCTCGGTTGAGACCGCAACAGCCCCACACCAAGCGTGACCACCGAAAAGGCGAGAATCACTGCCCCCACATAGATCAGCGAGACGGCTCCACTGGGTTGAGTCGCGGTCGGGGGCAACACGGAGAAGAAGAACCCCGACGAAATGAGAATTGCGGAAAGCGGCACACCGATTCGGACTGCCCAAAGCAGGGGGCTCGGGAGGAGTGCCGCGTCCGCGAGCATCTGGCAAACCAGCGACAGGATCACGATCACACCCGCGTGGGCGTGCCCGGCACGAAAGAAATTCTGGCGCAGCGGGTTGTCCATGTAACCGCTTCCCTTGTTCATCAGCGAGGTCAGCAGAAAATATCCGCCGTACTGGATCGTCGGCACGGTGATGAGGATGATCCCAGACATCAATCTGGCTTCGCGGGTCATAGATTCTCCTTCGACACAACTCGTTTCGACATTGGCTATTTGGACGGGATTACCCAAGTGCTGGCGGTGCCTGAATCCCGAGTGCCTGACGAAACCAGAGCAGCATGATGACTACGGACGCTCCACCGAAGAAAGCAAACCACCATGCGGGATTCCTAGGAAGTGACCGGATCAGGACCCTCGACCTGCCACCCTAAGTAGCCCCCAACCTTCCGGTGGTAGGAATAGGCGCTTCGTTGGTCATTCGCTCGGCAAGATTATTCCGCGTGCCAGAGTCCTTCAGAACTTTATCGATTGTCGAGAGGAGAGTCTCGGGACCGTCCCCCTTATACAGCAACACATCGGCGAACCACCTGATGGACTCACGTATCTCTTCAGGACATCCGCTCCAGATCACAACGGGAAGGGCGGGCTGTTCTCTCCTGAGCACTTGAGCGACCTCATTCCCATCCATGCCGGGCATATTGAAGTCAAGCACTACTGCGTCAATGCGGTGCTTGCGAGTGAGGGCGATTCCAGTTGGGCCATCCGGAGCGGTCAGAACCTTGTACCCTTTGCTCTCCAGTACGGCTCCATGAAGTTCTAGAATAGTGGGTTCGTCATCGATACAGAGAATGGTCGCCATAGCGTGGGCCTGTTCTTAGAGCCTTGCTTGGCTGGTTGAGTTGAATAATATCCCTGACTTCGCAACCTGTCGGTACGCTGGCGAACATATGTCCGCTGGCCGCAGGAACCGCTACGCCGCTCTTGTCTTTTTCCGGGCAGGAGGTGTGTGCTTCCTGACAAACGAAAGCCCGCGTTTCAATTCGGAAGTGAGATCAGCCGTTTCAGTAGCGATTTGGACAGGCTCCCCAGCAGATTCGTCCACGAGCCAGCGGTTCAATTCGTCGGGTGAAGCCTGCACTTGCCGACCGTCGTGGATGACTGGCATTCCAGACTTTGCCCAGCGTTGGACTACGGATGTTGGCTGACCCAAGAAGTCCGCGATCTGCTGCCAGCCTTTCAGCGGGCCGGATTCTTTCTTCTGTCTAGGCATGGTGGAAGCCTCCCCGTACAGCTTCTTCGATGTTCGCTCCGGCTTCAGGGCTGCAAATCCGAATACCGCCGCATCAGAACGCTACGACGCTCTCTCCAACCGCCGTTCAATAACGCTCCTCGTGCCAATCCGATCCAGTTCTTGGCACAGCATCTTCAGCTTTTCGGAGCGGTAGTGATACTCGCGGAGTTGAGAATTTGTTAAGGGTGTGGGATGTCTGAATGTCTCGATTTGAATGTCGATAAGCACACGGACTTCATCCTTGATGGCACTGGCTGGGGTGGTCATCATGGGAGCCTCAACGACATTTTGGTCACCTTTGTGAGTGCGAGAACTAAGCCGCTCTTGCTTCATCCCCAAAAAACTGCTCAGCTATCGCCTTTCGGAATGCCTCGTCGCCAAGCTGCGAGCGCATTGCATACATCGCTTTTGCATCTGCCCCCCCAATGTAGCGGAGTTGATCTTTTCCGTCCGTCGCAGCTTCGTAAACTACCTTGGCGATCTGATCGGGAGAAGAGTAGGTCGCCATCTGCTTGGGATCGGTGATGATTGCCATGACTTTATTTACGAGGGCGTCATAGGCAGGATGGTGACCACTGTCGAAAGATCGGGTGAAGAAATCCGTTTTCATGCCACCCGGTTCTATGGTCTTGATGCCGATTCCGAATTGATTCAACTCAAAAGCCATGCTTTCGCTCCAGCCCTCAAGCGCCCATTTCGTCGCGTGATAGATGGAGTTGAATGGAACTGTCATCAATCCGCCAATCGAGGTCGTATTGATGAACAATCCGGCTCTTCTCTCTCTGAAATGTGGGATAAACGCCTTTGTTGTGCGGATCGCCCCTAACATATTGGTGTTGACCATTCGGAGAATTTGTTCGTCCGTAAGCCCTTCCAGCGGACCCGCGAGACCGTAGCCAGCATTGTTGAACACCACATCCACGCCACCTGATGCCACAACTTGTTCCGCCACACCTTCGATTTCATGGGGATCAGTGACATCCAGCGCCATCAATACGACGCCAGAAATTTTCGCCAGTTCCTTTTCCTTATCGGGATTTCGCATGGAGGCGATGACCTTCCACTCCTTCGCCGCGAACAATTTGGCGGTAGCTCGACCCAAGCCTGAGGAACTGCCAGTGATAAAGATCGCTTTCTGGTCTTGATTGCTCATAGCGTCATACCTCCGTCAACTGATTTCGCTAATCTCATCTGCGTTCTTCCAGAAGAGATTTGGGCATGCGGAGAAAGATACCACCAGCAGCCTCTTCGCGGGTGCGCCGTCCACGGCTCACTGAATTTTATCTTCCTCGCCTAGCGTGCTCCTATTCTTCCCGATCACTCGCACTTCTTTCCACGAAGACCTGCGTACTTGATCGCCATGCCGAGGAGCTTGTATTCATCCTCTTGGTAGTCGGCAGCAAAGGCGTCTTGGTGAAGGAACACCAGTTCCGCATCATCTGCGCACGCTTTCGCGAACTCGGGAAGCTTCATGCGGATGGTGGCGATTAGGCTGGACTCTCGCTGCATGCGTTCGTCATTGGTCATCGTGCTATGAGAATAGCCGATTCTGAGCGGGCATAGATTCCACAGGTCGCGAGCATTCCACGTTGTTCGCCACTCGATTAAGCCGACTGCTTTTCAGCCCACCTCAACGCTAACCGCCACATCGAATTTCGCATAATACTTCTTCACGTCTTTCGCCATAGTAATTCTTACTTCTTCCCCAGCAACTCCAGCACGGCTGTGGTCTCGGCCTCGATCCCTGTACGCAAGCTAGGTACGCGGTCAGGAGCAAAGAAAGGCGAGTGCGGGCCCGGCAGTGGCTCCCCGCTTTTCTTGGCGGCTTCGAATTTCGCCGGATTCACCGCCCCGACAGAGAACAAGAGTGACGGCACCCCGGCTTGACCGTACTCGGCAAAATCATCGCCCACCATTGCAGGCGGAGCCTGCATTACGTTCGCATCTCCGAGCGCCTGCTTCAACACTCCAGCGATCCGCTGGGTTAGCACGGGGTCGTTGTAAACCGAGTGCACGGTTTCGCTGACTTCAACAAGGGGCAGCTTGGGTGCGCCTGCGGCCTCCGCTTCCGCCTTGGCAATACGCGCAATGGCATCCAGTAGATGTTTGTGCACCTCATCCTTGTAAGAACGCACGGTTAGCTGCATGTGCACCTGATCGGGGATGATGTTGTGCTTGGTTCCCCCGTGAATTGACCCAACCGTAATCACGGAGGGCTCAAATGGACTGTTCTCGCGGGAAATGATCGTCTGCCACGCGAGAATAGTGCGAGCGGCGATGACAATCGGATCGACGGTCTCTTCGGGTACGGCTCCATGCCCGCCCCTGCCGAAAATGGTCACGTCTACGGAAGAGACGTTCGCTAGCGCGTATCCCGGCGTGTAACTAACCTTGCCAGCAGGTAAATCCGATGTATCGTGTACCGCAATGGCGAAGTCCGGATGGGGGAGCCGTGTCCACAATCCGTCCTTAAGCATGGCCGCAGCCCCCAACCCCCGCTCTTCCGCAGGTTGACCGACGTAAATGAACGTGCCGCGCCAGCGATCTTTGTTCTGCGCAAGCAAGGTCGCCGTGCCTATTCCGATTGCCATGTGCAAGTCGTGCCCACAGGCATGCATGACCGGAACGTCTGCTCCGCTGTCGTCCTTCGTCGTGACGTGGCTCGCATAGGGCAAGTCTGTCTTTTCTAACACGGGCAGCGCGTCGAGTTCGGCGCGGATCATCACCGTTGGTCCCTCACCGTTCTTCAGCACCCCAACCACCCCAGTGCCGCCCACCCCGGTGGTAACGTCGAACCCCAGTCGGCGCAACTGGTCTGCGATGGTCGCTGCGGTTTTCTGCTCATGGAGCGAAAGTTCGGGACTGTGGTGGAGTTCCATGTAAAGCGCTTCCACCTGCGGATAGACAGCATCAATTTGTGCCTTCGAGTGGGCGCTCCATCGGTCTGCTGCGGACAAGGGAGGGCCCAGAATCAGAGAAACGCAGAGCGTACACAAAATGCGGTTCATAGCGATTCCTTGGCGTGCACGAGTAGAAAAACACATCTAGGTTGCCGCAAATTCTACTCTTGACTACTGGCTCGTGACGGCAAAAACTCGTTCACTGGGCTATAGCCCTAGTCCCGCCGCAGGAGATCGCGTAGCCACAATCGCACTACAAGAAAAGACGATCCTGAACCTGTGCGAGCTCCACGGGCGCGGAGCATTCCACATCGTCGTTGCCGAATTACCGATAGGCCAAGTCAAGCATTCTCATCAAGTAGCTGGCAACGAACAGAAGTTCTAGAGCCTCTGTCGCTGTTATCTTAGGGAGGTTGTGTTTCTCGTGGGTGTAAGCGTTCCTGATCCAACTCACAGCACCGCCCATGAAACGAGTCAGGCCGTCCTCATACGCTGCCTTTGCTGATGGTGTGCCGGCTGTGCCTGCAGGCGCTGCTTCGAGATCCCACTCTGCAGGTGACCAAGACCGACCTCGACAATTTGACCGCGCAACGGAAGACGCTCGCCGACCAATTGGACGCCGACCAAAAAGAAGTGAAGGCCGGCAAGTTGAAGGACAAGGCCCTCGACGATAAGGAAGCGGAAATAGGCACGTTGAAGGAGAAGATTCAGGCCACCGACGACAACATCAAAAAAACGACGGCGACATTGGCGCAGGCCAACGACATCAATAGTTTGATTTCGACCATCGACAGCTTCGTCGGCAGCCTGACCGGCAACACCGCGTCTCCCGCTGCAGGGGGCGCGCAGAACAACAACGCAAATAACGCTCCCGGAAGCTCAGCGCAAAACCCAAATAACGGTCCGGGAGGCTCCCCGCAAAACTCGCCCGGACCCGCATCCGGCGGAGTGCCTCCCATTGCAGCCGTGCTCGCCGCAGACGGGTTGGCGCAGGAGATCGGCGTCCAAGATGACGGTTCCCTAAAAGCTGATTCCATTTGGCAGCACGTCTTACTCTTGAAGGCGCTGGAGTCGGGCGGATCGCTGATCACCCACAGCAATATATTCGGTAGCAAAGTGTTTTTTACGGGCGGAGCCGTCGCGACATATACGCTCTTCACCATGAAGGGGCGGTTGAGCTGTTCTGGCAACGTGTTCGACTACGGCGGCTATTTGCGCGCTGAAAAATTTAACGGTGCTTTTCGCAATCCGGACATAGATCCGACTCGGCAGCTCCTGCTTCTCAGAGGCGGGTGCAGCACGCCGGAGTAGAGTCTTACAGTCATCGAGGAGGCTTGCGGAAAGCAAACTATTCTTGTCCACCCTCATAAGCCGTGCTCGGGGAGAGCCCTACACGTGACCAGCCATACCCATTGCCTGAGCCTCGAACGCCGTTCGATTTCGCAGGAACTGACGTCTCGCGGCGTTTCGCAACCTTGAATTCCTCCCGAGTCACGGGCAAACCGGAGGTTATGCCCGGCCACAAGTCTGTAATCGTACAAATGAAACCTCGCTGATTCTCCAGAAGTCGTCTTCGAGGACATCATCCGTTGATCTCCGCGAAGCCCGTTTCTGGATAGTTTCCGGTTTGCCGACTCATCCATGAACTCGGCATCCTTCAGATCACAAGGGCGGCGGCCGACATTCGGATTCGCGAGGGCATGATCAGCCGAGCTTTTGTCGAACGCTCTTAAGTATTTCGTCGGACAGTCGCGGATCCTGCACGGCGCGAGCCAGTACTACGCCACCGATCATCGCCGCTGCCTGAAAGATAGCTTCTTTCCGTTCCCCACCTATCGCGGGAAGAATTTCCTGAAATCCCTGCTCGAACGCGGCTTTGAGTTCAGGCGTCGAGCGAGCCACCTCCTGAGCCAGCGCGGCCATGGTGCAGCCGTCGCCTGGATTATCCCGGTGCCACCGGCTCAAGTAGCGGTCAGCAAACGATCCTTTGCTCCTCTTACTCTTGCTGCGCTGCGCGCGCCCTAGCGAAACCTTTTGGCCATAGGCGACGGCAGCCGCCTGCAGTTCTTCCTTCGAACCGAAATGTGCATAAAAGGCGCCATGCGTCAGGCCTGCGGCCTTCATCACTTCGCCCACGCTTACGTTCTCAAATCCCCGTTCACGGAACAGGCGGGAAGCCTCCTTCACAATGCGTTCATGTTTTGCGGCGGTCTCTTCGACGGGATAGCGCATGATTTTTTCTGCATCCTCCATCTATGATAGTCACCATATCATATGTATGACGATCATCATATTTGATGCCAATCGCGTAAAAAGGAGGCATTATGAAGCTGGCAGGCAAAAAAGGCTCTTATTATCAGGCCCATGGAAATTCCCATGAGGAACCGCCGCAGGAATACGGACATAATTGCTTGATGAATGGGCAAATGGGGGAATTCATACAGAGCTCCGAACACGCAAGCCGACACCATGAACATACCGAGCAGACCTGCTTCCATTAGGTACTCAGGCCAGTGGGTGCCAAGGGCTGTTAGCACGCCAAGTTTCGGCGAGTGCGGGGAGGCGGGTGGATCCTGAGCGAGTTTCTTCTCCAACTCCATGGCGACCGTGAGCCCGGCAAACCCGCCTCCAAGAATGAGTATCCGTTTGGGTGGTGCATCTTGCGTCTTTTCTGCTTTCAAATGCAAAGTCTTAAACGCTCTTCTCGAAATTGCGTCAGGAGGCGCGTTATCGCGTTTGAAATGGCTGGGAAGTGACGGCTCAGGCTAAGGATGGTCCAATACAAAGTTCAGCAGCCCATTCATATTATTTGAAGTCTTGTCAGCCTCAATACCCAGTTCTTCTACAGGAAGGTTAAATCGGTTCACCCAATAGGTAGTGTAGCCAAAAGTCTTTGCGCCGTAAGCATCCCATCCCCCAGAGGCTGCGAACACAATTTCTTCCTTGTTTAGCTTGAGCCTTTCTATTCCCAATTCATAGGCACGAGGGTCAGGCTTGTACGTGCCATTTTCTTCGGTGCTCAGCAAGTCGTCAAAGAGGTCTGTTATTCCCGCCGCATCAGCATTGGAGCGAAGCATTTTCGGGCTGAAATTCGAAATAGTGATAATGCGCATGCCAGAGGCCTTAAGCTTGCGCAATGCATCTACGGCATCAGGCCACGGCTTCAATGTAAGGTATGCATTCAGAAGCCGTTTTCGCATTTCAGGGGATAGGTCAAGCTTCATCGTTTCGGCGGTATAGACCAACGCGTCTTCGGTTACTTTGGAAAAATCGGCGTGACGATTAGTAATGGTTCGCAGAAAGCGTGATTCTGATCGCAGCCAAGGACGCGGACGACGACGCCAATTTTCTCAACAGCAGCGAGCGAGTTGAGCTGGGGAATCTGAAGGGGAATGAGGGTGACCAGAATTACGAAATACCCAGCGACACGGACCTGAGCAAATTCCAAACCGTTTCGATCTATTGCGAGCGGTTCAACGCCAACTTCGGCGCTGCGCCACTTGAGAAGTTCTAAGTACGTTCACTTCAATGGAATCGGGCAGGTGGACCTGCCCGATCCATGCATTCGAAGGAGAAACTCATGAATATGCAAGGCACGTTCCTGGCTCTCGCGTAGGAAGTGGATCTTGGCCGTCTCCGGTCTTCCGATTCTGGTTGGGGCCTGGTGGGCCTTCCGCCCCGAGAAACTCTGGATCAATCAAAAGGTCAGTGAGCCCGCGCCGTTCGCTGTGAGCACCGATCCTCAACCGCTTTATACCGGCCGACTGGAAGGCAAGGCTCACCAAACAAGCGGGCGAGGAACGATCTATAAGACCTCCGATGGCAGGCAGTATCTGCGGCTGACGGATTTCTCGACCTCCAATGGCCCGGACGTTCACGTTATCTTGGCGCGGAGTGATGACGAGAACCTTACCCAAGAGATCGTCAAAGGTCAGCTTGATAGCGTGGAACTCGGGTCCCTAAAAGGCAACCAGGGAGATCAGAATTACGATCTTCCTGCATCGGTCGACTTACAGAAATACAACGCGGCCGTTATCTACTGCGAGCGATTCCATGCGGTATTCGGCGTCGCCAGACTCGAGCAGTTTTGATGGACGATTTCAGTCTGAATAGATTCGGACGGGATAGCGCATAAACTTTTTCTGCATCCTCCATCTATGATGGTCATCATATAACATGTATGACGGTCATCATGTTTGATGCGAGTCGTACAAAAAGGAGGCATTATGAAGCTCACAGGCAAGAAGGCTCTTATTACCGGCGGTAACAGTGGCATCGGTCTTGCCACAGCCCGACTTTTCATTGCGGAGGGCGCGCAGGTCGCCATTACTGGTCGCGACCAGAAGACGCTGGATGAGGCGGTTGCAGAACTAGGACCCAACGCGCGTGGCTACCGCGCTGACGTCACCATTGCGGATGACCGCAAGCGGCTCTTCGCAGCCCTGGCCAAAGATTTCGGGAAACTCGACATTGTCTTCGCCAATGCCGGCATCTCCGGCCGGACGCCTACCGGTTCCACTGACGAGGCCACGTTTGAGAACGTGATCCACACCAACCTTAATGGCGCTTTCTTTACGGTGAATTCAGCGGCGCCTCTGCTGAACGACAACGGCAGCATCATCTTTAATGGGTCGGTACACAACTATCTCGGCCAACCCGGCGTCGCCGCATATGCAGCCACGAAGGGCGGCCTCGTCTCGATCGCGCGTTCCATCGCCGCCGACCTTGCACCGCGCAACATTCGCGTGAATGTCGTCGCACCGGGCGCCGTCAAGACTCCTATTTGGAATCGCGGTCCCCGCGCCTCTATTTCCGCAGAAGATTCCGCTAAGCTGGCGAAGTTCTTCTCTCTGCGGTGCCACTGGGGCGTTGGGGTGAGCCGGAAGATGTAGCCAAAGCCGTGCTCTTCCTCGCCTCGGACGATTCCTCGTACGTCAACGCAGTCGAGCTGATGGTGGATGGCGGAGTCACGGGTGCCCCGTTTGGGGCCCCCATTCTTCGCGGCTGACCGCACAGGGTTAAGGCATGGTTGCCGGTCGGAACTAATTCAACGCAGGAGGGTAACTCAATGGAGGCAATTGGATTGTTAGTCGCGCTGGAAGCCCGCCGAGGCAAGGAGGCCGATGCCGAGGCATTTCTAAGGTCAGCTCAGCCACTCGCGCTGGATGAAAAAGGGAGCTTGAAATGGTATGCGATCAAGCTTGGGCCGGGGAAGTTCGGCATCTTCGACACCTTTGCCAATGAAGGGGGCCGCAATGCCCACGTGACTGGCGAAATTGCGAAGGCAGTGGGGGCGCGAGCCAACGAATTGCTGGCAGTTCCCCCGCAGATTGAAAGAGTGGAGGTCCTTGCAAGCACGCCTTTGAAAGGCTGAGTGCGAGGTTCTAGCTACCCGGAAAGTGTTGGTTGCAAGAAACAACAATCAAGGAGAAAAAATGAAAATTAAGGAGAAAGAAATGAAAATTTCACAAAACTACCGAGCTGCTTTAATCGCAACTCACACCATCAATTCCGCGGCCCAGGCGCCGAAGTCAGCGCTCCGAGGCCTGATGCAACGTCTCGGCTTAACCCTTCTTGCGTGTGCGCTCGTCGTCGGCGTGACCGGCTCTGCGAGCGCCGCCGATGCTCGGGACGAAG
The DNA here is from genome assembly GCA_963797885.1 of uncultured Acidobacteriaceae bacterium. Classification (GTDB taxonomy): domain Bacteria; phylum Acidobacteriota; class Terriglobia; order Terriglobales; family Acidobacteriaceae; genus Acidiflorens. The sequence continues at coordinate 27,664 of CAWCRQ010000026.1, read as the reverse complement.
CAGCCGTTCGCGCGCTCGGAGATGGCTTCGCTAAGGCTTTCGTTCAGAAGAATGCCGAACTCCGAGCATCGCTATTCGCCGAAAATGGAACCTTCGTGACGCCGCAGGGTGATTTTCTGCAAGGGCGAGTCGCAATGGTGAAGGACTTCGGTCCCGAGGCGCAACAAGCCGTCAACGGCAACACGCAAGCGGCGTTCTCCAACTATCGGATCCGCTTCATCAACCCCGATGTCGCGGCCGTCGACGCGCTCCTTACCGTGCACAATGTCAACGGTCCAGATGGGACGATCATTCCCGTGATCCCGATCAACTTTTTCTACGTGGCCGTCCGCCACGGGGGTCAATGGCTGATCGAGGATGGGCGCGCGCATTTCGCACCCGCGCCGCCTAATGGGATGACCGATCATGGCATGACCGATCATGGGATGGCCGCTCACAACTAACGTGGAGAATACTTGTGCCACATTCCACGCAGCTCGATAACGAAGGAATCGCTACAAGCACGCCGGCTTCAGACTCCGGCGTGCTCGTAGTTCGCAGGCACCACCTGCTGGTGCGGTGCAGCCACTGGCTGAACGTGCCAATCCTTTTGGGCCTCATCCTGAGTGGCCTGTCCATTTATTGGGCATCTCCGGTCTATCAGCACAAACCAGATCCAGTGACCGGGAATTTCGATCCTCTGGCGGACATCGGCATCTGGATATGCGCGCATGTACCGGGCTGCACCAATACAGCAGTCCGCCTGACTGGGTCTACAACCACATAAGCCTCGGTCCCGGCATGCTCGCCGTGGCTCTGCGCCTTCATTGGCTCTGTGCTTATCTATTCATGCTGAACGGCCTTGTCTTCGTTGTCGGGCTCGCCATGGGAGGCGGCTGGCGCTCTCTGCTGCCCCGCCGGACCGACCTGCGCGATGCAACCAGGATGTTTTGGTACTACATAGGCATTCCTTTCGCCAAACTAACACGCCGCACCTGGCTGCATCCGCGCTTCAACACAAAATACAACGCACTTCAACGCGTCGCTTATTTTTCCGTTCCGGTCGCCGGGCTCCTATCGGTGTTCACGGGCTGGGCGATTCACAAACCCATGCAGCTCTATTGGTTGACTGCGATCTTCGGTGGTTATAACAAAGCGCGCATCTGGCACTTCTGGCTGATGTGGTTTTTTATTCTCTTTGTCGTGCCCCATGTGATTCTCGTTCTCGCTGATGGGTGGGACACGCTTCGCAGCATAATCGTAGGTTGGTCGACGAGGGCGGAGAGATCGGAGGACTTTTGACAATGAATCTTGAAGACGAACACTCTGCGCCAGAGGCAGACAACACATCCTCGACTGAATCCGTGCCCTCACGAAAGCCCGCAAGCTTCTTCCAGGAACGGCCTCCGCGGGTGATGGAAGCGGCTCCCCAGCTCTTGCGTCATTGGACTCGCCGCGATGTTCTGCTCTTCGGAATGGGCGCGATAGCCGCAGTCGCAGGTGGTGGCTCTCTCTTGCCTCAGACTACACTCAAACGCCTGGGCATCATCCACGAAAACAAGAACTGGCCGAAAAAGGAATGGCTTCTGAATAGAGCCCTGCGCATTGATGACGATGTTGCAGAGGCTCTGTATTCAAGAAATCGCCTGGTGCCAACCTACACCGAATCGCAGATTACCCCGCTCAAGAACAATTACAACGGAGCCACCCCCGACCCGAGCTATATTCCAGAATGGCGTTTGACTCTCGACGGGCTCGCTTCCGGCTTAAGCGTTTCTTTGAACATCCGGAACCTGCTCGCCTCCTTCAGGGTGCATGAGCAAATCACCCGGCTGGTGTGCGTCGAAGGTTGGAGCGCTATTGCCTGGTGGGCCGGGCTTAGGTTTGATGATTTGCTGCGTGCTCACCCGCCAATGTCCCAGGCGAAATGGGCCCGAATCGAGTCATCGGTCAACCTCGGTCCTTGGGGAAATCCCGACCCATACTTCGTATCGCTCGATCTTTCGACGGCTCGTCATCCGCAGACCCTGCTCGCGACTCACCTGAACGGAAAGCCTCTCACAGTGGAGCACGGAGCTCCGCTTCGCTTGGTTGCACCTGTGAAACTCGGCCTGAAGAACATCAAAGCGATTACGCGGATTACCTATACGAAGGATGAACCGCCGGACTATTGGGCAAAGCGCGGGTATTCACGCTATGACGGAATTTGAATCCCTATCCTGGGACGACTTGCGGACTGGATAACGGGCAAATCGGAAGTTATGCCCGGACGGACTCTCAACGACACTGGCCATAAGTCCTCTTCTGGGAAGTTTGCCAGCACCGATTGAGGAGATTTCCCAAGTCATGGGAAAACCGGAAGCTATGAGCACCGCCCAGCACCTCTGACACGCCTGCTCCAATCCGAAAGGCTGCCTCGGCCCCTCGACCGGGCCGCCTTACGCCTCTCTCCGCGTGGTTCCCTCGTAGATCGCGAGTATGAGACATGTCGCTGCGCTACCTCCGATCAAGAGCAAAGTCCGGACCGCCCTAATGAGAATCGCCGCTTACGAGGAGATTTCCACGCCGCAACTCGTTGAGGCGGCACGTGCCCTGCCGGGCGGGACTAAGGTTGAGATCCCGGATCGCCTAACTGCGATTGTTCTTCTGCTAGGAACCCGGCCCTTCGATCTGACCAAAAGCTGTGGACGATGGCCGTCTTCATCAAGCGCATGAACGCCCTGCCCGAGCCGGTGAAGAAAGCGTTGAGACCGAAGAACACCGTGGCTGATTCGAACACTTCCAACAAGCATTGAAAACCGTGCGTTTTGGACCGGCGGACACATTAAGCGGAAAACAGTGTTATTCATTTCTTGACCCATGACACGGACCTGAGACCATCTCCATGAATAGACGAGAATTGATGTATGGGCTGGGGGCCTTATCAATCGGTGTGACCATCGAAGGTGGGAGTGCAGTTGCGACTGGCAAAGGGCAGAACGTTGCGACAGCCCAGTCGGGATCCTACGCTTTACCATCAGTCGTAGCCGGCGTGCGTCTGGCCGATTCGGAGATCGCCCGACAGGCGACCGAACTCAGCCGCACATTTTCTCCTCCTTGTCTCTTTAACCACGCGGTTCGAACATTCCTATTTGGCTCACTGGTGGGACGGGAGTCAGGACAGAAGTTCGACGAAGAAGTCCTCTACCTTGCCTGCATTCTGCATGACTTGGGGTTGACGGAGCGCTTCGAGCGAGACCTGCCCTTCGAGATTCAAGGAGCGGAAGCCGCTAAGCACTTTCTGGAAGAGCACGCTTATGCAAAGGAAAAGATAGGACTCGTGTGGGACGGCATCGCGATGCACGCCTCGCCCATAGGGCAATTCAAGCAGCCAGAGATCGCGCTCGTGGGCAAAGGGGCAGGAGCTGACGTAATCGAACCAGATTTCTCACGAATCAAGAAGAGCGATGTGGCAGAGATCGTGAAACAATTCCCCAGATTAAAGTTCAAAGATGCATTCGTGAAGACCTGCGCAGGCGTTGTGCGAAGGCATCCGCGGGGAGCGTCCAGTTCATTCATGCGGGACGTCCGTGAACGCTACGTACCGGAATTTCATCCCGTGAATTTCTGCGATCGGATTGAGAAGGCGCCGTTCTCGGAATAGGCGACGTACCAGAGATCGTTTGGGCTAGCATTGGAGCCGACCTGGGGAGCCCGAACTGCTGATGAGTCTCGCTTGGTCGAATTTGAACCGAACCACGCCTGATCATTCCGACTTCACGTGGAGCTGTTAGTCGAAGATGCGTTATGCGAAATGGGAGCAAGGTGCAAGTGCGGCAGCACTGCGTGCATTACTTGCGGTAACGCTGGGTCAACTGCTGGAAGGGCGGATCCGTGCGCAGCGAAGAGAAGTACGGGCTGGCATCGAGGGCGGCAAAATCGTGAAATCCCGCGTCGAATGCTTTTTGAAGCGTGGCCAGGGCTTTCTCTCTATCGCCGCGAGCCGCATAAGCCGCAGCGAGCCAGAAATAGTTGATACCCGCCGGGCGAACGCTCTTTGATAGGGCGGCCACAGCTTTGTCGTAGTCTCCTTGCGCCAGATAGGCTTGCCCCAGCCCCAGGTCCGGGAAGGAGTTCGTTGGGTCTAGTTCCCGCAGGTGCTCGAAGATGGCAATTGCCTCCGGGTAGCGCTGCTGGGGGAGAAGGGCACGACCAAGGTGATAGTAGGCTGTGTACAGCGTGGGCTGCAGGCGCAGGGCTTCCCGTGCGGCCTTTTCTGCGGCAGCGGCCTCCGGCGGTTGTTCGTACCCCAGCGCCCAGGAAAGCAGATCCCAGGCATAGGCATCGCCCGGATCCAAATCGGTAGCGGTGCGGAACTCCCGCGCCCCGCCCGCGTAATCGTACTTATCGGCACTGACCATTCCCAGTGCTAAGTGGGTCTCAGCCAATCGCGGGTCTATGGCTAGGGCGCGCTGGGCGAATTGCTCGGCACGCTGCAGATGAGACGGATTCGCGTCGAGATTGCGATAGATAAGACCTTCGACCCATGCCAGCCCGGCGAGGGCAAGAGGGTAATCTGGGTCCGACTGGAGCGCGCCCTCAAAGTGTCGACGTGCCGCTTCCAATTTTTCGAGCTGGTCAGGGTTCTCGACTAATGCCTTACCCCGCAAGTAGGCGTCGTAGGCCTGAGGATTCTGCGTATCACGATGCTGAATGGCCTGCTGTTCCTGAGGCGTGAGCTTGAGATTGAGCGATCCCGCGATTTTCAGGGCAGTTTGTTCTTGCAGTGAAAAAACATCCTTCATCTCTCCGACGAAGTCATCGGCCCACACCTGGAATCCGGTGGTTGAGTCGATCAAATGCACGTTAATCCTCACCTGATCGCCCCCTTTCCGTACACTTCCCTCGAGCAGATAGCGAACGCCGAGCGCCTTCCCCATCTCGGCGGCGCTCTTGTCAGATCCTTTCAGCGCAGCGACCGAAGAATGCGAAGCTACATCGATTCCCTGAATTTTCGAAAGCTTGGTCGTGATTTCATCGGTCATTCCGTCACTGAAATAGGCGCTGTCCGGCTCCGCGCTCAGGTTTTGCAGCGGAAGGACGGCAACGGACGGCTTGGTGGCTACGGCCCCGGTGGACGCCGGAGAATGTTTCTCATACCACGCGATCCCTCCCATCGCGACCAGCAAGACCAGCAGAGCGAGGCCGGCGAATACGATTCCGCGCTTCGATCTTGGACCGGCCTGCGTCTCTATCTCCACGGAAGATGTTCGCCCCGAGTCCGAGGCCCGCTGGATGCGTTTTAAATCCGCGCGTAGCTCGGCCGCGGACTGGTAGCGTAATTCCCGGTCCTTCTCCAGCGCCTTGTTGATGATCCGTTCTAGTTCAGCTGGCAAGTCAGGATTCAGCCGCACCGCGGGGAGTGGGTCAAGATCCAGAATCTCGCGGAAGATGACCGCGGAACTCTCGCCACGGAAGGGCAACTGGGCGGTGGCCATCTCATAGAGCACAGCTCCAAACGAAAACAGATCCGTACGGGCGTCCAACTCTTTCGCTCGCGCCTGCTCCGGGGACATGTAGGCAACGGTGCCGAGCGTAGAACCAGGGCTGGTGAGGTGCGCTTCGACCGCCTCGGTTCGCGTGGCTTCATTCTGCCCGCCGGCAACCGCACCCGATGCCGTGACCTTGGCCAGGCCGAAATCGAGCACCTTGGCGTGTCCGCGCTTGGTCACGAAGATGTTTGCGGGCTTGATGTCGCGGTGGACTATGCCTTCTGCGTGTGCTGCGTCGAGCGCGTCGGCAATCTCGATGGCGAGCGACAGCAGGGTGTCTAGTTCCAGCGGCCGAACCCCGATCATGTGCTTCAGCGTCTGCCCATCTAGAAATTCCATGGCGATGAAACGTTGGCCTTCGTGCTCGCCAATTTCGTGGATAGTGCAGATATTAGGATGGTTCAGTGCCGAGGCGGCACGAGCCTCGCGACGGAAGCGCTCCAGTGTCTGAGGATCCTGGGAAACATTGTCGGGCAGGAACTTCAGAGCGACAAAGCGACCAAGGGAAGTGTCTTCGGCCTTGTAGACGACGCCCATCCCGCCACCACCCAGCTTCTCGATAATGCGGTAGTGCGAGATGGTCTGGCCGATCATTCGGAATATGCCCGGCTTTCGGGTTGCTTCATCTTACGAACGCGGCATCCGCTCGTCAACGAAGGCGGAGCTGTGGCAAAACGCACAGCCACTGTCGCGATTGCAGCAAACCGATCTTGCGCACCGGTTCGGCGTAACGCGGGTCGAAGGTCGAAGCGCGGACAAACTGGACGTCAAGTCCGGAGGCTGGTACGCGAGAGAAGTGCAGCGTCCCTTCCCTCGCCCAGCGATTCAGAACGGGCAGGGGACGAGCTGCCACCTGCGCTAGTGAATCGCGACCTAAGTGGTGAGCACCACCCAATTTAAGCTGCGGAATCTCGATCTAGGACAGTGTCCTCGTTTGGATCAACGACCCCCAGGCTCTTGACAATCTTGAAATTGCCGTTCTTCGCCTGGGCAATGTACATGTTCATTCGAACGTGATGCTGACCGGGTACCATTTCCGCTGGACCACCCGGCCCCTCAGCGATCTTTGCGTGGTCGAGTGCCTTGATGACATCTTCTTGCTCGAGAGAGCCAGCCTCTTTCACAGCAGCCTCCCAAAACTTCAAACCTCGGTACAGGCCTGAACACGCACTGCCGGCAGTAAACTTGGCATCGCCTGGATAGAGCTTGTCGTACTGATCGAGAAGTTTCTTGCTGAATGGATCGCTGACGCTCTGGTAGTAGTCGAGGCAACTGTACAGGCCCTCCACGTGTGCGGCTGGCACCATGTTCAGCATGTTCTCGTCGAAGTACGTGCAGACCAGGCGTCCACCTCGCTTCGAGAAGCCAGAGTTGTAAAGCTGCTCGAGGAATGGCGTGAGCCCAGGAGGAACGATCGTATTGAATACCACCTCTGCACCGCTGGACGTGATCTTGTCAATAGTCTTGCGATAGTCCGTGTGATCGAGGGGAAAGTACTCCTCTCCGACTATCGCGCCACCGTTCGCCGTGGCAACTTCACGGACCTTCTTGTTCAGCGTGTGTGGCCAAATATATTCAGCGGACGGCAAGTAGAATTTTTTCGCCCCCGTTTGTTGCATCAGCCAGGGTATGAAGGGATCAACCTGCTGTGCTGGCACCGGGCCAGTACAGAAGATAAGCGGGTCACATTCCTGCCCCTCGTATTGCTCCGGGTAGATGTAAAGCTTCTTGCCCTTCACTACCGCAGGGCCCTTGATAGCCTGCCTCGTGGAGCTATAAATGCCACCCAAGATTACATCGACTTGATCCTGCTGGACGAGCTTTGTAGCTTTGGCTTCCGCAACACTATCTGTCGTTGCGCTGTCCTCAAGGTACAGATCGATCTGCCGCCCCAACAAGCCACCCTTTGCATTGATGTCATTAATCACCATCTTGGCCACGTTTGCATTGGCGATACCCAGGAACGAGAGTGGACCCGTCTGGTCCGTGATTACGCCCACCTTGATGGATCGACCAGCTGAAGTTGTCTTCATGGCATTCTCTCCTCGCAAAACTGGCTATTTGGCGGATTGGTGCTGGCTTTGAACCAGAATTTCCTGACCCCGACAACGGTGCCCATTGTCGCCCCCATGGCTGATCCGCGTCAAGTTGCAACGGATGGAACGGTTCTGGTTGTGTTGTCGGCAACCCTTCCCTTACCGGATTATGGAAGGGTTGCCCGTCATCCAGGAGCAGTTACATCAGGAGGGATCCCATCCAGGTCCACGTTTCCTTTACTTCAGGTGCTCCACCAGGAATAGGTCAGCCAAGTTGCGGGTGTAACCGAAAACGTAGTGCGCCTCGTCGGCGGCAATGAGAGGGCAAGCCGTGCCAACCACTCCGGCTAAATCGGGCACACTGAATGTTTTCCATGGCGTCCTGACGCCGGTCTGAATATCCAGGCGCGACACCGGACAGGAGGTTTCGCCACGGGATCCCACCAGCAATGCCGAACCATCCTTTGCCCAGCGCAAAGGCAGGTCGCCGGGTTGCGAGCCGCGCAGCGGCTGCGGTTCGCCCCCTTCGACCGACACCAAGATGATTCCGTCGCTGCCAAGAGCGGCGATGCGTTTGCCGTCAGCAGACAGTGCACGGCCTCGCAGGCCGAATCCTTCGGGGGTTAGGGCGCGAGGTTGCCCTCCGTCCAGATTCATGAGGTAGACGCGCGAACCGTGACCTGCTTCGTGACCGCCAAATACAATACTTTTTCCATCGGGCAGGAACTGACCAAAGCTGGGGATCACGTTGCCGGTAGGGACCGCCCGCTGCTGCCCCACGCCGGTGGGGAGCAGCACGAAGTCAGGGGGCGAGAGGTTCTGCCGCAGTACCAGAGCCCACTGGCCATCGGGCGAAAGAGCACGCGCGCTTCCCTGGCCCAAACGCACGGCAGACTTACTATTGGTCTCCCGAGTGAATACGGCATATTCGCCGCCCCCGGCTTCCCCCGCTTCGATGAAGAGGAGGAGTTTGCCATCCTCGGAGAGCGTTCCCGGCACAGTCCAATCCTGCCAGCTCAGATCGCGTTCTTTGGTTTCGCCGGGGATCAGGCCGATCGCGCCCGCGCGTAGTGCGTCACGCGAAACCAGGGCACGGCCTCCAGCGCTAGTGTCATGCAAAGTGAGTGTTCCCGGTGCGGTGAGCAACTCGCGGAGTTTGCCGGACAAGTTGACGCCGCGCAGCGAACGGCTGAACCCGGAGGCAGTGGCCGTGAACCAAATCTCGTCCCCTGAAGGCGCCCAGGCCAAACCAACCGCACTGGCCCAACGCTCGGTCAGATCCGTCTTCTTCCCGCTAAGATCGATGACGCTGATGGTCCCGCCATCATCCCCTAATAATGGATGATCAACGAAGGCAAGCCGGTCACCTCTGGAGGAGAAACGAAGATTGCCGATCCAGCCGGCGGTCTCATACAAAACCTTGCCAATCGGATATTCGACGCGGCTCTTGCCGCCGACTTCGTGCACGACCGCCAGCGCGCTACCATCAGGATTCCAGTCGGCGTCCTCAACGTTGTCCAGCAGATCGCGGGGAGCATCGGCGCCGATGGAAAGCTGAGCTAAGGTTCCGATATATGAGAAAACATTGTCGGCGACGCGGAAGTGGCGTAATACCGCCATTTGCCCGCCCGAAGAGACAGCCAGGACTTTCGTCTGCACGAGCCCCAGATCGCGGGATTCGGTGGAGTTGGGGGAACTGATAAACACTGCCTGGGGATTGCCGTCCCACGAGGCGCTATAGATGGCCGAACGCGGGTCGGGAGCAAATCGCGCGGACGTCAGAGCGCCGCGGCGGAATGTCAGTTCGTGAAAAGTAGGCACCGTCCCTGTGGCGGATCGCCTTCCCATCAAGAAGCCGCCGAGCGCGGCTGCCAGGAGCGCGACCAGGGCAGCGCCGGCGATCAGCGGAAGGCGTTTGCCTTTCGAGGGACTCAACACGGTAGAGTCTGAACTCTCTTGGCCGACTGCGGCCGATCCGCCTGAGTCCGTCGCCTCGACCGACTGCCGCGAGGAGGACGACTGGCGGTCCCGCTGCAGGCGTCTGAGATCCGCCCGCATTTCGGCTGCGGTCTGATAGCGCAGATCGCGGTCCTTTTCCAATGCTTTATTGACGATGCGCTCCAGTTCCGGCGGGAGCTTAGGGTTCAACCGAACTGGAGCGGTTGGGACTTTGTTGAGAATCGCATTGAAGATTGCGGCTGACGTGCTTCCTTCAAACGGCAGACGCCCGGTAGACATTTCGTAGAGCACTACTCCGAAGGAGAACAGATCGGTGCGCGCATCCAGCTCTTCACCCAGCGTCTGTTCCGGGCTCATATAGGCAACCGTGCCCAGCGCAGAGCCGGGCGAAGTCAGGTCGTTGACGCTGACTCCGATCGTGGGACCGGCAGTAGCTCCCGCTGCTTCCATGATCTTGCCGCGGCCCGAGATGACTTTCGCGAGTCCAAAATCCAGGGTCTTGGCGTGGCCGCGCTCGGTCACGAATATGTTTGCCGGTTTAATGTCGCGGTGAACGATCCCTTTGGAGTGGGCGGCGTCCAGCGCGTCGGCAATCTCAATGGCGAGCGTGAGCAGCAGGCCCACCTCGAGTGGACGGTCGGTAATGCGGTGCTTAAGAGTGGTGCCGTCCAGAAATTCCATGGCGATGAACGCCTGCCCGTCCTGCTCGCCGATGTCGTGAATCGTGCAGATGTTGGGGTGATTCAGAGCGGATGCGGCTTGGGCTTCACGTTGAAAACGGGAGAGTGCCTGCGCGTCCCTAGCAACCTCATCGGGAAGGAACTTCAATGCGACGAAGCGATGTAGCCGTGTGTCTTCCGCCTTGTAGACAATACCCATACCACCGCCGCCGAGCTTCTCTACGATGCGGTAGTGCGAGATGGTTTGTCCGATCATGCGGGAATGCCTGGGTTGCGTGTCGCTTCATCTTACGGAGGCGGTACAACGCTAGTCAACGGATGACGGGGTAGTATGTGGCTCCGGGAAAAACGGCTCCACCCCCTTTTTTCATGGAATTTGAACCCATGGGACCGGGGCCCGCGCGCGAGTGGGTGGGGCGGGCTAGTCGGGCAAGCGCAGATCGAGCATCCAAGCAATCCTCAATGAGCGTAATCGCCTGGTTAAGTCAACGCTAGGCTCAGTTCGGTTTGGCGGCTTCGGAGGCATGGAATGAAACTACTCTCCACGTTTGCGCATGGCGGGTATAAACCTTCGTGAACCGCCAATCATCCGAAAGCTCCTGCCCGTTGAGTGTTCGAGTTCGCTGCAGGCGACCTGTTACAACGGCTGCATCTCCGTAGATACGAATGTTTATGTCGGAGGTCGCGTAGCGGAGGAACTTCATGCGTCCCGAACGCGCAAAGGCCATTACTTCTGTTTTGCTCATCGCAGGCATTTTCGGCACATCAACTTCAAGATCATCTGCCCATAAACTCTGCAAAACATCGGCGTCTCCATGCTCGTGCGCCTCATTCCACACTTTTTCGAGCCTTTCCAGTTCCTGTTTATCATGCTCACTCGATGACTGGGCCGATACCTGTTTCGAGGCCGAAAGCACAGTAAAAGCAAACATGATGGTTATGCCGAGCGAGAGAAACCTCACGGGAAGCACCTCGAATCGAACCCCAAGAGCTTACCACTCAAAATTGACGGGGGTTTTGAGTGTAAACGCCTGGTTTCGTCAACGATCACTTGCTTGCTTCGAAACCAGCGTGAGTCAATAATGCTGCTGTGCGTCTTGCGTATTATTGCAAAATCAAGAGAGAGAGCGTATCCAGCCCGGTTGGATTAAAAATTACCCGCGATGGGAGTTCATATGAAATTCATGCGCCTTTTGATGTTTGGGACGGTCATGTTGATGGCAAACGGCGCTGGTGTGCAGAATGCCGGTGCGCAGAATTCAGTCAAACCATTTCATCTCGATGAGGCCACGATCAGCGATGTGCACGCGGCGTACAAGTCCGGCGCTCTCACATCCGTAAGGTTGGTGCAGGCTTATCTGGAGCGCATCCGGGCCTGCGACCAGGCGGGCCCGAAGCTCAATGTGGTGATCTTTCTCAATCCTCGGGCCTTGGAAGAGGCGGCCGCGCTAGATGAACATTTCCGCAGGACCGGGAACTTCGTCGGCCCGCTCCATGGAATCCCAGTGCTGCTGAAAGACAATGTCAACACGAATGACATGCCGACCACGGGCGGCTCGCTCAGCCTCGCGGGATACACTCCCGTCACCGATGCGGCAATTACTCAGAAATTGCGCAGCGCGGGCGCAATCATCCTCGCTAAGGTCAACCTGCACGAGTTCGCGATCTGGGGTGAAACGGTTAGCTCGATCCAAGGGCAGACCCTCAATCCCTATGACCTAACCCGCACGCCTGGCGGGTCGAGTGGTGGTACCGGCGCGGGTGTGGCTGCCAATTTCGCGATTGCGGGCATTGGCACCGACACCGTCAACTCCATCCGATCACCAGCGTCGGCGAACAGCATCGTGGGTATTCGCCCGACGCTCGGTCTCGTCAGCCGAGCCGGTATTATCCCGTATTCATTCACCCAGGATGCCGCTGGTCCGCTCGCCCGCACCGTTACTGACGCGGCGAAGATGTTAAACGTGCTCGTCGGCTATGACCCTAACGATCCGGCGACGGCATGGAGCGTCGGGAATACCGAGGAGGACTACACGAAATTCCTGAAGGCCAATGGTCTGCAGGGCAAGCGCATCGGCGTATTACGCAGTTTCTTCGGCATTGCACCCATCAACGACGAGGTCAATATTATCGCGCGCCAAGCGGTCGAGGATCTGAAGAGGTCTGGCGCAACGGTAGTCGAGCTGAACACCCCAGATCTCGATAGCGGAAAGCTTTCCTCTGATATCAGCGTTCATCTGTACGAATTTAAGCCGGCAATCAACGCTTATCTTGCCGCGGGCAACACGCCCGTTAAATCGCTCGAGGAGATCATCTCTTCCGGCAAGTTTCATCCGAACATCAAGGACAACATCACGAAAGCACAAGGCCTGGAGATGGACGACAGCTATCGCCTGCGTCTTCAGAAGCGCTCCGAGTTGCAGCAGCATGTCATGAAGATCATGGCTGACGAGCGACTCGATGCGATCATGTTCCCGCATCAGAAGCGGCTTGTGGTGCCCATTGGGGAGACCCAGGTGGAGCGCAACGGCGCTCTTGGATCAGTGACCGGCTTTCCTTCCATCGTCGTACCAGGCGGATTTTCATCCCCAACTCCGGCGGCCACGCTCGGCGTCCCGGTGGGCATCGAATTCCTCGGCAGACCATGGTCCGAGAAGCTATTGGTCGAGATTGGCTACGGTTACGAACAAGCGACCAAGCACCGCCGCCCTCCGCCAACCATACCGCCGCTGCTCGCCGCCCGACATCCTACTAGGTGACGAGGTTAGTCTGAGGGCTGAATCGGCATTATGATCGGATTGAAAATAATTCAGCTTTATATGCAGCCATCTAGCCTAGGGCTGGCGCAGAAAAGCCTTGATGAGGCTTTGACCGTCGCGCGCGGGCTCAAGAACCAGGCCCAAGTGGCAGCGGTGCTGGGCTATGAGGCCGATAATCTTTTTTATCGCGGTGATTACAAATCGGCCGGACCCCTATATGATCAGGTTCTCCAGGCAGCGTCGCATACGACGGATGCTCAACTCACTCTGCTGGCGAAGGTGAATCTCGCGAAGCTGGCTGTTAAGCAAGGACGCAAGAGTGCGGCCGTGAACCAGTTGCGCGCACTTTCCGAGCGAGCGGATACCACGGGCCTGAAGTATCTATCCATTCAGTGTTCCGTGTCTTTGGGAGAGGCGCTCACGAATGCGAAAAATTATGCGCGTGCACAGTGCGAGCTCGAAGGTGCTATTACTCGTAGCGAAAAACTCGGGCTACGCGCGCTGTTCGCACAAAGCCATTTCCTGCTCGGGCACACCCTCGATCTGTCGGGTCATGCAGCTGACGCTTCACCTCATTATGCTCAAGCGCGCAAATTGCAGAGAGTATTCAAGAAGAAGCAAAGGCCGACCGTATCGCAAGCCGCGGCGACCTGACTCCAATCTTCGCTCACAACACGCCGTAGCTTTCCACGGGGTGCAGGCGCGCACTGTGGAAAGTCGGGTTCAACACTCAGCGATTAGCCGGGCTACCCCGTATAGCCCGGGCAGTTGAGAGCACGAAGTTTGTAACAATTAGGACGACCGCTTATGGCGACTCGAAGACCGAGGTTTGCCGTTCCCGTAGCCCCATTTGCCGCGGCCCTGTTGACACAACAGGAGGTCGGCCCACGCGCGCAAGTCATCGCCGATCAGATCGCGCAGCTACTGCCGGGTATCGCCGTCGTGGTGTATGTCATCGAGGACCAGCAGAACCCCGCCTGGACGCCCAAAGCGACTGCGGGGGAGATCACGGTCGGTGACGTAACGGAGTTCGATTCCGGCACGCTGGGCACGGTCGCCGCCAACAAGACGTTCATGCAGTTCGAAGGCAGCGACCTGCAGCGCGAAGAGTACGGACATCTTGACATCCGGCGCACGGTGACCGCTCTGGCGTATGTCCCCCTGGTGCTTGACGAAATTCTTTTTGGCGCGATCGAACTGGTGAGCTGCGATCAAGCGCTTCCCGAAGGGCTGTTGGAGATGCTGGGCGAGATTCCAGAACTCGCCACCCAGGCCATCGCCACGGCGCTTTCGTACGAGAGCGAGCGCAATACCAGCCTGCAATCCATCAGTCGCGTCACCCAGATGTATGACCTGGAAAAGGTTTTCAACTCGACCCTGGAGATGGATGAACTGCTGGGCACGATTGCGAAGAAGTTCCGGGAGGTGATGAACGTCCAGGGGGTCAATCTTTGGATGGTGAAGAACGACGCCCTCGAGTTGGTCAGCTGCGATGGATACGACCCGACGGTGCATCTGGGCATGGTGCAGGGGCCGGGAGAAGGCGTTGCGGGAGACATCTCCGATAGCGGCGAACCAGTGCTGGTGGAAAATGCCGATGACGAACGCCTGCAGAAGCGCAACGCCGGAATCGAGGAAGGAATAGTGTTCTCGATTCTGGCAGTGCCCCTGCTGGAGCACGAGAGTCTGGTCGGTGTGGTGGAGGCGGTTAACCGTCTTGACGGACTCCCTTTCGGCGAAGACGACCAGTTCTTGCTGACTAACATTTGCGAAACCGCCAGTAACGCCCTGCACAATTCCAGCCTCTTGGCGGCCGAGCGTAAAGTGGAAATCCTGGAAATGCTGGTGACCGTCAGCCACGAGATCACCTCCACCCTGAACCTGGAACGTGTTCTTCAGACGATTGTCAACGCGCCGCAGGCGGTGATCCCCTACGAACGTGCTGCCGTCGGCCTCGAACACAGTGGAAGGTACAAGCTCAGTGCCGTCACTGGTGTCACGCAGGTGGACGCCGACGCCCCTGACATCGCCCCCCTCAACGACATCCTGCGTTGGGCCATGCTCTCCGAAGAGGTGGTGCACGTTCGGCAACACGGCACTGAAATTGACGCCTCACGCGAGGAAACCCGTGCGAAGTTCCAAAGCTATTTCGAAACTTCGGGGATGCGGGCGTTCTACGCAATCCCGCTGACCGACGACACAGGGCGGGTCGGCGTACTGGGCCTCGAAAGCGCGGATCCGGACTTTCTTTCGACCGCCCACCTGGAGATCCTGCAAGTGCTCGCAGGGCAGGCGACGGTCGCGCTGCGCAATGCGCAGATGTACAAAGAAGTGCCATTCATTTCCATGTTGCAGCCGGTACTGGAGAGGAAGCGGAAGTTTATGGCCATGGGAAAGCGGCGACGAACCTTTTGGATCGCTGCCGCCGCCGCGGTCTTGATCTTCCTGGCGGGATTTCCATTGCCACTGCGTGTGGACGGAGATGCCGTCGTGGCTCCGGTGCACTCCGCACAGATACAGCCCGAGGTAGAGGGTGTGGTCAGCAGAGTGTACGTTCGTGAAGGTGACCATGTCACCCATGACCAGGTCATCGCGGAACTCGCGGATTGGGAGGCTCGCTCGGTGCTTGCCCAGGCCGAGGCCAAGTATCAGACCGCGCTGCTGCAGATGAATCGTTCGCTGGCAGCCAATAATGGCAGCGAAGCCGGCGGGCAGCGGATACAGGCTGACTTCTGGAAATCGGAAGTCGCAAGGGACCAGGAACTGCTGGGCAAGACGCGATTGCGCTCACCGATCGACGGCCTCGTGGCGACGCCTCACGTGGAAAACATGGTCGGAAGGCGCTTGCAGTATGGAGACAGCTTCGCCGAAGTGGTCGATACCTCGCGGGCCATCGCAGACGTGGCCGTCGACGATACCGATTCCGGCCTGCTGCGCGCCGGGTCGCACGCTTCCATCAAGCTCAACAGTTTCCCGACGCGGATCTTTCGCGGCGACGTGATGGTTGTCAGCCCCAAGGGAACCCTGCAGGGCGAGTCGCGGGTGTTTTTCGCGCGGGTTGCGCTCCCGAACGCCGACGGAGCCATTCGCGCAGGCATGGAAGGACGAGGAAAAGTGCGCATGGGATGGTATCCGGCCGGCTATGTCCTGTTTCGCAAACCGCTTTTGTGGATCTATTCGCGAGCATGGTCATGGTTTGGAGTGTGAGGTTTGGAGTGTGAGGAAATGCAAAAAAGAAAACCGAACGGGCTTGCTCTGATCCTGCTGGGCGTGGCTCTGCTGCCCTGGCTGGCCTGCTCCCAGAAGAGCGCGGAAGTGGTCGCCGCTCCCTCTCCACCCGCTTCCGGAGGGTCGGCGCCTGCTCCGGCGGCGAGCGTTCCAACGAGCGACAGTGGCTTCACGGTTTCAGGTCCGTTGATTGTGGAACACCAGCTTGACGTGCTCGCGCAGCGAGAAGGCGTGATCGCAGAACTGCGGTCGGAGGCGGGCGCCCACGTTCACACCGGGGACCTGCTGGCGCAGCTGGATGACCGGCAACTGACGGCCGACTTGGAGGCGGCACGCGCCAAGACCCGCAGCATCGAAGCTGACTTGAGGAACTGGGAAGCCGAAACTAAGGTTACGCAAGCTGACTACGAGCGCGCCCAAAAAATGTGGGATGCGCAGATCCTCACTAAGGAGCAACTCGAGCACGCCAAGTTCAAGGCGGAATCGGACACGTGGGACGTTCGGCGGGTTCGTGAATTGCTCACCAATGCCAGCCAGTCGGAGCGTTCCCTTGAACTGGAGCTGGACAAGACCCGGATTCGCGCACCTTTTTCTGGCGTGGTGGCCCGCCGCTACGTGCGCCAGGGACAACAGGTGGCCAAGGGAGACCGGCTGTTCTGGGTCACGGCCGAGGGCCCGTTGGGCATGCGGTTCACCTTGCCTGAGAAGTTCATCGGGCGGGTCCACAAGGGTGAAGAACTGCCATTGATGACACCGGATCTGCCAGACCAAAAATTCATGGTCAGGGTTGTGCAAGTGAGTCCAGTCGTCGATCCCGCCAGCAGCACGATCGAAGTTACAGTGGAACTCGAAGGGAAGCCGGGCCCGCTCCGGGCCGGCATGGACGCGAGCGTGAACCTAGAGAATCTGCGATGAACATCACCCAGGCCCTAAACGTTGCGCTGCCGGAGTTGCCAGCGAGGATGGTCAGCCAGCGTTATCCCCGGGTTCATCCGAATGTCGTATTCAAGGAGCACATCGAAGAGGGCCAGCCGTTGATTCGGGCGTTCGTCCCGGGAATGAACGCGATGTTCAATTTTCCACCACAAAGCTGGAAGCTGATTCAACTTTTCGATGGGCAGCGGTCCTATGCTGACGTGGCCCAACTCTATTCGCTGGAAACGGGGGTTGAGTATTCGGAAGACACCGTGCGAGATTTCGCTGCCGAAATCGACGCCATGAACTTCTGGTATAAGACACCGCTGGAAAAGAACGTGAAGCTTATGCAGAAAACCGCCGATGAAAGGCGGCGGATGCAGACGAAAAAGAGTAAGTGGGGCGACTTGTCGATGATTCAATTCCCGGCAGTGAACCCGGACCGGTTCCTGACCTGGCTCTACGAGACAATCGGGTTCATTTACAAGCCGTGGTTCGTCGCGCTGACGCTGCTGGCCTTTGCTTTCAGCGCGGGAATTTTCATCACGCATTGGAGCGAGGTCGGCCGGGACACGTGGGAGTTCTACAACTTTGCCCACAAGAGCTGGTTCGATGTGGCGGTTTTCTGGATCCTCGGGTCGGTGCTGATCGCCATTCACGAAACCGGCCATGGACTCACCTCCAAGCACTACGGCGCAAATGTCCCTGCCATGGGGTTCCTTCTCATTTACCTGACTCCAGCGTTCTACACGGACACTGCGGAAGCCGAGGTACTCGGAGGTCGCTTTGAGCGCTTGATGATAACGGTTTCGGGGGTCTGGGCCGAACTCATGCTTTGCGCGGTGGCCACTCCGATCTGGTGGCTGACGTCCCCGGGTACCGCGATTCACGATTTTGCCTACACCGTCATCCTCTTGACCGGAGTTGCGGTGGTGCTGATCAACTGGAACCCGCTAATGAAGCTCGACGGTTACTACATTATGACGGATCTTCTGGGGATTTCGGATCTGAAGGAAGCTTCGACGCTTTATCTGTTATCCTGGGTAAAGCGAAACATCTGGGGCCTTCCGGTAGAGGTGCCAAGAGTGACCAAGCGCCGCCGTCCAGGATATGTAGTGTACGCAATTCTTTCGGGACTCTATAGCTACATGATTTTGTACGTCTTTGCCAGTTTCATCGGTAACATCGCGCGCAACTTCAGCGCGGACTGGGGCTTCCTTTTTGAATACGGGACGGCTTTCATGATCTTTCGGGGGCGGCTTCGCACCCTTTGGAGCTTTATGAAATTTGTTTACCTGGACAAACGAGATCGCATCCGGGCCTGGTTTACACCGGCCCGCAAGCTGGCCATCTCCGCGGTCGCGGTTGTTTTTGCGCTGCTGCCGCTGTGGCATGAGTCAACCACGGGGCGATTCGTCCTTGAACCGGTGAACTCGACCGTGGTGCGAGCGCTCGTACCCGGCATAGTGACCCGCGCGTACGCCGATGAAGGCCAGCAGGTTGCAGCGGGTACGCCTCTGCTGCAGCTTAGGAATACAGCCTTGGAGTCGAAGCTGGCGCGCAGCCAATCGGAACTGGCGATGGCAGCGGGGCGGGCCAAGTCGGCGATCCTCCACTACGCTGATTTCGGTTCCGCCGAACAGGAGCGCACCCGGCTGACCCAGCAGACTCGCGACTATACCTCCGAAGCCGCTCACCTGGAGGTCAGCACGCCGATAGCCGGGGTGGTAACCACGCCGAGAGTCCGCGACCAGGTAGGAAGGTACGTACCGGAAGGTACCGAACTGGCGGAGGTCGCAGATGTAAGTCGTCTGCGCGCGCGGATCTACGTCTCCGAGTTCGAAATGTACAAACTAAAAGAGGACGCGCCAGCGCGCCTGCAAATCGATGGAATGGTCGGACGTCACGACGCCCGAACGGTGGCGGTAGCACCCATTTCGTCGGAGATTGCCTCAGGATTGATCGATCTAAGCAAGTATAAGGGCCAGCGCGCGCCGAAGTTCTATGTCTTTGACCTGCTTGTGGATAACACAGGCGGCTCACTGAAGCCTGGCATGGCGGGCACGGCCCGGGTGTACGGCCGTCGCCGAAGTCTTGCGGGGCTCACGCTCCAACAGGTTGAAGACTTTATCGGGCGAAAGATGTGGTAGGGGACCGGACGCAAAGAAAGGGCTGCCAGTCTGGCAGCCCCCTCTTCTCGAACAAAAGTCGTCGAACCACTTCCTTCAGGGCTTGAAAGCGCCGGGTTTGAAAGCGCCGGGTTTGAAAGCGCCGGGCTTGAAAGCGCCGGGCTTGAAGGCGCCGGGCTTGAAAGCGCCGGGTTTGAAAGCGCCGGGTTTCATGGCGCCGGGTTTGAAAGCGCCGGGTTTCATGGCGCCGGGTTTGAAAGCGCCGGGTTTCATGGCGCCGGGTTTCACGTTAGCTTGACCCTCAGAAACGCTCGCTGAAGCTATGGCCGCAGTGATGGCCTTCTTAGCCGCTGTCAGATTACCGATCAACGATTTCTTTTGAATCGACATTTTCATCTCTCCTGTTTCTCGAATTTGTTCGCCGTGCTTCGCTGTCTTCATAGCAGGTCCAATGCCAAATCATGGCAAAGTCCCGCGCATACCCCGAACCTACAGCCCCTCAAACACTTAGCCTTTTTTTGGCGAAGAGACAGCAATCGGATCCCCGGAAGGAAACTCAGACATGGATTAGAAATTAATCTATAACGCATTAGTTTTTAATCCATACCACGCCATGGGTTGAAATTTTCAATCTCTCCCGATGCCATATTTTCGGCAAAGGTAATGCATTTTCTGCTTATCGACCTGCAGCAGGCGCGCTGCTCCGATCTTGCTGCCGGCGGAGCGCCGGAGCGCCGCTGTCAGGTACGCAACCTCGATCTTCGCAATCTCCTCATCAAAGTTGACCCCGGCTTCGGGAATCAGCAGAGCTTCCTGGCTGGTCGTACTGCTGTACAGAAGCCGCTGCGGCAGATGTTGGACCCTGATCACCGGTCCATCCACCATCAGCACCAGGCGCTGCACCAGGTTTTCCAGTTCGCGCACATTGCCCGGCCAGGCATCGTCCTCCAGAATCTGCATGACGTCCGGTTCCAAACGCTTCAAAGGAACGTGGTTCGAGGCGCAGTAGAAGCGCAGGAAATGGTTCAACAGCAGAGGAACATCCCCCGGCCGGTCCCGCAGCGCCGGCAGCGCGATCGGCACAACGTTAATGCGGTAATAGAGGTCTTCGCGGAAACGGCCGGCTCGAACCATCTCCTCCAGGTCTTCGTTGGTGGCCGCGATGAGACGGAAGTCGATCTTCTTGGCGGTCTGGCCGCCGATCCGGGTCACGACCCGGTCTTCCAGCACGCGCAGCAATTTGGACTGCAGCGCCAGACCCAAAGTCGCAATCTCGTCGAGCAACAGAGTGCCGGTGTTCGCCAGTTCAATATGACCAGCCCGTGCCGCCCGGGCGTCGGTAAAGGCGCCCTTTTCGTGCCCGAAGAGCTCAGTCTCGATCAGGTTCTCGGGCAAAGCCGAGCAATTGATGCTGACAAAGGGCTTTTGCGCGCGCGGCCCCAGCGCAACAATCGCCCGCGCCACCAGTTCCTTGCCGGTCCCGCTCTCCCCCCGGATCAGCACCGTGCTGGTGCTCTCGGCGACCCGCGTAATCGCGTCGTAGACGTTCCGCATGACCTCGCTACCGCCGATCAGTTCGCAGAATGACTCCTGCTGAGTCTGCTCGCTTTGCCGCTGCCGGCACTCGATTTCCAGCGCCCGCTTCTCCAGCGCCCGGCCCAGTATGCCCCGTACTTCCTCGAAGTTGATGGGCGCAACAAAATATTCATCGACTTTGGCGGCAACCGCCTGCAGACGCAGGTTGCGGCTATTCGAGCGCGTCAACCCCACCAGCACCAGGTCAGGCAACAGGGCGCGCAGTTCGCCCAGGGCGGTGATTCCGTCCTTGCTGTGTTCTCCCACCGTATCGAGGTCGAGCAGCACGGCGTCCGGTGGCTGCTTGTTGATCAATGCCGTCAGTTCATCCCGGGTCTGAAGCACGAGCAGGTCATGCTCGCCTGCCAGATAGCTCTCGGCTTCGGGACGCACCCGTTCGTCGGTGGTGACGATGATTACAGCGAAACGGGCTGGTTCAGTCTGGGGACTCGTCGTGCGCATGACCCCTTCCTCGGGCGCCACCAATTATGTCAAATTTTCCGACCCTCCAGGATGAAATATTTATCTCCATGCCCGCACGCTTGCAAAACCCCTCCGATTCCCGTAACTTGGGACGCGGTCCGAATCGCCACTTTCATTGACTCGGGGCTGGCCCGTGGTTTCGGCGGAGGATAGTTTGGACATAAACGTCCGTAAGCGTTCGCAAGTGCAGGTAGTTCAGCTCCGGGGACCTCTCAGAATGGGCTCCGCCGTGGACGGCTTGCGCCAAACCATGGAGGAGGCACTCGCCAACGGAGACACTCGCATTGTTATCAACCTCTCCGAAGTTTCCATGATTGATTCCAGCGGAATTGGTTTGCTGGTACGATTTCTGGCTTCGACCAAGCAGCATGGTGGGAACGTCAAGCTCGTACAACCCTCCAAATTCGCATTGCAGACGTTGCGTCTGGTGGGCGTTCTTAACCTGTTCGAGATTTTCGACAACGACGACGCGGCGGTGGAGTCTTTCGCTTAAATGGCCAATCTCTTTCGTCGGATTCGAGAACGAAATGAGCCTCTATGTCGGCTGAGTTTAGCGGTGGCCCAGAAAACAGCGCATGATCTGAATTGCTCGACCTCAGCATGCGCGCGGATTCCGAGGCGATCGCTACTGTCGTGGACGCCATATCTGAAACCTTAGTGCAACTGGAGGTCCCGAACAGAAGCGAGATTTCTTGGCCGTTTCCTACCGGAACTTGCGACGCAGTATGGTCAGATCGGAGATAACGGCGGCAAAGGACGGGCACGCGCGGATCATCATCATGCGCCCGGAGACCATTCTCCACTAGAGGCCGCATACATTTTCGCAGACTGCTTCTCGTCCAACCCAATTCTTCTTGCATTCGGGCGGCGGACCATAGATATTACAACAACAATCTTTTGGGATCGCGGCGACTCCACGGCCTTCATTGACTTGCCCGTTTCACAACTGAACCATCCCAACATTGTTGGGTGCCTTCGGTCTGGACAATTCGTAATCGGCAGGTCATCGGTTTAAGTCGATCGTCGGCTCCAACATTAACTCCAATTGCTTATTCATTTTTGCTTCTCTTTGCTCTCGCTTTCTCTGCTTTCCGATTCAAACCACGCATGATCGAGCAGCGGCTGTGTTACAATCCGGGCCGTTGCAGCCAGGAACTCAGGCTGAACTGCATCCGAAAGTGGATCTTGCTCCATGGGCCAAGCTAGTCTCAAGAGTTCTGACGACAACCAGCTCCTCCGCTCTCCAGGGCTGCAAAGGCTCGTCACGTTGAGTGACTTCGGTCCAGCTCTACACTCCTTCGGGGGCCGACTCGACGACTCCCCGATGTCGGTACAGGCTGGATAGTGCGATTGCCTGGATGCGCCGCTTGCTTGCGGCAGGTACAAACGAGGTGCTTATGTCCGTCGTAGCAAATCCTCCATCCTCCCCATCTCCGGCCACCAAGCCGGTAGCCGGAAGCCCGGTTCCCGCCATCCTGATGGCCTTAGTCACGGCCGCAATCGTCGTCCTCGCCTGGACCGGCACGACGCCCATCAAGCCTTGGCAGCAAGGCTACGACCCCTTCGGTCACTGGTGGCTTTCGACGATTTTCGCCGCTATACCCGTAATCGTGCTCCTCGGGTCTCTGGCCATCTTCCGGATGAAAGCTCACTACTCCGCTTTCTTAGGACTGGTCACGGCGCTAGTGATCGCAACAGCCCTGTTCCATATGCCGGTCAAAATGGCGAGCATCACCGCCATTTACGGTGCCTGCTATGGATTGTTCCCCATCGGCTGGATCATCCTGAACGTCATCTTCCTGTACCGGATGACCCTGCTTACCGGCCGCTTCAAGGTCTTGCAGGAAAGCATGACGGGCATCACCCAGGACACGCGCTTGCAACTGCTGCTGATCGCCTTTTCCTTCGGCGCGTTCTTTGAGGGCGCTTCCGGGTTCGGAACGCCGGTCGCGGTGACCGCAGCGCTTCTCATCGGCCTAGGATTTAAGCCGTTGCAGGCCTCGGGCTTGTCCCTCATCGCCAATACTGCACCCGTGGCCTATGGCGCGCTCGGCACGCCCATCATTGCCCTCGCCGCAGTCACTGGCTATTCTGAGTTCACTCTAGGCGCACAGGTTGGCCGCATCCTGCCATTCTTCTCCGTGCTGGTGCCGTTCTGGCTGGTGTGGGCGTACGCAGGGTACAAAGGGATGAAGGAAATCTGGCCGGCCGTTGCGGTGGCCGGGGTTACCTTCGCCATCCCGCAATTCCTGATTTCGAACTTCCACGGGCCGTGGCTGACGGACATCGGCGCGGCCATCATCTCGATGGTGTGTCTTATCCTGTTCCTAAAGATATGGCAGCCGAAAAAGATTTGGGGGCACGAGGGTGAGGAGGAAGGTGAGCAGCGCGCCGCTCGCGGTCAGCACGGTTACAGCCGCGGCGAGGTCGCGCGCGCATGGCTGCCGTGGCTGGTGCTCAGCGTATTCGTTTTCTGCTGGGGTACGAACACCGGCAAGAAGATCATGAATACTCCGGAAAAGGTGTTCACGTCCATGAGCACCTGGTCAACTCCGCCGAGCAAGATCACCAACCCGCAGTTTCCTGTGACCGGTCTCAACAAGCTGTCCCAACGCATGCCCCCGGTGGTGGTGAAACCTACGCCCGAGGGCGCAGTGTTCGGCCTCAACTGGCTCTCCGCCACTGGGTCGGGCATTCTATTCGCGGCGGTCATCTCCGGCTTCATCATGGGCCTCTCGCTCCCGAAGATCATCGCCATGTGGTGGCAAACCGTGTGGCACATACGGTTCTCGCTGATGACCATCGCGGCCATGCTTTCGATCGGCATCATGACCCGCTACTCGGGGGTGGATGCCACTATGGGCCTGGCGTTCGCGCGAACGGGACATTTGTATCCGTTCTTTGGCACCTTACTGGGCTGGCTGGGCGTGGCCCTGACCGGTTCCGACACCGCGTCCAACGTGCTGTTCGGCAGCCTGCAGAAGATCTCCGCGCAGCAGATCGGGCTCTCTCCCATCCTGATGGGCGCAGCCAACAGTGCGGGTGGGGTCATGGGCAAGATGATCGATGCCCAGAGCATCGTCGTGGCCAGCACCGCCACCGAGTGGTACGGACACGAAGGCGACATCCTGCGTTACGTGTTCTTCCACAGCATTGCGCTCGCGGCGTTGGTCGGAATTATGGTGACCCTCCAGGCCTATGTATTTCCGTTCACCCGTCTGGTGCTGCGGTAGATTCGTATCAGGGCATCCTTTAGCGATGCCGCAAGTTCTTCAAAATCAGATGCCCCTTTAGGGGCTGGGTATAGCAAATCAAGAGCGGTGAGCGTGTGGATCCTGGCAAGAAGCTCCCATCGCCTAAAGGTTGGATTGTCTGAAGGTTAAATCGTGAAACGCAAAGTATCTCTATTCGTCCCGTGCTTCGTGGACCAACTGCTGCCCGAGGTGGCGGTGGACACGGTCAGGGTGCTGCGCCGGTTGGGCTACGCAGTCGAGTTCCCCGAAGATCAGACCTGTTGCGGCCAGCCTGCTTTCAACACCGGGTACTGGAACGAGGCGAGGCCGTGTGCGGAGAATTTCGTTCGAATTTTCAAGCATGCCGAAGTGATCGTATGCCCCTCCGGTTCCTGCACCACCATGGTTCGCTCGTTCTACCCCGAACTGCTGGCTAAGAGTTCGTTCCGTGAGGACGCCCTCGCCGTAGCCAGCCGCACCTTTGAGCTTTCGGAATTCCTGGTCAAGGTTGCCGCTGTCACCCAAGTCGGCGCAATCTTCCCGCACTCGGTTACCTATCACGCTTCCTGCCACGGGCTACGCGAGCTGCACATTCACGATGAGCCTCTACAGCTTTTGCGCCAGGTGGAGGGCCTGAAGCTGATTGAAATGGTCCGCTCCGAGGAATGCTGTGGTTTTGGCGGAACCTTTGCCGCCAAGTTTTCCGACATCTCCGCCGCCATGGGAACTTCCAAGGCGGAGAGTGTGGCCGCGACCGGCGCCGAGTTCGTGACCGCGACCGATCCCAGTTGTCTGTTGCACCTGCAAGGAATCTTGGGCAAGCGCCACGCGCCAACCCGCACCATTTATCTTGCCAGCATCCTCGCGCAGGAAAGCCCGCTGCGGGAGAGCCCGCCGCAGAAAAGAATGGGTCAGGAGAAATCGTGAGCCAAACCGCGGCACAACTCTTCCTGCAGGACGCCGCCGTGAAGTCGGCGGACTTGATGCACCGCGAAATCATTCAGCGCGGCATGGACAGCTACGATGTAGCACACCTCAAGGGTCGCGCGCGCATCAAGGACTGGGAAGCCGCTCGCCAGAAGTGCCAGGAGATTAAGCGGGAAGCCATCAATCATCTGGATCGCTACCTTCTACAGTTCGAAGAAAAAGTGATTGCGCGCGGCGGACATGTTTTCTGGGCGGCCACTAGCGAAGAAGCCTGCACCTATGTGAAGAACGTTGCCACGCGGCTCGGTGTGCGCACGGTGGTGAAGTCGAAATCCATGGTGACGGAAGAAATCCGCCTCAGCCCGGTACTGGAGAAGGCGGGTATTAAGGTTTGGGAAACCGATCTTGGCGAGTTCATCGTGCAGTTGCGCGATGAACCGCCCTACCACATCGTCACCCCAGCCATGCATCTCAACCGCGGCCAAATCGCCAAGTTGTTTCGCGAAAAATTGGACCCGGCAATCGACAGCGACGATCCGGTCTATTTGATGGCGGCAGCGCGCCGCATACTGCGCCAGGCCTTCTTCGCCGCGGAAATGGGTATTTCGGGCGCGAATTTTCTGGTGGCGGACGCCGGTGTCATTGCCATTTCCACCAACGAAGGCAATGGCCGCCTGTGCACCAGCGTTCCACGCATTCACGTGGTGGTCACCGGCATCGAGAAAGTCATTCCGCGGCTCGAAGATCTGGCCGTGTTATGGCCTGTGCTCGCAACCTCCGGCACAGGGCAGGGAATCACGACCTACGGTACGCTCATCGGCGGTCCGCGCCAGCCGGGCGAAGTCAACGGCGCGGAAGAATTCCATGTGGTGCTGGTGGACAACGGACGCAGCCAGTTGCTGGCCGATGCGGAACAGCGCGAGGTGCTGCACTGTATTCGCTGTGGCGCCTGCTTGAATATTTGTCCCGTCTTCCGCCACGTCGGAGGACATACTTATGGCACGACCTATCCCGGACCGATCGGCAGCGTGCTTACGCCGCATCTGAATGGCATCAAGGAGTTCAAACACCTGTCCTACGCGTCGTCGCTGTGCGGCGCTTGCAGCAGCGTTTGTCCGGTGAAGATCGATCTGCATCACCACCTGCTGCAAAACCGCCGCAACGCCACCGAAGCGGGAGCCACCAAGTCGAGTGAGCGGCTGATATTCCGGGCTTGGCGCTGGGCTATGCTTCATCCTCGGATTTACGCGCTCGGTGGCTGGTTGATGCGCAAGGTTCTTCGCATCCTTTACGGACTGGGCCTTGCGGGATCGATCCTCGACCCGATGCGAGTGTGGAACCGTTATCGCTCGCCCGTGCCGTTGCCGTCCGAATCATTTCGTGCGCGTTGGAAAAAAGGCCTAGGTGCAAACTAACAAAGTGCAAACTAACAAAGCACAAACCGAAAAAGCGCAAACCGAAAATCCAAGCCGCGACCGGATTCTGGAACGGATTCGCGCTGGATTGCGCACCGTAGTCCCGGAGCGGGCGGCGATGGCGTCGGGCCGCGTGATTTTTGAGCCAGTCATCTTTGAGCCAATCGTTAATCCTCTCGAGCGCTTCCAGCAGGAATGCGTTGGCAATCTAATGGAATGCGCCCTGACCGCCGATTCTGCCGCAAGTGCGCGACAGCTTTCGAAGGTTCTCCAGTCGCTGCCTGAGGGAGAAACTTTCGTGCAAGACGATCCAGCGTTGCGCCGGCTCATCGAACTGGCCGCGCCGGCTCGGCCGATCCGCTGGTCGAGTCAAGGCGCGCCGGGCGAAGCTTCACAGGCCACGGTCACGCTCGCCGAAGCTCTCATTGCACAAACCGGGTCGATTCTGGTGACCGCTGCGTGCGGCGGCCGAGGCGCCTCGGTGATCGCCCCCTGTCACATCGTTTACGCGACTGTGGCTCAACTGGTTCCCGATCTGGCCACTGCCCTGAGCCGAGTCTCGCAGGAAAGAAAACTCGACAGCAACTCGTTCGCATGCGTCATCAGCGGCTCCAGCCGCACAGCCGATATCGAAAAAATCCTGGTGCAGGGAGCGCATGGCCCGCGAAGGCTAGTGGTCATCTTGCAGACCGCGACCTAGCAGCTGCGGAAAAATTCTGATTCGAGCGGGTTTTGGGAAGGGCACGACTTCAGTCGTGCCGATAAGTCATTGAAAATGATTTGCGCTTAAGCGCCCGAGGCGATCTTCCTCTCCG
>CAWCRQ010000025.1:0-125690 GCA_963797885.1 uncultured Acidobacteriaceae bacterium | reverse complement strand
AGCCAGCGACCTCGAGAAACTCACGCTGTTCATGGAAGCGGCGCGCAAGCTGAACACCATCGGCGTGCTCGATGAAATCCTGGTTACGCTGCTCGAAGCCACGCTAAAACTGACTCGCGCCGAACGCGGCTACATCTTCCTGAAAGATCTTGGCGGAACCCTGACGCTGGCTGCCGGGCGCAACTCGAAGGGCGAGGCGCTGCTCGACGACACGACAATTTCGCGTTCGGTTCTCGAAGGCGCCTTGACCTCTAACTCCGAATACCTGGTCACTGACACCAGTCAGATGCTCGACGTAAAGGAGCGGAAAAGCATTGTCGCCTTCGACCTGCGAACTGTGATCTGCATGCCCCTGCGCAAGCCTTTGGTGCAGACCACCCGGGCCGATCAACCAGCCGGTGGGGAAGTGATGGGCGCTCTCTATGTCGATTCGCGCTTTGCCTCGCGCGATATCACCAGCGTCAGCCACGATATTCTGCGCGCGATCGCAACTGAAGCTGCCCAGCTAGTCGAAAACGCGCGTCTGGTGCAGGCCGAAGAAGCCGGGCGCCGTTACCAGCAGGAACTGGGGATCGCAGCGTCCATTCAGCAGCGTCTGTTGGCGGTGACCCTTCCCGAAGTTTCTTTTGCGCGGGTGAACGGACGCAACTTGTCCTGCAAAGAAATCGGCGGCGATTTCTTCGAAGCCGTGAACACGCCGCAAGGCCTGGCCGTCGTTCTCGCCGACGTTAGCGGCAAAGGAGTCTCGGCCGCCCTGCTAGCTTCCATTCTCCAGGGCATGGTCTACTCGCAACTCATTTCCGGCATGCCACTGGTGGAGATCGTCGACGCGATCAATCGCTTCTTCACCTATAAGCACATCGGTGAGAAATACGCGACTATGATCATTACTCACCTGCGCAGCGACGGCGATCTTGAATACGTCAACTGCGGACACATTCCACCGGTCTGGATCTGTGGCGAAGAAGTGCTCCGGCCATCCCACGGCAACCTGCCCGTAGGCCTGATCGCCGATGCGACTTACTCGAGCGACCGCTGCCAGATGAGGCCGGGGGATCGGATGATCCTGGTGACCGATGGCGTCACCGAAGCCGAGAACGCCCGCGGAGATATGTTTGACAGCGAACGTCTCGAACATGTGGCGGGGAAGAGCACTTCGATGGAGGACGTCTTCACCGCCGTCGCCGATTTTTGCGGAGGCACGCCGCTCAACGACGATTGCACCGTAGTCGAACTGTCCTACACCGGCGGCTAAGGACTGTGTGGAGCGGACACTCCTGTCCGCTGCCTTTGATTTTGCTTTTGATCTTGCCTTTGATCTTGCTTTTGATTTTGCCTTTGATCTTGCTTTTGATTTTGCCTTTGATCTTGCTTTTGATTTTGCCTTTGATCTTGCTTTTGATTTTGCCTTTGATCTTGCTTTTGATTTTGCCTTTGATCTTGCCTTTGATCGTGCCTTTTGATTTTTTCGGACTAACTACCGCCCGCGAACTCCCCGCGCGAGGCCGCGTGCGCCATACTCATCGCGTTCTTCGCGATGAGTGAGATCCCGCGGGCATCTCCACTCCCGCAATCCGACCCTGATTTTTTTCATCACAAACGAGCTGTGGGCCCTATCACAGCCTCGCGACCCGCCCGATGCGACAATGACTTCGGATCGGCAAAGCCGGCAGCCAGTAACTCTTTGATAAACCGAGCTGCTCAGCAGGCGAAAGCGAGCCCAGGTTGGAGGAGTGGAAAATCTCCCCAAACCGCCCCAAAACGGGAATTTAGGCCGAAAATCGGGCTTAAGTCCATACTCCGGAATATTTTACAAGTAAGTCCTTTTGTTTCAATATTTTGCAGAAAATCCGGGGGGGGGGGGGGACGTTAAATACTAGATAGTATCCTCGGAGTTAATAGGAAGGAATGTTAAGGCTGCGCCCCCGGATGAATCTCAACCGTAGACCAGGTCTTGTCCGCCGCATGACACAGTTTCTCCAGAGCGCAATCGGCGCACTTCGGACCTCGCGCCACGCAGAGTTTCCGCCCGTGCCAGATTACTTGGTGAGAAAAGTCTGTCCACCGTTCGCGAGGAATAATTCGCATCAGGTCTTCTTCAATCTTTCGAGCGTCTTCTTGTTTCGTCAGTTCAAGACGGCGTGAAATCCGCGTCACGTGCGTGTCTACGACGATCCCTTCATTTTTCTTGAACCACGTTCCGAGCACGACGTTCGCTGTTTTGCGAGCCACTCCGGGAAGGCTCAGCAACTCCTCCATCGTCTGCGGCACGTTCCCGCCAAAGTCCGCGACCACCTTCCGCGCCGCGCCCACCACCGATTTCGACTTGTTGCGGAAGAAGCCGGTGGAGCGGATATCGGGCTCCAACTGTTCCGGCTCAAGCGCGGCGAAATCCTGAACGCTCGGATACTTTTCAAACAGCACCGGCGTGACCAGGTTCACCCGCACATCGGTACACTGCGCGGAAAGAATCGTTGCCACCAGCAATTCCCATGCGCTGCGGTGGGTGAGTGCACAGGTCACATCGGGATAGAGTTGATCAAGATGCGCGATGATCTGACGTACTCGCTCAGGCGCGAGAGGGTCATAAGTAGAGGCGCGGCTTGCCGTGTCTCCCGCTCCAGATACAGATTTCTTTTTCAGAGCAACCGCCTTCGGCTTCTTCTCAGCGTCAAGCGGCGCTCGACCGGCGGTGGGACGCGCGGACGCATTCTTCGCATTTCTACGCTGCAATGATTGTGTGCGCTTCAGCGGCGCACCCTTCAACGGCGCACCCGTGGCCCGGCGCGCACCTTCCTGTCGTCCGCTGCGACTCGGTTGACGCGGCACATTTCCGCGGGGCATCGGTTTCCCTCCTGAACGTGGTTCATGGTAACAAACGCGATGAGCGTAAATGGGGATTTTGCAACAACTATCCAAGAGGGCCCAATGCAAGACCTGCAAATAGTAGTAAAATTCGTACCTTGGGCAGAAATGCATTGCGGCCTAAAGCCACGGAGAGCAGTAACATGAAGAGAACTCCAGACCAAGTATGTGGTAAGGCCCACAACGTTAAGTTGATGGTCAAACCTCTGACGGAAGATAAATCCTACATTCTTATTGAAGGGGATAAGGCGGCGTTCCACTTCCTCTCGGACTTGTTTGCCGCCCATGCAGATTTCGATATGGACTGTGGATTCTTTATCGCGCCAAACGGTCCCGGAAGCGCCCGTTTCAAGAAGGGATCGAAGTTAGGATTGTATTTACATCGGTTGCCTTGTGTGGAGAAAGAGAGTTCAAAGTAAGCCGCCACCTTCTCGCTTGAACATAGTTGACGAAACCAAGGCCATTTCACTCAAAATCCGGCCCATTGAACTGCTAGGCCAGTTTCCATTCCATCTCTTCCTTCAAGTCGCGGAAACAGTCGGGACATATCCATCGTTTGTTGTCCTCGGTGATATATCCCTCGGTGAGTACCTCTGGCGAACCGGATTCCATGAACTTGGCGAAACAGCCTTCGCAGTGATCGTGGTCCCAATCTTCCCTTGGGCGAGCGTACTTCCGAAGATGCAAGACCGCGCCACGGGTCCACTTTGCGTTATCAACGCGCCAGTCAGTCATATTCAGACCAAGGCTACCACGCTCAGGTGACGAGAACAGACGATACCGCTCAAAACCTCCGGCCCGCAAACCGCTGGCCATCCCACAAAAGTAACTGCGCTGCAATTGACGGCTTGGCGGCCGGGTGAGTACTCTGAGAATCAAAGGAAAAACTTGTGGCAGTGAAAAGCATCAAACTCGGACAAGTGTGGCGCCAGGATGCAACCGGCCAGGATCACCTTGTCACCAAGGTGTACAGCGAAGTGTTTACGCAATACGCGGTGCTGCGGCCCGCCAAGGTCAACGCGCCCAATGCGCCCGTGGTGAAGGTGAAGGTCGCCAAATCGGCGGAGGGCGTAACCTTGCCCGGCTTCAGCTTCACGCAGGAAGGGGCGTTTTAAACGGCATCGGGTGATCTGACCATCGGGTCATCGGGTGATTGAAAACCAAATCCCGATCATCCGATGACCCGATGACCCGATCTCCCGATGACCCGATCTCCTGATTTCATGACCGAAAAAATCCTCACCATACTTTTCGTCTTTATCAATTCCATCGTCGTCGCGACCGGCTATGCCGGCATTGCGCTGCTCATGGCGATTGAGTCCGCGTGCATTCCGCTGCCTTCCGAACTGATCATGCCTTTCGCCGGCTACCTTGTTTATACAGGCACGATGAAACTGGTTTGGGCGGCAACCGCCGGCGCGATCGGCTGCAACCTGGGCTCGCTGTTCGCCTACGAGATCGGCTGCTACGGCGGGCGCCCGCTGGTCGTGCGTTACGGCCGCTGGATCCTGATGGGCCACCGTGAACTCGACTGGGCCGACCGCTTCTTTGTGCGCTGGGGAGACATGGCCGTGTTCATTGCGCGCCTCCTACCCGTGATCCGCACATTTATCGCGCTGCCCGCCGGAATCGCACGCATGCCGCGCGCCAAATTCCACATCTATACTTTCCTCGGATCGTGGCCCTGGTGTTTCGTGCTGGCTTACTTCGGCATGAAACTCGGCGAGAACTGGCGCTCGCTCGGCAAGTACTTCCATAAGTTCGACGCGATCATAGGAGTCTTGCTGTTGGGCGGGATTGTCTGGTTCCTCTGGTCGCACTGGCAGAATCGGCTGCGCGCCGCGGAGTAGCATGGGACTTCTGAGCCACCTTCTATATCCGTGGGGCATCATCCTCCAGGGACTGGCGATTGTCCACTTTATCCGGCGTCGGCCCGATACCTACTGGATTTTTGTCATCCTGTTTCTCGGTCCGCTGGGCGCGATTATCTATCTTTTCGTCGAAGCGCTTCCCGACATTGGACTGCTCGGGCAGTCCTTCAAAGTTTTTCCGCGCCGCAGACGCATTGGCGAATTGGAAGTTGCGATCCGCGACAATCCGTCGGCGGGAAACTATGAAGAACTCGGCAACCTTTACATGGATGACGGCCAGCTCCAGTTGGCGCGAGGAGCATTCGACAAGGCCATCGCCGCTCGCGCCGATACGCCCGACCCTTTCTACCGGCGCGGAGTTTGCGCCATCCTGTTAGGCGACGCTGCGGCCGCGTTACCCGACCTTGAGCGCGTCGTCGGCAAAGAGCCCGACTACGATTTCCAGCGCGCCGCTGGATTGCTTGCTCACGCCTACGCGCAGACCGGGCAAAAGGAAAAAGCCGAGGCGCTCTTCCGGCAGGTAACGATCACGTCGACGTTGTCAGAGACTTACTTGAATTTCGCGGATCTGCTGGCGTCGGAGGGACGCAACGGCGAAGCGCGGGAGTGGGCGCAGAAAGTGCTGGATAAGAAACCCACCATGCCCGGCTACCTGCGGCGCCGGGAGCGGCCTTGGTTTCGACGGGCGAATGAGATGCTCAAGAGGTTGCCAGCGTAAGAGACCACCGGCGCATAGCTCTGCTATGCAGTAGCTCGCATAGCTAAGTGCGAACGCGGATTGTGACTACCGACCTTGCAAAGTTTTGGCAGTAAGGTCGAACATATTAGCCTAAGCTTTGTCGGAGGAGCCCGATGAAACTACCTCGCCTTTTGCCTGTATCGCTGTTGTTCGTTTTAGCCGTTCCCGCCCACGGTCGGGAACCAGTCGATCCTCTGCTGCAGGACGCGAGCAAGGCGCTGGATCAATATCAACAAAACCTAGCACCCGGATTTCATTGCGAGGACGCGACAACAACGGAGTCTCGTGAGGCCTGCAAGATCACGCTGGAAGCTCTGGGAACGAGGGTTCAGGAGGCCAAAGCGGGGATCGCACGCTACCGTCAGCTCTCCAGCCCTCAGCCTGTCGATTTATTCGATGCCTATCAGGCTTTTCGGAGAGTCATGGAACTGGTTGAAAGCTTTACCTGCGCATCAGAGTCTTACGGTGAACGCAACCGGCAGCTTTCCGCAGAAACCTACAACAGCTTCGTTAAAATTACTGGCTGGTTTGGCGGGGTGGTGAGAGAGACCATCCAAGACGCCGACAAATGTTCTGAGGGCAGCCATAGTTAGCACCTTTCAGAACGAACCGTACAGTCATCACCATTGAAGGAGCAAGTTTGAGTGTCCAGCCCCGTTGCGATGGCTGTCGAAACATCGCAATCACGCCGGGAATCCTCAAGCGCTGCAAACATCAGTTCCATCGTTCCAGGCACAACCGGGTGCTGACAGCCGAAAGCTAAGAGCTAGGAGCCAAAGTGCTATCCTTCCACCGATGCGAATTGCCTACCTTGAATGTACTCGCTGCGGAGAGCATCTCTCTGCCGACCGCCCGCAGAATGTCTGTCCTAAAGATGGCGGCGTGCTTTTCGTCCGCTACGATCTGGCCAACCTGAAAGGGAAGTTGCGGCCCGCAAATTTATCGGGGCGCGCGGCCAGCATGTGGCGTTACGCCGAAGTTCTCCCCGAACTTTCTGCAAGTGAAACGCCGGTGACGCTGGGCGAGGGATTTACTCCCATACTTCCCAGCCGCGAGCATGCGAATGTCTATATCAAGGACGAAGGGCTGAATCCGACCGGATCGTTCAAAGCGCGCGGTATGTCGGCCGCGGTGACCATGGCCAGACATTATGGACTGAAGAAGCTGGCCGCTCCTTCCGCTGGAAACGCTGGGGGCGCGCTGGCGGCTTACGCAGCCGCGGCGGGCATCGACGCCTATATTTTTATGCCTAAAGATGTGCCCATGGCGAATCGTATGGAATGCGATTACTACGGCGCGCACGTCACTCTAGTCGACGGCTTGATCAGCGACTGTGGCCGCATGGTTGCCGAACGCAAGGACAAAGAAGGATGGTTCGATGTCTCGACTCTCAGAGAGCCGTTCCGCGTCGAAGGCAAGAAGACGATGGGCTACGAGGTTGCCGAACAACTGGGCTGGAAACTGCCGCAAGGTATCATCTATCCGACTGGCGGCGGCGTGGGCATGATCGGCATGTGGAAGGCTTTCGATGAGATGGAGGAGCTGGGCTGGATCGGTTCTGAGCGCCCAAAAATGATCACGGTGCAGGCTGCGGGCTGCGCGCCGATCGTGAAAGCGTGGGAAGAGGGAAAGAGTGCTTCCGAAATGTGGGCTGGCGCCGCGACCTTTGCCGCCGGCCTGCGCGTGCCCAAGGCTTATGGCGATTACCTGATTCTCGAGATACTCAAGAAAAGCCAGGGCGCCGCGGTTGCTGCGACCGACGAGGAAATCCTCGCGGCCACGCGACACTGGGCCAGCGTGGAGGGCGTATTCGCCGCTCCCGAAGGGGCCGCCTCACTCGTTGCCTATCAGAAGCTGCGCGCCAGCGGCTTCTTCCGCGAGGAAGACAAGGTGGTGCTCTTCAACACCGGCTCGGCCTACAAGTATCTCGACATGATCGAAGCGCAAGAAAGGACGGTGCGGCTTGAGACGCCCACTGCAGGCAACATTGGCGGAATCATCGGACCGTACTGAAAACGCAAAACAGGAGCCATGGGCTTCTCTTTCCAACGCGATTCGTTTCAGCGACAGCGCGAAGAAATGGTGCGCACGCAACTTGCAGAGCGTGGAATCCAAGACCCTCGCGTGCTCGACGCTATGCGCAAAGTGCCGCGGCACGAGTTTGTTCCGGAGCTTTTCCGGGCAGACGCCTATGGGGACCATCCGCTGCCCATCGGCGAAGGACAAACCATTTCGCAGCCTTATATCGTGGCTGCGATGCTCGAGCATCTCGCCCTTGAAGCCACCGATCGCGTCCTTGAAGTCGGCACCGGTTCCGGCTACGTGACGGCACTGCTTTCGCTGCTGTCGGCCGAGGTGTATTCGGTGGAACGCCACGCGCCACTGGCGGCTACGGCGGAGGGTACGCTGCGTCGGTTGGAATATCGCAACGTAACGATCAGAGTTGGCGATGGCAGCCAAGGTTGGATTGAATACGCGCCGTTCGACGCTATTCTTGTTTCTGCCGCAACCGCCGAGATGCCGCCAACGCTGTTCGCTCAGTTGCGCGAAGGCGGACGCATGATGGTGCCGGTCGGCCCATCCTCCTGCCAGGAATTGCAATTGATCTTCAAAGTCAGCGGAGAGCCCGAGGTAAAGATTCTCGAAGGTTGCCGGTTTGTGCCGTTGGTGGAAGGAACAGTGGATGGTGGATAGTAATGCCGCAGCGTGATAAGGCGTGCGATGGAGCATTGGGCTCTCCGTCCGGGCTAAAGGGATGATCTGTGAGTGGGCCGGCGGGGACGCCGGCGCGACACAACTGCTTTACAATTGGCTCGTGGGCTTGCTCCGAAATCTTAAGATCACGCTGGAGATGATTAAGTGGGAGCACTCGATCTTCGCGCTCCCGTTTGCGCTCTGCGGAGCCATGCTGGCGGCTGGAGGTTTGCCGGCGTGGCGGCAACTGGGGTGGATCGTCGTGGCCATGGTTTCGGCGCGTTCCGCCGCCATGGCCTTCAATCGCCTGGCCGACACCTCGATTGACGCCGCCAATCCTCGCACCGCGACTCGCGCGCTGCCGGTCGGACAGTTGACGCCAGCGTTCGTGAGCACATTCGTTCTGGTGGCTTGCGGAATTTTTGTTCTCGCCGCTTCGCAGTTGAACCGCTTGACGCTGATGCTTTCGCCGGTGGCGCTGGCGGTGATACTTCTTTATTCCTACACCAAACGATTCACGCGCTGGTCGCATCTGTTTCTCGGATTCGCGCTCGGGATTGCTCCGGCAGCCGCGTGGATCGCGGTTCGCGGTTCGCTCGATCCGCGGATTTTGCTGCTCACCGCCGCAGTGACGTTCTGGGTTGGCGGATTCGACGTGATCTACGCCTGCCAGGATCATGACTACGACAGCAGCCATGGTTTGCACTCGCTGCCGCGTTATCTCGGGATCAGGAATGCGCTCGTCGTCGCCCGCGCGTTTCACATTGTGATGCTTGGGCTGCTGGTCGCGCTGATCGTCACCTTTGGCTTAGGTAAGCTGGCGGTCGCGGGAGTGATCGCCGTGGCTGGGCTTTTGCTCTACGAACACTGGCTGGTCCGGCACGACGATCTGAGCAAGCTGAACGCTGCGTTCTTCACTATGAACGGAGTGATTTCGGTGGTGTTCTTTTTCTTTGTCGCGGGAGATCTGCTGCTGAGGCACGGTTGAGCTTCGGCGGTTGGGTTTGGTAACCCCCCCCGGATTTCCGCTAAAATATTGACCCTGCAGGAGTTACTTCCAAAATATCAAGAACAAAGGGGTTAGTGGTGGGTCGGACTCCTGCTTTTCATTAGAATCAATGGGTTGCGAGTAGGGTATCCGGCATTTGATTTCAAATAACTTGGGTCTGCTTGCACCCACCGTCGCGCTGGACGCTAGGCTAATTCTTATTGTAACGCGTGATGTCAACTGGGATGCGGGGAAGTTAGCGCCGACCACCCTCAACCCAGGTTAGCGTCCAAAGAACGGACGCGAACCTGGGGCACCGGCGAAATCTACATAGTATTCTTGGGTTATGCCTGGTTTTGCATATGGTGACTCTGTCAAAACAGGAGACGACAAATACGTCCTTGCTCAGTTTCGCCATGACGCGATTCTCGCGTGGGTAGGGGAGCTTCGATCGTTCCTTAACGTAGAGGAGCTTAAGTGGCGTGATTATCGAAACAGAAGGGAGTATGTTCTCTCGAACCGTGAGCTCAGCCAGAGGGTCCGCGGTGGATTGGAACAGGCTGAACTCACCATTATTGATTTGCCGATGTACCGCCGAATAACCCTTATTGACCTGATTGACCAGGGCGCTGAGGCAGGCCACGACTACGACCTAACCATTCTGAACGATCTAACCGCGAGGAGGATGATTTCGGAGAGCCCGCTGGGCAGGCTTTCTCACCTTGAGGATTGCCTAGAAGACATTCCATTTACATATTTCAGTCAGGGTATGCCATCCTCCAACCCGGCCGAACTGCAAGCTAGGGCAGGTGGAAAGCTTAATGACGCTATTGTTTTGGCGGCTCGCGCCCACTCGATGCTGAGCCCGAGTGAAACTATGCAGGTTGTCCTGGCATTTGGAGGCGGAGGATACGGCCCCAGCAGCCTAGCGGGTGCTCTTGATATCGTGAAATCGATGGGACGAGCATTTGATGTGGAACATGAGAAGAGTCTCCCGATACTCAACGAACTCGTTGACAGAGTGGCACGTGCGGCAAGACTTCCTACGTTCGTCGTGAGCCGAGGGCGTGAACGAGCGGTTTCTGAAGAAGCGTCTCATATGACTGATCATATGCAGGCGGCTGACCTCGCAGCAGGCTGGGCAGCAGATTTGCTCCTCGCAACGAATGGGGACTATCGAGCTCTGGCGAAGATGTTTAGATGGGTAGGCGTGAACGGTGTGGCGATACCGCTTGACGTTCGCTAGGCAGGTTCCCGGCCTGGTGCCCCAGGTTCGCGTCCGTTCTTTGGACTCTAACTCTTCGACAAGCTCAGGGCAGGCTCTGGGTGGAGGAACACTCGGGCTGGCCCGTCGCAGGTTTTTGCTTCCCGATCTCTTGCTGTCCATTCCGATTCGATCTCGTTCAAACGCCGCATACGCATCGGCTTCAGCCGGTGCGGTGAGACTAACGCGGTAGGCCATACTTGGTCCGCATCTCGTCCAACACCTGAGCGGCTGGCTTCAGTTCGCCCCGTTCCGCGCTCGCCATTCCCTCCTGAATTGCGGCAAGGGTTTCCATGTGGTGCAATCGCTCTTGCATTAACTGGTAGCTGGCCGCGTCCTGCACAACGACCTCGGCCCTGCCGTTCACCGTCAGCACTTCCGGGGCTTGCGTCTTTTTGAGCCGCGCGACATGCTTTTTGTGGTTCCGCAGGAAATCGGTCAAGGAGTGGATTTCACGGGTATCGAGCATAAGGAGGACCTCGCGCTGAGTATTATCTGACAATTATATGTTGCCATAGCGATGGCGAAAGTCAATAGGGTGTAGGGGTCCTTCGACTCCGCATGGACTCCACTTCGTGAAGTCCATGCTGCGCTCAGGATGACAACTCTTTAGTGGTCCTCCGCACGGTGGGTTATTATTGAGAAGATGCCGAACGTGCACCCATTCCAAACCGACGACCCGCTTCTGCTTCCGATTAAAGATAAAGTCCTCGCGGGCGAACGCCTGAACGAGGGCGATGCGCTTGCGCTTTATGGGACGGGCGACATTCTTGCCGTGGGATGGCTGGCCAACTGGGTGCGGGAGCGGAGGCATGGGGACAAGGCTTACTTCAACGTCAACCGGCATATCAATCCTACGAATGTTTGCGTGGCTGCTTGCCGGTTGTGCGCTTTTGGGCGCAAGAAGGATACTCCGGGCGCTTACACTATGGCGCTTGAGGAGGCTTTCGCGACTGCGGCTTCTGGTTACACCGAGGCGGTCACCGAGTTTCACATTGTCGGCGGGCTGCATCCCGATTTGCCGTTTCAATATTTTCTTGACCTTGTTTCCGGGTTGAAAGAGCGCTTTCCTCAAGTCCACATGAAGGCTTTTACCATGGTGGAAGTTGCTTACCTGGCTAAGCGGGCTAAGTTCACGATCCGCGAGACGCTGGAAAAAATGAAAGAGGCGGGGGTCGATTCGCTGCCCGGCGGCGGGGCCGAAATTTTTGCCGACCGCGTGCGGCACATTATTTGCGATCACAAGATTGACGGCGATCAATGGCTCGATACCGCGCGACTGGCGCACCAGATCGGGCTGAAATCTAACGCCACCATGCTCTATGGCCACATCGAAAACGACGAAGACCGCGTTGACCACCTGCTCAAACTGCGCGCTTTGCAGGATGAGACCGGCGGCTTCCAGACGTTTATTCCTCTCGCCTTTCATCCGGCGAACACGCCGCTACAGCATCTTTTTACGACCACGGGCATGACCGACATCAAGCAGATTGCGGTCAGCCGCCTGGTGCTTGATAACTTTCCGCATATTAAGTCTTACTGGCAGATGATGACTCCTAAGATTGCGCAGATATCCCTCCGCTTCGGAGCCGACGATATTGACGGCACGGTTGTCGAGGAAAAGATCTACCACGATGCGGGTGCGACCACTCCCCAGGGCCTGCGGCGACACGATCTGGTGCGCCTGATCACGGAAGCCGGGCGCCAACCGATCGAGCGCGATACGCTTTACCGGCCGGTTACGCGGACGGAAACTTCTTTCACGGTGTCGGTGTAAGGGCAAGGCATTTGGCTTTTGGCTCTTGGCTTTTAGCCAAAAGCTAACAGCTAAGAGCTAACAGCGTCTCTTGACACGACTGCGAAACTTCGGGCTAGCCAGCACATCTAACTATCATGGCTAACGAGCAAACAGCAGTTTTCGGCGGCGGATGCTTCTGGTGTATTGAGGCCGTTTTTCAACGTCTGACCGGCGTCACACACGTGGAGTCCGGCTACATGGGCGGACGCGCCGACCAGGCGACTTATCGCCAGGTGTGCAGCGGCGACACCGGGCATGTGGAAGTCGTGCGCGTCACCTTCGATCCCGACCAGATCAATTATCGTGAACTGCTGGACGTATTCTTCACGGTGCACGATCCGACCACGCTGAACCGGCAGGGAAACGATGCGGGCGAGCAATATCGCTCCGTCATCTTCTACAGCGATGAAGAGCAGCAGCGGATTGCGGAGGATGTGATTGCGGAGATGACGGCGGCGAAAGTGTTTCCGGAGCCGATCGTGACCGCAATCGAGCCGGCCCAGGAATTTTACGTCGCCGAAAACTACCACCAGAACTACTACAACGAAAATTCGCGCCAGTCTTATTGCATGTTCACGATCTCGCCGAAGCTGGCGAAGTTGGAAAAGAAGTTTGCCGAAAAATTGAGAGCGTGAACGTGTAGCCTGCCCGAATACCGGGCGGAATCTATTCCTCAGAATTGCGGACAATTCCGGTCGGTGCTGGCGTGGTGGGTTCGGGCCGTTCGTCCAACAGAAGCCGTCGCAAGGTGCGCAGGTCGTTGAGCAGCCGACTGCTGCTCTGCAGGTGCTGCTCCAACTTGTCTAACTTGAATTGCACGATTTGCAGCGCCTGCACCCGGCGCTCCAAATTGGCCTGCGCGGCCGCCCCGAGGTCGGCTGCGATCTCACTCTTGGCTTCGGTGATGGCCTCGACCAATAATCGTACGTATTGATGGGCATTCTCGACACTATCAAACGGGGTTTGGAGGGGACTTTCCACGGCAAGAGTTCCTTAGCAAATGCTAGCAGCCTGTGGCGAAACTCGAGCGCCTAAGACGGCGCCTAAAGGCGCATTCATAACACGGCTCCTACGGTATGCCTAAAGGCATACCCTGATACGAATCGTACCATCTCGGCGATGGGATCGCCGAGAACGGCGACGCCTTTGAAGTGGTCTTAATCAGGTGAGGGATTTCATGGCAGACCTCTCGCCGAGGTCTCTTACTGCTTGTATGGGCTGACACCCAGCTTCTTCACTTGCTCCGTGAAGTCTCTCACCACCTGCCCAAATCTCGGGCCTTCGGCCGCCGAAACCCATTCCAAGCGAAAGCGCTCTTCCTCGATACCGAAATCGGCGAGCATCAGCTTGATGGCGTCCGCGCGTTTTTCCGTTTTGTAATTGCCCTCCTTATAATGACAATCTCCCAGATGGCAGCCGCAGATGAGGACGCCGTCCGCCCCCTTGGTGAAGGCATCAATCACCAGGTTGGGATGCACCATTCCCGAGCACATGACGCGGACGATGCGGATGCTGGGCGGGTATTGGGTCCGGGAAACGCCCGCCAAGTCTGCGCCGGCGTAGGAGCACCAGTTGCAGCACAGGGCGATGATCAGGGGCTCAAAATTGTCTTCCATTACGATGCTCCATTACGACACTCCCATTACGACACTCCCAAGGCAGCGTGGATCTGGGCCTCGATTTCAGCGAGGGTAAATCCGTAGACGAATATGCCATTCTTTGGACACGTAGCCTGGCAGCAGCCACAGCCCTTGCAGCTGGAGTCGTTGGTTTCGACGACTTTCTTGATCCCCCCTTGCCACATGTACTCGATAAGGGTGATCGCTTTGTAGGGGCAGGTGTCCACGCAGTAGGCGCAACCGTCGCAGCTGGCGTCGACGACATGCGATATGTTGCCTTCCAGCTCAATGCTGTCCCGGCTGAGGATGGTGGATGCTCTGGCGGCGGCGGCCTGAGCCTGCAAAATGGTTTCCTCGATGTTCTTGGGAGAATGCGCCAGCCCGCACAGGAAAGCGCCGTCGGTCATGAAATCGACGGGACGCAGCTTCATGTGAGCTTCGAGGAAAAAGCCTTCGCTATTCAATGGAACCTTGATCAGCTGCGCGAGCTGTTTATTGTCCTCGTGCGGCTGAATGCCCGCCGACAACACCACCGCATCGGCGGCGATGGTGAACGGCATGCCGAGCGTCTGGTCGAACACGGAAACCTGGAGTCCTTGGACATTCGACGCTACTTCAGGCTTGCGATCTTCCTCGTAGCGGACGAAGGCCACGCCGAGCTTCCGCGCCCGGGTGTAATACTCTTCCTTGAAACCATAGGTACGGATGTCGCGGTAAAGGACGTAAACATGCGTATGCGGCGAGAGTTCTTTTATCTTCAGCGCATTCTTGATCGCCTCGGCGCAGCACACGCGCGAACAGTACGGGCCGCTCTTTGTCGCGTGAACCGACGCATTGGATCATCACCACCGTTTTTTGCTTTCCGTTCGGCTTCAGGAAGCCATCGTCAGTAACGAGACGTTCTTCTAGTTCTCGCTGGGTTATTACCCTTTTGTCCTGGCCATACAGGTACTCGGTGGGCTGATGCTCGCGCGCTCCGGTGGCAACTATGATCGTGCCATGCTTGACGGTGGTGGTCTGACCGTCGACGGCAATGGTGGTGCTAAAGTCGCCGATTGAGCCTTCGATCTTCTCGAGCTTGGCTCCGGTATAGACACAGATCAGGTCGTTGCGGCTGATCTCCAGCCGCAGCCGATTCATCTCGGCTTGCGGTTGTCCCCGCCCAGCAGGTAATGGAGGTGCTGCAGATTCCCGCCGAGTTCGTTCTGCTTCTCGACCAGGTGAACGTTGAATCCCTGATGTGCGAGCGAAAGCGCAGCCGTCATGCCGGCGAGCCCGCCACCGATGACCAAGCCCGACTTGTTGACTGGGATCGACCTCTGGGCGAGAGGCTCCAGCAGCCGTGCCTTGGCCACCGCCATCCTCACCAAGTCCTTGGATTTCTCGGTTGCCCTTGCTGGCTCCTGCATGTGGACCCAGGAACACTGGTCGCGGATGTTCGCCATCTCGAAAAGATAAGGATTGAGTCCCGCCTCGCGCATGGTGTTCCGGAACAGGGGCTCGTGGGTTCGGGGTGTGCAGGAGGCAACGATCACGCGGTTCAGATGGTGTTCGTTGATCTTTTCCTTGATCGCTTCCTGGGTGTCATTGGAGCAGGTGTAGAGATTAGCCCCGGCGTAAACCACATTGGGCAGCGTCTTCGCATACTCCATCACCGAGGGGACGTTGACCACGCCGGCGATGTTCGTTCCGCAGTGACAGACAAAGACCCCGATGCGAGGCTCCTCTCCGGTCACATCTCTTTCCAGGGGATAAACCTTGGGTGTCATCTGCGTTCCGCGGGCGTCTTTTAGCAGTGAAAGCACTTGCCCGGCTGCTGCCGATGCCTGCATGACCGTTTCCGGGATGTCCTTGGGCTCGGCAAACGGGCCCGCCACATAGATCGCTTCCCGCGAAGATTCCGCGGGCTTGAATACCGAGGTGTGGCAGAAATCGTGGGGATTGAGGGCGATGCCGAATGTTTCTGCGAACGCCTTTACCTCTTTGGGCGGCTGCATGCCCACAGACAGGACGACCAGGTCATACTCGCGCGAGATTTTCTTGTCGTTTTCGGCCAGATACTTGATGACGAGGTTCTTAGTATCGGGTACTTCCTCGATTTTGGGCACACGGCAGCGGATATACTGGACACCCTGTTCCCGGGCGCGATTGTAGTACTGCTCAAATCCTTTGCTGAAGGCGCGCAGGTCCATGAAGAAGATGTCGCACTGGAGATTTTCACCAAGGTGCTCCTTGGCCATGAGCGCTTCTTTGGTGGCGTACATACAGCAGACGGACGAGCAGTAATCCCTCTCCTTGTCTCGCGACCCGACGCATTGGATGAAACCGATCCGCTTGGGCGTTTGCCCGTCGCTCGGCCGCAGCACATGACCGGAATACGGTCCCGACGCCGACAGAATCCGCTCGAACTCCATGGCGTTAATTACATTCGGAAGTCGGCCATATCCCAGATCTTTGCTGCCCCGGGCATCGTAGGTCTGGTAGCCGGGAGCGAGGATGATGGCCCCCACGTTAAGCTCAACGGTGGACGGTTTCTGGTCAAAATTT
Organism: uncultured Acidobacteriaceae bacterium; assembly: GCA_963797885.1. Lineage (GTDB taxonomy): Bacteria > Acidobacteriota > Terriglobia > Terriglobales > Acidobacteriaceae > Acidiflorens. Next base: position 109,305 of record CAWCRQ010000025.1, on the reverse strand, counting down.
ATGGCCTCGGCCTCGCACACTTCCTCGCAGATTCCGCAGTCGTCGTAATTCAAATGGATGCAGGTGTCACGATCGATAATGGCCTTGTTGGGAACGGCCTGCGGGTAGGGAATGTAGGTCGCGGGCCTGGAGTCGAGATCCAGGTTGAAGATGTTGCGAATGGGGTCGAAGGTGCCCGCCGTCGCCAGGGATGAAACCTGTTTGCCGGTGGGGCAAATGAAATTGCATGCGCCGCAAGTCCAACAGACTGAATTGTGTTTGCCGAAGGGCGCCTGCAGTTTTTTCTTTGGTCCCCTGCCGGTGAAGCCGATGGCGGCCCTTCCCATCCGTTCCTCGCACATGCGGACGCACAGACCGCAGTAGATACAGTCGTCGTTTTTCTTCTTGATCCGAGTATCCAGGACTCCCAGCTCGGCGGCGATGCGTTTGACAATTTCGGAGTCGGGACAGCGCGCCAGTAGAAGCTCGGCCACGATGCGCCGTGCCCGCGTGACCCTCTCGCTATGGGTTAAGACACTGATCCCGTCCAAGGCGGGGTACGGAGCAGGCAGCCTGCACAGAGGCCGGCCTGCCCGGAGTGGCTACCTCAACGACGCACAGCCGGCAGGCGCCATAGGGGGTCAGCGCCTTATGGTGGCAGAGGGTGGGGAGCTTGACGCCGGCTTTTTCCACGGCGTGGAGGAGTTTCGTCCCCTCCTCAACTTCTATCTGCGCGTTATTGATGGTGAGGGTCGGCATTTTTTCTTCTCACGCTTATTGGTTCTGGACTCCCGTTCTCTTCTCCTCGGCTCTACGCGCTTTCCACTCCTTGACTGGCACGGGAGCTGCCAGCGACTGCAAGTACAGGGCCTGTTTCCCGGAGAGTTTGACGACCGCCCCAACTTTGGGCGGGCAGACTTCGAGGCACTCGCCGCACTTGGTGCAGATGGACTGGTCGATCACGTGGATGTGCTTCGTCTCTCCTTTCACTGCCCCGGCTGGACAACCCTTGAGACACAAGGTGCAACCGGGGCACTTGTCGGGATCGATGTAGTACTTGATGAGGGGCTTGCAGACCTTCGCTGTACAGTTCTTGTCGCGCGATATGGGCAACGTACTCGTCCTTGAAGTGCCTCAGGGTGGACAGGACCGGGTTGGGCAGAGTCTGACCGAGGCCGCACATGGAGGCGTCCTTAATTGCCAGCCCGAGTTCCTCGAGAAACTCCACATCGCCTTCGCGCCCTTCCCCCGCCGTGATCCTGGTCAGGACCTCGAGCAGGGCATCGCTGCCCTCGCGGCACGCGCTGCACTTGCCGCAGGACTCGTCGTTGGTGAACTGGATGAAGAACTTGGACACATCCACCATGCAGGTGTCTTCATCCATGACAATCATCCCGCCGGACCCCATCATCGCGCCCGCTTCCTTCAGGCTCTCGTAATCAATAGGGAGATCGATGAGACTGCTGGGGATGCAACCCCCCGAGGGGCCACCCGTCTGCACCGCCTTGAATTGCTTGTTGTCGGGAATCCCCCCGCCGATCTTGTAGACGACGTCGCGCAGGGTGATGCCCATCGGAACCTCAATCAGGCCGGTGTTGTTGATCTTTCCGACCAGGGAGAAGATCTTGGTTCCCTTGCTGGTGGCGGTTCCGATGCCGGCATACCACTCCGCGCCCCGGTTGATGATTACTGGGATGTTGGCAAGGGTCTCGACGTTGTTGATGACCGTGGGACAGCCCCAGAGACCCACCTGCGCAGGAAAGGGAGGCCGTTGCCTGGGTTCGGGGCTCTCTCCCTCGATAGAATGAATCAGGGAGGTCTCTTCGCCGCAGACGAAGGCGCCCGATCCTTCGCGAATCTCGACATCAAAATCAAAGCCGGTGTGGAGGATCTTCTCCCCCAGCAGGCGGTATTCGCGGGCCTGGTTGATGGCTCCCTGCAGCCGCTGAATGGCCAGAGGGTACTCGCTCCGCACGTACACATACCCGCGGGACGCCCCGATTGCATAGGCAGCGATGGTGATCCCTTCGACGATGGCATGGGGATCGGATTCCAGGAGGCTCCGGTCCATGTAGGCCCCCGGGTCTCCTTCATCGCAATTCCCGATAATGTACTTCGGAGTCTTTTTCTCCCCGCGGCACACTTTCCACTTGATGCCGGTAGGGAATCCCGCTCCGCCACGGCCCCGCAGGCCCGAGCGCGTGACCTTCTCGATCACGGCCTCCGGGGTCAGGGACGTAAGAGTCTTTTCCAGCGCGACATAGCCGTCCCGGGCCAGGTAGTCCTCAAAGCTCTCAGGATCGATGACTCCCGTGTTCTTCAGGACGACGAGAACCTGTTTCTTGAAGAATTCCGAATCGCTGTCGATGGCGTACTCCGTGACCGGAGTTCCGTTCACGACGTGCTTGGCGAGAATCTGCCGGACTTTTTCCGGGGTGAGATCTCCGTATTTCACCGGAGGAGCGTTCAACAGCTCCACGGTGATCATGGGCTCGCGCGAGCACAGTCCGGCACACCCGCTGGTCGTGAGAACGATGCCGCTGGCGGGTGTCTTTCCGACTTCCTCGCGTACCGCTGCTAATACCGGCCGCGCCCCGGCAGCAATCCCGCAGGTGCCCATGTGGACCGTAATCTTCCCCTTAAACCCACCGTTGCCGGGGTGAACCTGCGTTCTGGCAGCCTCTCGCCTCTCCCGGAGCCGTTCTTGGGTGAGCCTGGGCATGCTACGCCTCCTCTCCGCATTTGTGCACGATGTCCGGGATGTCTTTGCGAGTCAGCTTGCCGTAGACATCGCTGCCTACCATGAGGGCAGGAGCAAGGCCGCAGCACCCGATGCAACGAACGCTCTTGAGAGTGAACTTCATGTCGGGCGTTGTTTCGTCCGGCTTGATGGCAAGGGTTTCGCTGACCTTGTCCATCAGCGCCTGGCTTCCGCGCACATAGCAGGTGGTGCCCATGCAGACGTTGATCATGTACTTGCCGCGGGGCACCACGCTGAAGGCGCTGTAAAAAGTCGCAATGCGATAAATGTTGGCGAGAGGATAACCGGTCTCCTGCGCGATGTAGCGCAGGACGTTCTCGGGGAAATAGTTAAGGGTGGCGTTGACCTCCTGAAGAATAGGCATCAGCGGTCCCTGCCGGTTCTTGTGGCGAGCGACGATGGCGGCGAGGGTTTCGCGGGTAGCCGGCTCCAGTTCGAATGCCGGAGTGGGCAAGGGCTGGACATGGTTGCGGGTGGGACAATTCGAGACGCACGTCCCGCAGCCAGTGCACTTGTCTTCATCCACGTAGCGCGGTTGCCGGTTCAGAGTGACGGTGAAATTCCCGGGAATTCCGCGGACGCTTTGCACCTCGCTCAGAGTGAGGACTTTAATGTCGCGATGGCGGCCGACCTCGACCAGGCGCGGGGCCATGGTGCACATGGCGCAGTCATTGGTGGGAAAGGTCTTGTCCAGTTGAGACATGACCCCGCCGATCGCCGGTCCGCGGTCGGTCAGGTAAGCCTTAATGCCAGCGCCAGTGAGATCCAGCGCGGCCTGCATACCGCCGATGCCGCCACCAACGACCAGTGCCGCACCGACTGGACGGGGCCGGATCAGTTCAGACGACGACATGGCCGATGGCCTCCTGGGCGGGCGCTAGCTGTGCGGCCCGCTCCTTGACCGCCTGGAAGTACAAGGCCAGAGGTCGATAAATCATGTGTGCCCAGATGCCGAACGCCATCTCTACCACCAGCATCGGCGTGGCGATGATCACGTGCAGGGCGTACATGATGAGAGCGGCGTACGCCAAGCCTGAATACCGCAAGATGTGTGCACCCATCCCGCTGACCGCCGTGAGCAGGAGCAGGATGGGGAAGATCAGATCCTCCAGTCGCGTTTCCTTGTAGATTTCCTTGTTCGCCTTTACCCGTCCTACGAGGATGACGCCGATACCATAGAAGATGAAGCCGGCCGCGAGGTATCCCAGCCAGCGCTGCGGGTTATACAAAGGATAAATATTGTCGGTTTGAAACCACCGCAGAGAGAAGACCTTGATGGTCAGCATCATGACCGTGCCCAGGGCGAGCAGCCAATGCCCCAGCCACCGGCCTTTTTCCGGACACTTCCTCATCAGCGTGTGGGACACCGACTGGTGCACGTACGTCCATGCCTCGCCGACATAGACAGAGAACGGGATCGATGGCCGTTCCTCGCCTCCCATGGTGAACCGCCAGACGCGGAAGACGCGCGTTAGCAGGAGAAGGAACGGAAAGAGCATCACGGTGAGCGTGTAATACGTAATGATGGGGAACATGTGTTCCAGCCCCATCGTTGTGGTCAGGCCGGAAAGCGGCAGTCCCACATACCATAGGTGGTAGCAGAGGATCAGCGCCACGACGAGCACCGCAGCGAGGGCTAGTGAGCCGAGGTGCCACGCCCGGGACCTGAGGAGCCTGCCCCCTATGCCCGTCCACTCATACTGGGCGCTCAGGAAGCGCCGCAGCGTTAGCATGGAAATCCTGGGCTCGGCGTGGCGCGGGCAGGCGGTGGAGCAATCGCCGCAGTCGTGGCAGATCCAGGGTTCGAGGCTTCCTTGGAGCGGTGCTCTGAGCCCGAGAAGAGCGTAGCGGATGCTTCTGCGGGGAAAGCTGGCGAAGTCCGAGACCAGATCACAGGAGATGGTGCAGCTTCCGCACTGATAGCAGCCCGTGGGGTCGAACTTGCCATACTGCCGAATGTCTTCCAGCAGCGTCGGATCGCTTTGAACCGGCAATATGCCCACGGCCATTTGCCACCTCTGCCGAGGGTGCCCGCTACTACGTAGCGGGTACCCATTCCTTGATGAGCCTCCGGGTGTACACCAGGAACTTCCCGTCTTCCTCTACCATCTGGACCTGAAAGTTTTCGTTCTGATATGACTGCGCCGCACCCGATGCCGCTTCTTTGCTGTCGTAGGGCTGCCCATCCCACAGGAACTTCTTTCCATCGCTAATCATTGCCAGATTCGGGCTCATACGATGCGACTAGCCTGTCTACACGGCCCTGCCAAAAGTCTCCTGATAATGGGAGCATTGGGGCGGCTGCGCTGTGACCGCCCTCACGCCTCTTCGTGACGTCAGACACGCAACCGACGCGAATCGCCAGCAGGTGGCCGACTGGAACTACGCGCTTGCTTGGTCTGGGTCACGGCGCGACGCGGTGGCGCCGGGGAAATACTCGCGGATCAGCCACTCTGCCGCTTGCGGCACGGCGCGGCTGACTGCTTTCGACAAACCCTGGGAGATCTCTTCCGGCAGGGGCCCCGTTTGGCAGGCTAGCACCCGCACCTCGACGCCGCAGGTTTCTTGTAACTCGCGCAGCAGGTTGGAGGTGGGCAACTGGTGCATCGAGAAATCGTCGAGTTTGACTGGCGGAATGTCGGCGGGATTGATCTCGAAGATCTCCCCGATCTTGCGTCCGGCATCGATTGCGTCCAGGATGAGCAAGCGCCGCGGACGCGCGGAGCTCAGGCAAAGAGTGAATAACAAGCTGCGCACGCCGGTGCCGGCGTCCAGCACGCAGACCGATTCGGGTACTTGGTAGTGTGCCTCGAGGTAGCCAACGACCGCGCACCCGAAGCCGTCGTCGCCAAACAGAATATTCCCGATGCCGAGCACCAAGGTTGGCGTCCGACAGTACACGGGGAGATCGGATGGATCGATCTCCCCGGGGCTTTCTGCTTTCCGTTGTGGTTCAGTTGGCAAGCGTGCCGACCAACTTGCCGTCCGCGTCGAAAATATCCAGCTTGACCGACAGCTTCCCGTCCAACCGGTGGGTGGCGCAGGAGAAGCATGGATCGTAGGCACGGATTGACATTTCTACTGTGTTCAACACTCCCTGATCGTACTTGCCGTCATGGATCAAACTCTTGGCGGCCTGAGTGACCGACATATTGATGGGAGCGTTGTTGTGGGTGGTGCCCACAATCAGGTTGACGTTGGTGATCAGGCCGTTGGCATCGGTGGTGTAGTCGTGAATGAGCGTGCCGCGCGGCGCTTCGGTGACGCCCACGCCTCGCGCTGCCCGCGGCGTAACCTTCACCCGGGTTTCGGTGCTGGTGATTTCGGGATCGTCCAGCAAGCGGATGGTGTTTTCGGCGTTGTAGAGCAGTTCAATCAGCCGCGCCCAATGATAGAGCAGCGTGAGCTGTGCCGGCCGCCCGAACTTCGCGCGAAACTCCTCCAGTTCGGTCTGCGCCAGCGGCGTGTCGATAAAGTCGCAGACGTTGATGCGCGCCAGCGTATTGGCACGATACACGCCCTTGGGATTCTCGACATCCATGGAGAACCCTTCGCCCCACTGTTTGGCGTAGGGGAACTTCAAGTAGCTCCACGATTCAATGTGCTCGGAGATGAACTCGGTATAGCGATCATACGGGAAGTCCTGGTATGAGCCATTGGAGGCCATCAGGCGAAGCTTTCCGTCGTAGAGGTTGAGGGCGCCGTTCTCCTTGACGGTGCCGATGAAGCCGGTCGTGATCACTCCCAGCGACTTCACCACCTCGAGGTACTTGGGGAAGACGTTCTCCTTGGCAAAAGCAATGGAGAACTTGGCGAGATCGAGCGCCTCATCGGCCTGCTTGCGCAACTGGTCGCGGTCGGCAGGAACCAGTGGCTTGCTGAATCCGCCGGGAACGGCGGCTTGGGGATGGATGGATTTGCCCGCCAGGACTTCCAGCATCTTGGCGCACATGTGGCGCACCTTCACCACTTTTCTGGCAATGTCCGGCGCTGCCTGCAGTACGCCGATGACATTGCGGATGGAATAGTCGGCATCCGGACCGAGCAGGAAATCGGCTCCCGCCAGGAAATAGAAGTGCAAAATGTGCTCTTCCATGTAGGCGATGCTGTTGCACAGCTCGCGCAGCTTCTTTCCAGCCGGGGGCGGCTCGACTCCAAAGACCGCGTCGCAAGCCTTGGCCGAGGCCAGGTGATGCGACCACGGACACACACCGCAAATGCGCGGCGTGATGCGTGGGAGGTCTTCGACTGGGCGTCCGAGGCAGAATTTCTCGAACCCGCGCAGTTCAATAACGTTGACCCGGGCGGTGTCCACGTTGCCCGCGTCGTTGAGCTGAATGGTCACCTTGGCGTGGCCCTCGATGCGGGTGACAGGTTGAATGACCAGTGTCTTTGCCATGGATCACCTCCGGGGCATCGGCCGCAGACGGCCAGAGCCAGCAAAACGGTTGAAGGTTGCGGCCCGATCCGGAATCTGCTTGGGATCGAGTCCGACGGAAGAAAGCGCCCCCATCATGTCCACCATGGGATTGGCTTTTTCCGACAGCGGGCCAAAGCAACCCTCGCATGGCATGTAGGCGCGGATGCAGCGCGGGTTGCCGTTGCTGCCACCGCAGCCGGCACGCGTCGCTGGCCCCAGGCACAGGATGCCCTGCTCCATGAGGCAGCGCATTTCGCTCAGGGGCGCTCCAAACTTGAATTCCGGAGGATCCAGGTGGCCCTTCAGCGTGGAGACCGCCGCCTTCTTTTCACGCTTGGTGGGACACTCGTCGCAAACGCTCTTCGACGCCAGCGCGGGCACGGGCTTGCCTTCAAGTAGAGCGACCAGCGCTCCGGCCACCATCTCAGGCGTGGTTGGACATCCGGGTAGATAGGCATCCACCTTCACAACTTCGTGGAGCGCATAGACTCGGTCGGTCAGAGCGGGAATCTGCTCGTGGGGTAAGCCGTTCTTCTCGGTGGTCACGCTGTCCCGGTAGACCTTCTCCAACAACTCTTCTGTGCTGTACTGATTCGCCAGCGCCGGCACACCGCCAAAGCAGGCGCAAGAACCTAGAGAGATCAGGATCTTGCACTTCTTACGCATCTCCAGCGCCAGTTTCTTATGTTCTTCGTTGCGGATTCCTCCCGATATAAGCCCGACATCCGCGGCGGGGATCTCCATCTCTGCATTTTCGCCAGTCTGACCAAAGAGCTTGTGGTCCATCAGGACTGGCATGTGCACGATTTGTACTTGTTTGAGTACGTCGAGGAGCGGTTCACCGATATCGAGGATGGTGACTTCACAACCTCCGCATATGGCAAACCATTCTTCGGCAAGTCGAGCTGCCATGTTGCACCTCCTACCGGACTTGAATTAGTAGTGCGTCGTTCTCATCCCCACAATCTGTTATTGCTGCGTTCGATACGGGCTTGGACCGAGCTTCCTTACCTGCTCCACACCTGCTCCACGATCTCCAGGACCGCGTGAGCAAATGTATCAACCCTTATCGTCCAACCAGCGACACCGCGTCAGTGACTCGCATCACCCACCAGTGTGACCGGAACGCGGGTGCCTGTGGAAACCGAGGCCCGGTGCGAACCTGGGAACGGTCCAACCTGGCAGTGACGATCATCGACAGTTGGGAGCGGGCCGCGCCCGAAAAAAAGTGGTGGGTGAATCAGGGAGAAAGAGTTAAGGATTGCAGGAACGGCGTTCGATAGATGAAAATCTGCCGAGTCGAAAGAGGGTTTCTGCCGCTCGCTCATACTGATCCACCAAGGGCGGAAGCGATCGGCTTTCGAGGTCAGGCAATAGGATTTCGGTCAGCAGGCGGGGGCAAGCCCTGACGGTTTGCAATCGAAGCCGAAAAGCACTCTCAGCCACCTGAACCCCGGACGCTGCGATCTTTGGGTCGGAGCTCCGTTGCGCAGCTTGACCAATCTTTGCCAGCGCCGTCGCGGCCCTTCCCGCTTCCCAGGCGTAGATGAGTGCTGCCCACGCACGCTGTCGCTTAATCTCGCGGAACTTCTTTGGCGATAAATTATCGCGAAGAAACGCTTCCTCGGCTGAGTCGACCAGGTTTCTGAAGGCCTCAATGTCGAGAGACCGGAACGCCTGGACAGCTTTTTCTAAATCAACCCGGCGTGTGCGGCTGCGGATGGCGACATACACCAGGATCCCCAGCGCGAAGAACGCAACCGCGACAAGAGTCCAAGCGGCGATCAATGCCGGAGAAATCAATCCCTGAGCAAGTGTTGCAGCTCCGTGTTCCAAGTCTCCACCTCATCATGGGGAACAACCGCGAGAGACGCAGGTTCAGGTTCGGGCGCCAGCAAATACCCGATCCAGATCGAAACACAAACGAGGTAGGTGCCGGTTATCAGCAAATTCAAGAATTCCGCGCCTGCCCTACTGGTGAATTCCGCGCGAAGAGCGAACATGGCAAGATCGACGCTGGTCACGATCCCAAGACCCAGCGCGATCCCGAATGCGGGGCGACGCCAGGACAGACCCAGGAAGCGGGAAAAGAGCAACAAGGCAAGGAGCAAGCCAGATTGAACCATAGCCGCTCCCCGGTTGACGACGAATACACCGGCAAACCACTTGACGCTATTGTCCCCGGGCGCATAGACAGCGAGCAGAACACCCACTCCAAGCAGCAAACCTGTTACGCATTGCAGCGATCGCCTCGCTGACACCTTCAGAAACTGGGATTCACGAAACAAATCTTTAGAAACCTCATCAATCACCCCGAAACGCAGAGCGATGCTAAGCAATCAGCGTGGCGGAAAAAGCATACGCATACTGCTTCCCAGTCACGCCTTGGACGGAATACAAAGTGAACAGCAGAATGAACTCAGCAATCTTGTAAAGCACATAGGCGAAAAAGCACGGGAATTCGCGGTACAAGCGGCGCTTGCAAAGAATGACCGCAAGCACACCGAGAAGCACATGCGGCGAGATCCACAGGAAAAGCAAACAGCGCCTTGTGCCAATTCATGGGGAGCATTGCAGAGCACTATAGCCCTGAAATTGCTCCTTTTCAACTGAGAAACCCGCCGCAATTCTTTCCTACTTGTCGACGGACCGCTGCAGCCCGAAGGGTACAGATCAAGGGCATGGGATCGCCCTCGGCCATACTTGGAAGCGCCGCGGTTGTCAGAAACAGGGTGATTGCAGCCAAAGCCAGCATGAATCGTTTCACGGTAGTTCTCCTTTGCGAAAGAATTCGCACCGTGATACATTGCTGGCGGCAGAGGGGTTTTCTGCATTTAGTTAACTTCCGATGTCTTTTCGGAAATCGTAAATTCGATGAGACTGAAATCCGCTATCGAGGATTTTGAAGCGAATACCCTAGGCGCTGTCCCTGGGTTGTTGGGCAGACTTTCCTACGTGGGCAGATTGCATGACGGCAATGCAACGGGCAAAGGAAGGTATGAGCACTGGGGTTTGGCGAAGGTGTATGGCGAGGATGCCGCACAATGCGCAATCCGTGCGTCGCATCGGGCACTACTCTCCGCGGTCTTGAAGAAACCTTTGGCTGTGCTGCTCAAAGACGTGCCAGAGTCATGCGCGAACGAGCATCTAACGGAAAAGGAGTTCCTGGCTTCGCTGACGCACTGTCCACCTAAGCCCCTCTCCCCAGCTGCCCTGGCGCATCTGCGGTCAGTACTGAACGCACTTTCGGCGTTAGTTGAAAGTCGGGATGATGCCAGTCTCCGAGGCGCATCGCAACGCCGATAACTTGCCCCAGAACCTCGGCCTCCTGCGGGTGTCTAAGAATTCGCACTGAAGCGGGCGACAGGGGATGTGGTTGCAATACGATGGAGTCACGCTTCATCGAGCACCAGCAGCACGTATATCCGTCGCGCATTTCCACAAAGTAAATAGGACGCTCGAACTCCGAACGCCATGTTCCCTCGCTTACCTTGTTCTTGGCTTCGTCAACTTGCACGAAACTGCCAGGCGGAAGAATGGGATACATGGTGAAATCTTCCAATCCAATATACCCATAGGTGTAGCGGTCGTCCGCAAACTGCGCAAGATAAGATATGGGCACAATGCCCCATTGCTCGATGGCGCGTCCCAAGTCCGTCGTTTTCTGGAGGGAGAATCCGGGATCGAGCCTGGTCGGCATCCGCACTTGTCCGACGTTGCTCAAAGCTTCGGACACGTGCGATTTCTGCGGACGCCCAAAGCTGATATCCGCTGAGATGCCATCAAGTTCGAGGCCATAGAAGGATAGCAACTCCCGATATTCTCGCCGATAAATAGCGGCGAAGGAATAGAGCCGAAAAATGCTCGGGATTATGCCTTTGGTCTCGATGTCGGACAAGCGGCTGGGCGGAATGGCGAATTCGTCGCTCTCAAATCGCTGCGCGATCTGATTACTGGCCAGCTCCACGTCCCTCATGCGATATCCGAGGGACTCCCTCAGCGCCCGCAGCCTCTGGCCACCATTATGTTGCACGCCCGTTGACCTCTGGGCATATTCTATCATCGGTTCCGAGGGCGCAACGAACCCGAGCTTCCACCTGGATTTCCTGATTTTGGAACAGAAAAGCCCGCACGGTTACAGTGCAGATCCTTCCGAATGGATCCAGGCGGACACTATCGGTCGCATCGAGCGAGAAGCTGTCCGTGAGCGTTTGTTCGGATTTCGTAACGTGAGATTCGCGATCTTGACTATGACCCAGGGATGAGATAAGAGGGTATCCTCCCGGGATAGCGATAACCCGGAAGACGGTGCCGCAGAACCCGAGGAGGCTCCCCGAGCGGGGAGGATGAGATTGGTTCCCAAGCGGAGGAACCGACGCCTGCCGCGATGTCGAACTTGAGTCGCGCGTGGAAAGGCACAATTGATCTCTGCAAACGCAGCACTGACTGGCTCCTACGACTACGGCGAGGTGGCACGCTCAGTGTTGATCGCGATCGCCGCCTCCTATGCCGCACTTGATCTTGCGGGGCGTGTAACCGCCGCCCGCGGTCGGGCTCGCGCGGCATGGTTGGCCGGCGGCGCCGTGGCGATGGGCATCGGCATCTGGGAGATGCATTTCAAGGGGATGCTGGCCTTCCAATTGCCCGTGCCCGTCGAGTATCACTGGCCGACGGTTCTGGCCTCACTCCTGGTGGCCATCCTCGCCTCCGCAATCGCGCTGTACGTGGCGAGCCGCCAGCGAATGGGTCGCGTCGACGCCTTGACCGGCAGCGTCATTATGGGCGGCGGCATCGCCGGCATGCACTATATCGGCATGGCCGCCATGCGATTGCCTGCCATCACCTGGTACGCTCCCCTTCTGGTGACGTGTTCCATCTTGCTCGCAATCTTGTTTTCTCTAATCGCGCTGCTGCTGGCATTTGATCTGCGAGAAGAGACCAGATGGGCTATCCGGCGAAGGCTTGGCAGCGCCACGTTGATGGGAATCGCTGTCTCGGCGATGCATTACACCGGCATGGCTGCGGCAACTTTCATCCCCGCCTCGGCTCCAGACCTTTCCGACGCTGTGAGTATCTCCCCCCTTGGCAACTATGGAGTTTTCGTTGTGACCTTGATCGTGCTTGTGGCCGCCATCACAACATCGTCTGTGGACAGGCGGGCGTGTGCGGAAATCGAGCGGCTCAACCAAGAGTTGGAGGGTCGCGTCACCGAGCGAACCTCACAGCTTGAAGCGGTCAACCAAGCGCTGAGAAAGGAAATTGCCGAGCGTCAGCGGGCAGAAGAGGACGTGCGGCGAAGCGAAGAACACCTGAGGCTTGTGATCGACACAATCCCACAACAGATCTGGAGCAGTCCGTCCGATGGCTCGATTGATTTCTGCAACGAGCAATGGCGCTCCTACACGGGCCTGACGCAGGAAGAACTGCAAGGGGACGGTTGGCTGCGCATGCTCCATCCCGATGATCGGGAGCGGGTATTGAAAGCCTGGCGCGAATCCGTGGCTAAGGGCACGCCCTTTGAGCACGAAGAGCGTTGTCATCGCCGGGCCGATGGGCAATATCGCTGGTTTCTGGCGCGTGGCGTGCCGCTGAGGGACTCTGAGGGGCGCATCGTCAGATGGTACGGTTCCAATACCGACATCGAAGATCGAAAAGGAGCCGAGGACCGCCTCCGACTCGTGATCGACACGACTCCTGCAATGTTACATAGCGCTTCTCCCGACGGCTATGTCGATTTCTTCAACAAGCGCTGGCTGGAATATGTGGGTGTTTCTTTGGAAGACATTTGTGGATGGCAATGGACCAATGTAATTCACCCTGCGGACGTTGAGAATGTCGTGGGCAAGTGGCGCTCGTCGGTTGCGACCGGCAAACCCTTCGAAGCTGAAGCGCGACTGCGCCGGGCGGATGGAGAATACCGTCTGATGCTTCTTCGGAAGGTGCCGTTACGCAACGCAGCGGGCAGCATAGTTAAGTGGTACGGCTCCGCTATCGACATCGAGGACCGAAAGCGCGCCGAAGACGAATTGCGAAAGCAGCAGGAGGTTTTCCAGAAGATATTCGAGAATATCCCTGTGTTAATAGCCTTTAGAGGGAAGGACCGCGAACTGCAGTTAGTCAATCCAGAATGGGAGCGCACGACGGGTTGGAAGCTGGAAGAGATAGGTGAACAAAATACGGACATATTAGCCGAATTTTTCCCTGATCCGCGTTATCGCCAACTAATCCGGGATCTGATTGCGGCGTCCACTGGTCAGTGGAACGACATCCAACTAAGAGCGAGGGACGGGCGGGTCATAGATCTGGCGAGCACTTTCGTGCATCTCTCCGACGGTTCGACCCTTTTCATAGCGCGGGACATCACCGAGCGAAAGCGGGCGGAGGCCGAACTGCGCGAGAGTGAAGCACGCTTTCGGCTGGTGGCCGACAGCGCTCCGGTGATGATCTGGATGTCGGGGACGGACAAGCTCTGTACCTACTTCAACAAGCCTTGGCTGGACTTCACCGGCCGATCCATTGACCGCGAGCTTGGCAACGGCTGGGCGGAGGGGGTCCATCCTGAGGATTTGCGGAGATGCATGACTACGTATATTCAGGCCTTTGACCGCCGGGAGGAGTTCATGATGGAGTATCGCCTTCGGCGGCACGACGGCGAATATCGATGGGTTTCCGACATCGGTGTGCCACGCTTCAATCCGGATGGGTCTTTTGCTGGTTACATTGGCTCGTGTATTGACGTGACCGAGCAGAAGCGCGCCGAAGAGCAGCTGCATCAGGCGCAGGATGATCTCGCCCGCGTCACCCGCGCGGTGGCGATGGGAGAGTTGGTTGCCTCCATTGCCCACGAGGTCAACCAACCCCTGACTGGGGTCGTCGCCAACGGCAATTTCGCACTCCGCGAGCTCGCCAGCGGGACACCGAACCTGGAAAAGTTGGGTGAGGCAGTTGCAGAAATTGTGGAGGACGGAACGCGGGCTAGCGCGGTCATTTCACGAATTCACACGGTGTTGAAGAAGCGCGCTCCCGATAGGGTTGAACTGGACATCAATGATGTGATCCAGGAAGTCATCGTTCTCCTGCGCAACGAGACAGCCCGGGACCGGGTTCAAGTCCAGCTCGACTTAGCGGCTGATCTGCCACACGTACTGGGCGACCGAGTGCAGTTGCAGCAGGTCTTGATCAATCTGATCATGAACGGAATCGAAGCCATGCGCACCGTGACTGACCGGCCACGGAAGCTTAGCATCAAGTCGGTTAGGCACGCCGATGGTGTGCTGGTCCAAGTTCAGGATTCGGGAATCGGGTTCGATCCGGATCTCGTGGACCGTATCTTTGAAGCATTCTTTACGACCAAGGCGCAAGGTATCGGAATGGGATTATCAATCAGCCGGTCGATTGTCGAGTCTCATGGAGGCCGTTTGTGGGCTGAGTCAGGTCCCGGAGCGCTGTTTCAATTTATTTTGCCCGTCCCAATCGGAAATGGTGTTTCATGACTGAGCTGGCCTCCGTAGTTTTTGTCGTGGATGACGATCTATCGGTTCGTCGCGCCATCAAGCGTCTCGTCGAGTCGGCAGGATTCCGCGTGGAGATTTTCGGGTCCGCCCAGGAGTTTCTGCAGGCCAAGCGTCCGGATGTACCCAGTTGCCTCATCCTGGACGTTCGGTTGCGGGGGGCGAGCGGGCTTGATTTCCAGCGACAGTTGGTTGGGGCGGGAATTTATGTCCCGGTCATCTTTATTACCGCGCACCCCGACGTCCCTATGAGTGTGCAAGCCATGAAGGCGGGAGCCGTCGAGTTTCTCCCCAAGCCGTTCCGCGAGCAGGACCTGCTGGATGCGATTCAGGTCGGGCTGAGGAGGGATGGGGCCAGACGCGAACGAGAGGCGGAAATTGCAGGGCTGCAGGAGCGCTACGAGTCGCTGACGCCGCGGGAGCGCGAAGTCGTTGCCATGGTCGTCGCGGGCAAGCTCAACAAGCAGATTGCGGCTGAGCTTGGCACCGCCGAAAACACAGTAAAGGTTCATCGCAGCCGTGCGATGGAAAAGATGCAGGCGCAATCCCTGGCCGACCTGGTGAAGATGATTGAAAAACTCCAGACTCCGCTCGCAAAATCTGCCTGAACTAAAGCACTATAGACATTGTTCTTTCTGTTACCTCACGCTTGCCAACCGCCAATAGAATTGTCGTATCTAAAAAGTTATATGTGAATAAAGGTTATGTGTTGATCTTAGCCTCCGGCTTAGAGAAGAGGGCTGCCACGGCAGGCGTTGAGGATGAGTCAGTTTGTAAGGCGGCGCGAGCGGCAGTCGCCGCTTGTAGTAAGTCTCACGCTGGTTAAGGGCCGCCGAGTGCCATTTTGGGATCTAGGTGAATACGACCAGTTGCAAGAAGCGGGCAGGTCCCCGCAAGCGTCTGTTCGGTTTTCGTAACAGGAAAACTCGCTGCCTTGCTTATGACCGGGAGATGGGGTAAGTATTATCTTTCCGGGAAGGCACCAATCCTGGAAAACGGTGACGCAGAACCTGAAGGGCTCCCCGACCGGGGAGAAGGAGATTGGTTCCAAGTAAAGGAACCGACGACTGCGTCTAACCGTGATGTTGAACTGTAGTCCCGCAGTTTGGCAAGCTGCGAAGACCCCCAGTTCCTGCTCAAAGCTATTGTCCGACGTATTGCACGCTGGCAGGTGCAGGAGGTCTGCATGTCAGAAAGCGGAGTCGCGCCCGGCAAAGATGCCTCGCCGGAACGCAACCGGTATCGGGGGTTACTTGAGATCACAGACGTGGTAGCGCGAGCCAAGAGCCTGCCCGACGCATTCAAAGAGCTGGCCCCGCCGGTGCTGGCCCTGACATCGGGCGAATTGCTGAATTATTCCCTGCATGACCCGCACCGCGATTGCATGGTGACTCACTACTGGAAAAGGAACGAGGAAAGTGGAGCGTTCGACGTTCTCCCCGTGGACGAAGCCGCGACCGGGTGGGCATGGAAACATCAGGAGCCGATCGCCATTCCCGATACCGAGCGCGAGCAGCGCTTTCCCGGCTTCGTGCCGGCGCTGCTCAATCACGGCGTGCGGTCATACATCGCCCTTCCCGTGAGCACGCCGGCGAACCGTTTTGGAGCACTTGGCTTGGGCAAGAACGTTCCCGAGGCCCTGAACGAGGATGACATCGAATTACTCTCTCGCGTCGCGCTGATGGGAGCGCTGGTGCTGGAGAGGGAGCGAGCCAACCGCGCCTTTGAAGATCAGCAGAGCCTGGTCGCGATCAGCCGTGAACTGAGTTCCAGCCTGGAGTTGGAGAAGCTGTTGCCGGTCATTCTTTCCAGCGTTCGGAGCATCGCGCGCTACGACCGAGCCGTCCTGTCCCTGCTGGGCGAGGATGGCAGGAACGTGCACCCGTATGGAGACGCTCTGGAGTGGGAGTCTTTCCTGAACCACGGAAATGAGGTTCCGCTCGAGCAATCACTCTCGGCATGGGCGATCCAGACGCGAAAGGTTGCATTCCTTACCGCATGCGATTTGCACAACATGAACGAACCCCTGGCCAAAGCGATGTATGAAGGCGGGGTGCGGTCCGTTTGCAGTGTGCCCCTGATCGCCGGCAATCGGATCTGGGGAACGCTGAATCCGAGCAGCATGATCGAGAATGCTTTCGGCCCGTTGGAGGTTGAATATCTGCAGCAGGTAGCCAACCAGATCGCGGCTGCGCTCCAGAATGCGCATGCCTATCGCGAGATCGCGCAACTCAAAGACCGCCTGGCCCAGGAAAAGCGCTATTTGGAGTACGAAATCCAGAGCGCGAACCGGTCCGACGATATCGTCGGCAACAGCCCAGCCTTGAAACGTGTGCTGGACTACGCGGCCATTGTCTCCGCGACTCCACTGTCCTCATCACCGGCGAAACCGGGACCGGCAAAGAACGCATAGCCCGCTTGATTCATGGCATGAGCCGGCGCAAGGACCGCAACTTTATCAAGGTGAACTGCGCCGCCATTCCCACGGGACTGCTGGAAAGCGAGTTGTTCGGCCACGAAAAGGGAGCGTTCACCGGAGCGGTAAGCCAGAAGATCGGCCGGCTGGAATTAGCGGATAAGGGCACTTTGCTGCTCGACGAGGTGGGAGAAATTCCTCTGGAGTTGCAACCCAAGTTGCTGCGCGTTCTGCAGGACCAGGAGTTCGAGCGCCTGGGAGGGACGAAGACGATCCGGGTGGACGTGCGGCTGATCGCCGCCACCAATCGCGATCTGGTTCGCGCGGTGGAAGAGAAAGAATTCCGCGGGGACTTGTTCTACCGTTTGCACGTGTTTCCCCTGCATCTGCCGGCGTTGCGCGACCGGCGCGAGGACGTCCCCATGCTGATTCGCCATTTCGTAGAAAAATGTGCGGTACGGCTGCACAAGCGAATCGACGTTATCCCCGATGAGGTCGTCCAAGCCATGATGCGCTGGAGATGGCCGGGAAACATCCGCGAGCTGGAGAATTTTATCGAGCGCTCGGTGATCCTGTCGGAAGGCAACCGCTTGAGCCCGCCGCTCGACGAGTTGCGCGACGAAATCTCACGGCAGCCTTCCGAGTCCGAGGGTACGTTGCGCGACAAAGAACGCGAACACATCATCGAAATTCTTCGCCAGACCCGGGGCGCGCTGTCGGGTCCGGCAGGGGCGGCGGCGCGGCTTGGACTCAAGCGCACCACCCTGCAGTACAAGATGCAGCGGCTGGGAATCAATCGCCTGGACTATTTGAGCTAACCTCTGCTGCTCTTTCACCAGGCCTGGGCAATTGGAAAAAGATCTACGACAAAGTGCGCCCTCATCAGGTCCTCTGCTGCTTGACCCCACAGCAATTCCTGCAGCAGTACTCATCTCAACGGAAGGAATCAAAGGTGTTGCCAATCTACACCTCCGTTGTTGCAAAGAACGGGGAAATCCCCTATAATTTCGTTTCTGATTTTCTTTGTAAGTTCCCTTTATACCTTTCCTGATAATTTCTGCTCATTAGTTGTCCTCTGGTGCGAATAACATACAGTTATCGGGCCAGTCAGCGATGTGATGCGGGGTAACCATGGGACCCGAAGGCACAAGGCAAGCGAGAACGACGGTTTTGGGTCAAGAGATCGACTCCATCCATCACGCCAATAGACTGTTTTGGGAACAGGGGACGGCCCACGGCCGCAACGCCAAAGTCGAATATTATTGCAGACAAGATCGGTTAGAAGAGATCCGGAGCGAAATGGCTGAACTGAGCGGCGCAGGGGAATGGTGTTGACCCACTCCGGTCCTCGCGGACGGTTGAAAGTTCCCGAACTAGAGGATTAACTGCGGGCAGAGTCGCAGGTGACTCAAAGAAGGCGATAACAGTCGCCGCATAAAACCTGCAGTCGCGCAGCCGAACTGCGGCTGCGCCGTCGGCAATCGGACCGCAATCAGCAGCCATCTCAACCATCCCGCACGGGATCTACCGAGATCGAGTGCACATCCTTCACTAAGCTCGCCGCGCGGGTGCTTGACCCATGTCACATCTTCTGGTGAGATTCCTGGGGGACTAAGTACCAAATGCTGAGCTCCCAGCCAGGGATACAGAGCGTGCCTACGCCAGCCACGGCTAGCCCCGCTCCACGAAGAGACGAACAGGAGTTGCGCGACGCGCGCTTCGCCATGCGTCTTTCCCTGATTTTTGGATTGGCCATGCTGGTCGGCAAGACCACAGTCTATTTCATGACGCATTCGGTGGCCATTTTTTCCGACGCGGCGGAATCGGTAGTCCACGTGATCGCCGTGGGGTTTGCTAGTTTTAGTCTTCGGCTCAGCACCAGATCAGCTTCTCCTCAATTCCTCTACGGTTACGAACGGATCACGTTTTTCTCCGCTGGATTTGAAGGCGCCATGATCGTTGTGGCTGCGATCGCAATTCTTTATGAATCCATCCGGAAGTGGATCGCGGGGCTACAACTGGAGCACCTGGGAGCTGGCACATTGCTGATCCTCATGGCTGGGGTGCTCAATGCGGGTCTCGGTTATTATCTGCTGCGGACCGGCCGGCGGACCAATTCGCTGATTCTCGAAGCCGATGGCAAACACGTCTTGACCGATAGCTGGACCAGCTTTGGCGTTGTGGGAGGACTAGGGCTGGTGCTGCTGACGCACTGGAAACCGTTCGATCCGCTGGTGGCCATCGCTGTGGCCGTAAATATTCTTTGGTCGGGAGGGCACTTAGTATGGCGCTCGGCAGTCGGGCTGCTCGATTATTCCGATCCGAAAGCCGGCCGGAAAATTCGGGACAAGCTGGATGCAATCTGCTCGGAACTGGCCATTCAATACCATGGCGTACGCTTCCGAACGACCGGATACCGCCAGATCATCGAAGTACACTTGCTGTTCCCGCGTTTGACATCGGTCAGCGAAGCTCACCGCCTGGCGACAATTCTGGAAGAACGGCTGCCGTCCGAACTAGGGACGCCCGCCGAAGTCATAACTCACCTGGAGTCGTTGGAAGACCACGCCGACGTCCATCGCGAGCAACACTACACCGGCAAACCTGAGTAAGCGCTGTGCCGTGCGCGGGCGGTCTTCCACGAGGATGTTTCTGGGCTGAAAGTGTGTCTAGGCTTGTAGCGCTTTGGCAGGCTACTACGCGTTGCCTTGAGTTGGAGTCTTCAGCGGGGCGAAGCTTCATCCTCAAGCCACATTATCAATCTTTAACTCTTTCGGCCGCCGTCGGGCGGCTCTCGCATGATCCGATCCGCGATCTCCGCGCATCGAGATTTAACCCGATTTTATTTGAAACGACACCCGCATCGTGTGGCATAATACGTGTCACCTCCCCGGAGAGCAGTTCCCGCCGTGGACGCAACACCGGAGAGGCGAATGACCCGAGTCCTGCGAGGTGGGTCGTGAACCAGCTACGTTGGAAGTGCCACCTGTTGTCCCTCCTGAGAATCCAGCATCCGGACTGTGAGCTTTGCAATGCTCGTGAAACGTGCGGAGACGAGTTGCGAAAGCGGCTGGAAGAGTTGAACTGGCGGACGCCGCCGCATTCGCTCAACAAGGGGGTCTTCGATTCCAAGCCCGGCGAAGTTGCAGCAAGTCCGCCTCTTTCTCTGAAGGCGGAGCAGCAGAAGAAGATTGCTTAAAGCCAGCGGAGCGTGCTCCAGCACTCGCCGATCCCCCGCCACTCAGCAGTAGGTGACGGTGACCCGTCGCTCAGGAAACAGACCCGATCTATTACAATCCATGGCGAGGGGGATTCATGGCAAATCTGGCGGGACTAGCGGGCTTTGTGTCGGAATTGAGGGCAGTGAGAACGAATCTGGTGAGTGAGCTTCGTCATGTTGATGCGGCGCTTTCGGTTCTGGGCAAGTTGGGCGGCGGGAGTAATTCCACCAAACCGAAGCGTGGGATATCAGCATTGGCTCGCAAGCGGATGAGCCTCGCGCAGAAAGCGCGATGGGCAAAGGCGAAAGGTCACGCGCCGAAACCCAAGCGCACAATATCAGCAGCAGGCAGAAAGAGAATCGCGGCGGCACAAAGGGCACGGTGGGCAAAATTGAAGGCGGGGAAGAGGGCGGCGTAGCCAGTCGCCGCAAGACTCAGCGACTGTGAGGGCCGGGCGGCCTCCGCTCACACCGTCCCGATGCTCACTTGCAAGTGATGCTGGGATTGTCTTTCGCCAATGCCAGACAAGCCGCATGTTGCTTCGCGCTCCGCTGCTGATCTGCGACCGAAGTTGGAGTAGAAGCGGGAGCGACCGATTGCGAAGCTACAGCAGGAGTTGCAGTTGGAGCCTGCGCACTCGAAGTGGGAGCCTTGTCTAGCATTGCTTGAAAAGCCGCAATCTCCTCTGTCCGGCTCCATATAAACGCCTGAGTTTGCGTTTGGCAGTAATCGTCCGGATATTCCCAGACAGGCTGAACCGTCACCTTGGTCGTGCCATTGATTTCCACCAACGTGTACGACCACACCTTTTTTGTGGGCATGCCCTTACACACACTTGAGGCCATGAAAATCGCATCTATGAAGGGCATCTGCGCTGGCTTCGAGAAGCGGAACTGGAACTGATCGTCGGAATCGAGGGTGTAGCCTTCTCTTAGATTCTCTTGGACGATTAGCACTTTGAGGGTTTGAGCAGACGATTTGCTGGTGAATACATACGGCCCCGGCTGAGCCTTTGCTTTCTTATCCCGCGCCGCCGCCAAGGTGGATATCGCCAGAATTAGAATCAGTACTCGCTTCATACTTTTACCCCATTGTGAACTTTACCGAGATAACCCTGCGAACCGCTAATTACCGGAGTCATCTCAGAATTCCTCTGACAAAACCGTGCTCGGTTCCTGCGAGATGTGCTCCCAGCGGAACCGACATTGGCACGTACGCGAGAGTAGTTCTAGTTCGCGGCAACGCGAGGAGAGGCGGCAGGGTTGGGAGCCGTCTAAGAGACGGACGCGGATGTATACGGAGACTTTCTGTAATTTTTTGGCCATTTCTGATTTCCTCTTCTGTCTAGTACTCAGAAAGTCGAGAAAATCAGTGATTGTTGTTGTAGCTTTCTTGCGTCTCTCGATAAGCCCTTTAGTCCTTAGGGCTTAGAAAGTATGGCGGAGAGGGTGGGATTTGAATCCGCCTGAAAACGTAAACTGAAAGACTTGCAGCGTACAGGTAGCGACCTAAAGCAACGTAAGTTCATGAAAAACCATGAGGCGGGTTTCAGGGGGTTTCACCTGGAGACTTCAACGGAGGGCGGGCGTTTTCTTCGGCGGGAAGACATTGCTTTTCTGATTGCGCCTGGTCACATCACTCCGAAGTAAGACTGTTTGAGGTGATGGCGAAGCTCCTGCCCACATTTCTCGCACAACTTCGGCCAGCGATCCTTCATTTCTGCCAGAGGACTGCTGCACCCGGGACAAGCGGTAATTACAGGGGCGCCACAGCCAGGACACAGGTTCGCTACCTGGAAGGAGCTGGACAGATCATGGTGACAATCGGCGTTAGTGCACATCGCTCTTGCGCTGACCATTTCTGCCTCAAGCAAAAGTACATGTTAAACCCGCAGCAACGCGCCATAAGTTAATACTGTTCTTGGTGGGTATCCGCTTTACTCAGGTAGCCCCTACAGCAGGACTTCCTGCTACTGCAGCTTCGCGTACTCGGCCTTGGCTTCTTTCAGGATCGGAATGTCGGGATCGGCGTCTTTCCAGAGGGTGAGGAAATCTTGGTATGAACGTTTCGCTTTGGCGGTGTCGCTAGATAGGGCATACGCGCGGGCGAGGCCGAGATGCGCCAGAGCGCCAAGCGGGAAATTGATGACAATGCCGCGGTGGTCGAGAAACTTCTGAAACTCGGCGGCTGCAGCGGGACCGTTATGTGCCATCAATTGAGCCTGGCCTCGAATGTAGGCAGGATACATTGTCCCCAGCTGCAGTTGCGCCGGCTGGCCCAGTTCGTAAGGCGCAGCAGCCTCAAGAAGCACCAAAGCCTGCGCGGAATTGTTCACATTCAGTTCCAGAGCGGCCTTGATGGTCGGCAGCCAGTAGACTTTCAGCACCGTTTGCGATGGGTAGTTCTTTTCCAGCTCTTCTGCGATTGCCTTTGCGCGGGCGGCTTCGCCGGCCCGCGCCAGCGCCAAAGCGGCGAAGAGTTTCACATCTCGGCCCGGGGCCAGCGTTAGTGCCGACGCGACATCCTGCTTCGCGGCTGCGCTGTTGCCGAACTCGGCTTCCCGCATGGCAGCATTGATCTGCCACAAAGCAGCAGCCTCTTTCGCATTGGCACGGACGGCCGCATCCACCGCACGCCGGGAAAAGTCCCGCGCTTTCCCCAGTCGCCCGGAGTATGCCTCGGTATCAGATTGTGAGGAGAGCAGAAGGTCTTCCGTTCCAGGCTTGCCAGCGGCCCAAGCCACCTGCCGCTCCATCTCCGCCACGTCACTCTTGAGGAAAGACAGGTAGTAAATCTCCTGGTGCAGGAAATCGCCATCCAGGTTGCCCGCCTGAGCCTGTTCGATCCCTTTGCTGGCGTCATCCAGTCGTCCCAAGGCGAGGTAATCTGCCGCCAGGTTGGTGTAACCAACGATACTCGGCCCCAGACGCAGGGCCTCTTGCGCCTGAGTCACTGCCTTCTCGTATTGGCCAAGCTGGCTGTAAAGGTCCCCCAGGTTACCGGGCGGCACCGAATCGAGCGGATAGCTCTTCGCCCACAGTTCGTAAACCTGGCTCGCCTGTTCTAACTCGCCTGTGACGTTTTGGTAGTAGAGAGCAGAGATGCGATATTTCTCCCGTTCGCTAACCTTGTCGCGCAGTGCGTAGGCCTTTTCGATGCTTGCCGCAGCCAGACTGGCCTGTCCGAGATTGTTGTATGCAACCCCCAGGGCGGCGTAGGCTGCGGCGAAATTAGGGTCGAGTTCGAGGGCGCGCTTCTGGAACGGGATTGACGCGGCATCGCCCTTGGTGCGGAAAGTGGTGATGCCCATGCTGTAAGCCTTCAGGGCTTCGAGCGACGATGTGGTGGCTTCCACGGGCACGTCGAACTTCTGCACCGACGCGAGCGATTCGCCCAGCTTGCCGCGCAGGCTGGTTGCCGCCGTGCCCAACGCCTTGAGCACGCCCTCTTTGCTGGCCGCCTCAGCTTGCTCCTTGGCCAGACTGTCGCCGGTATTGCAGGCGACGGCATCGAGCGAGACGACATACTGGCTGCCCAGGTTGGAGATCGATCCGCCGATGACGGCTTTGCTACCGGTGCGCAGGCAGAGTTCCTTGGCCACGTCGGCGGTGACGTGCTCGGTGGGCGCGTGGCCCATCAGCTTCAGCGTCGCGCCGATTTTGCGGTCGGAAAGAATGTTGAGGAAAGGAGACTGCTCGAGATCGACGGCGAGGGCCTGCTTGAGGGTACCGTCGAAGACGGCGTCACCGGTGGAGTTGGCGAAGTCCATGAGGACAACGGTGTCCTTCTCCGTGAGCGGCGTTGCCCTCGTCGCCGGTGTCGCGGAACGCGAGCGCAAGTAGAGTGCTCCCCCGATGGCAGCAGCGACAAGTATTACGGCGGCGGGAATCAGAACCTTCCAGAGTTTCCTTTGCCCACCTTCAGGAATTTCGACGACCTTCGCGGCTGATGAAGATGACGGACTGACGGCAGGAGCCGACCCCGAGGCTGGCGGTGGTGTAGCGGCCACCGAGGGAAGCCCAACCTCCTGCGCTGCCATCACCGCTCCCGAACTAGCGGGTACGCCGTGCCGCGATTCCGTGTCCCGTTTCAGCCGCTTCAGGTCGGCCCGCATGTCCGCCGCAACCTGATAGCGCAGCTCTCGATCCTTCTCCAATGCCTTGTTGATGATCTCTTCCAGCTTGGGCGGAAGGTCAGGATTCAACCGCACCGCGGGAACTGGGTCGCGTTCCAGAATCGCGTTGAAGATGACCCCTGAACTCTCCCCGCGGAACGGCAACGCACCGGTCGCCATTTCGTAGAGGACTGCTCCAAAAGAGAACAAATCGGTGCGTGAGTCCAACTCTTTAGCCCGTACTTGCTCCGGCGACATGTAGGCCACAGTGCCGAGTGTAGCGCCAGGACTGGTCAGGTGTTGCTCGCTCATCGCCGTCTCTTGGGCCGTGGCTCCCGCCGCTTCGATCACTCTGCTGCCGACTGGCGTCACTTTCGCCAGACCGAAGTCGAGAACCTTGGCATGGCCACGCTCGGTGACGAAAATGTTCGCAGGCTTGATGTCGCGATGAACGATCCCTTTGGAGTGGGCAGCGTCGAGCGCGTCCGCAATCTCGATGGCCAGCGACAGGATCAACTCGGTTTCCATCGGTCGGCTAGCAATGCGGTGCTTCAGCGTCAGCCCGTCCAGAAACTCCATCGCGATGAACGACTGGCCCTCGTGCTTCCCAATCTCGTGTATGGTGCAGATGTTGGGATGGTTGAGAGCGGAGGCGGCGCGTGCTTCCCGGCGAAAGCGTTCCAGAGCCTGTGGGTCTTGGGCTACGTCCTCGGGCAGAAACTTCAATGCGACAAAGCGGCCAAGCTCGGTGTCTTCGGCCTTATAAACGACACCCATACCGCCGCGGCCGAGCTTCTCGACAATGCGGTAGTGCGAGATGGTCTGACCGACAAATTGGGAGGAAGTGCTCATTGGCGGGAATATTAGGTCGAATTTGGAAAGAGGTCAATTGGGACGAAAGATCTATTGCAGCTTCGCGTACTCTGCCTTGGCTTGCTTAAGGATGGGGGTATCAGGATCGGCGTCTCTCCAGAGCGTGAGGAAATCCTGATATGCAGCACGGGCTTTCACGGTGTCGCCCTGCATGGCATAGGCCCGTCCAAGTTGGAGATGCGCCAGTGCGCCGATGAGTTCGTTTACCACAACCCCACGATGGTCGAGAATTTTCTGGAATTCAGCAGCGGCTTCGCTGCCCTGATGCGTGGCCAGATAGGCTTCTCCTCGAACAAAAACGGGGTACAAAGCCGTCCAGCCGTAAACACTGGCGGTCGATAACCCCAGTTCATACGGTGCGGCGGCTCTAAGACTCTCAAAGGCTTCAGAAGCATTTCCCTTGTTAACCGCAAGCTTGGCGTGGAGTGTCGGCAGGTAATTGAACTGCACGATTGTGTCTTCCGGGAACCTCTTGCCCAAATCGTCGGCTAGTGCTTGCGTTCGCCCCGTGTCCCCCGCATACGCTAAGGCGAGCGCAGCCCCGTACTGCACATCGCGGCCTGTCGAGCGCCCGATGGCCAGAGTGGCACGTCGTCGTGCTTCCACTGCGTTGCCGAACAAGGCCTCCCGCAGACCAAACAGGGCAGAGTAGGTTGCGGCAGTTTCCTTTTCCTCTGCTCGCTCGGCGGAATCCGCCGCACGACGGGAAAAATCTCGGGCGTCTCTAAGCCGCCCCGAATAGGCGGCTGTTCTGGCTTCCAATTCCAGCAATACGTCCTCGACTCCCGGCTTGCCCACCGACCATGCCACCTGTTGCCCCATCTCAGTCGCATCATTCTGCAAGAAAGCAATCGCATACAACGAGGCATGGAAGGTAGGGCGAGTCAGTTTGCGTTCCAGAGCTTGCGCATATGCGCTCTTCGCATCTTCTAGGCGATTCAGAGACAGGTTGTTGAGCATAAGGATGGAGTACGGGATGGGATTGTTCGTATTCAAGCGGACTGATTCCTCACCTTCTTCAAGCCCTTTCTTATATTGCCCCAACCTCCGGTAAATGAACCCCGACAAAAACATGTGGGGAGCCGGAGCGCGTGGATAGGCTTGTATCCAAAGCTCGCAGGTTTGCTCAGCTTTTTCCATGTGCCCTGTGACCACCATATGGAAGGAGACGGTAATGAAATACTTCTCCGGCTCACTCGTTCCCTCGCGCAGCTCGTATGCCTTTCGCGTGTAGTCGGCGGCGGCGCTGGATTCTCCAACATCGCCGGATAGACGACCCAAATATGCGTAGCCGAGTGCAAAATTTGGGTCGAGTTCGAGGGCATGCTTAAAGAATGGAATCGCCGCGGCCGATCCGATTGTGAACGCAACTTTAGTTCCTGAGCTGAAGGTCTGAAGTGCTTCAAGTGACGCCGTAGTGGCCTGCTCCAGAGGGGTATCGAACTTCTGTACCGTGCTCAGCGACTCGCCCATTTTATTCCTAATTTCCGAAGCGATCTTCCCCAGAGCATCCAGCACATGGTTTTTGTCACTCGCCTGAGCTTCCGTACTCGCCAAAGATTCCCCGCTGGAGCAGTTGACCGCCTTGAGGGTCAAGAGGTACCGCGTGCCAATCTGCGCTATCGAACCGTCGAGGACGGCGGCACTGCCCATTCGCTGGCAGAGTTCCCGCGAAGTCTCTGGCGTGAGCTTGGCATCCGGCTTCTGCCCCATCATCTGTAGAGTCTGCTGGATTTGCTGGTCAGAGATGATGCTCAGGAAGGGTGATTGCTCCAGTTGCACAGAAAGCCCCTGCCGCAGCGTGCCGTCAAATACGGGATCGCCCGTTGTGTTCGTGAAGTCTGCAAGAACAATCGTGTCTTTGTCGGTGAGCTTCGGAGTGCGGTGAAAGTAGAAATAACCACCGACTGACAACGCCAGTACGGCCACCGCAGGAGGAACAATCGCCTTCCAGCGTTTTCCGATGCCCCTTTGGGCTCCGGCCTTCGCACTTGTTGTAACCCGCACCGATTCCGAGTCCCGCTTCAGCCGTTGCAAGTCGGTGCGAATGTCCGAAGCATGCTGATAGCGCAGGTTGCGGTCTTTCTCCAGACACTTGTTGATGATCTCTTCCAGTTTTGGCGGGGTGTCAGGGTTGATCCGAACTGGCGGTACAGGTGCGCGGTTCAGGATCGAATCAAACATCGCGCCCGTCGTGTCACCTCGAAATGGCAACGTTGCCGTACACATCTCGTAGAGCACTGCGCCGAACGAGAACAGGTCGGTGCGAGCGTCGAGTTCCTTTCCCCGCACTTGTTCCGGCGACATGTAAGCGACCGTGCCCAGCGCACTGCCGGGACTCGTCAGATGTTCCTCGGATTCGATGGTCGGGGCGCTCAGGGCAACGCTCTCCGGCTTCAGGGTGACTTTCGCCAACCCGAAATCGAGAATCTTCGCCTGACCACGATTCGTGACGAATATGTTCGCTGGCTTCATGTCGCGATGGACGATCCCCTTCGAGTGTGCAGCGTCCAGTGCATCGGCAATCTGGATGCCCAGATCGAGCACCGTTTCGATCTCCAATGGCTTGCCAGCGATCCGGTGCCGGAGTGTCTGCCCCTCCAGTAACTCCATAGCGATGAAGGTTCGCCCATCGGACTCGTCAATTTCATAGATAGTGCAGATGTTCGCGTGGTTCAGAGAGGAAGCAGCTTTGGCCTCCCGCTGGAAGCGGCTGAGAGATTGTGCGTCATGGGCGAGTTCATCGGGAAGGAACTTCAGGGCGACGTGGCGACCGAGCTTCAGGTCTTCCGCCTCATACACGACACCCATGCCCCCGCCACCGATCTTGCTCAGGATGCGGTAATGGGAAACCGTCTGCCCTACGGGTTGGGAGGGCGTGGCCACTGCGTAGACATGGTAGGTGGGGGCGAGAGAGAGGTCAATCGAACCGGGGCCGATACCAAGTCGCGGCGGGCCACGCGATCAACGACACGCCTCACTTTGCACGCCACTTGGGTGTACACTGGTCGCTGTTTTCCACCCGCCCGTATCCGAGGCTGCCATGAATTGCTTGCTTGTTCTCGCCATAGTCCTCGTTGCGACCATCGCTGCCACCCCCCAAGCCTCACCCGACGAAATCGTGATTAGGAACATTATTCAGGAAGAGATCACTGCTTGGAATGCCGGGGATGCCGCCGCCTATTCGCGTCATTTTGCTGCCGATGGCACCTTCACTAACATCCGAGGGCAATTCTTCACTGGGCGTGAGGCTTTCATTGAGAGGCATGACTACATCTTTAAGGGGCCTTTCCATGGAAGTACTCTCAAGCAGGACGTGGTTTCCCTGAAGTTCGTCCGGCCTGATGTTGCCGTGGTGGAAGTGCTCACGTCAGTGACCGGGATTCAAAAACTGTCTGCCGGAACGAATGAGGACGACAAGGGGCGGCTCCGCACACGCTTGTTGCAGGTTATGGTGAAGGACAACGGCGAATGGAAGATCGCTGCCTATCACAACACCGATGTGAAGTCGGATGTGCCCGTGCCCGATCCCCAATAGTGGGCTTCTACAAACTGAAGAGACGGTCCTGAATCTGGGCGGGTTCGACGGGTGCGGAGCATTCCTCGTCGTCGTTCGCCACATGGTTAACCCGAGTGCTGACTGGTTGCTGAAGTTTATCGACGAGCTTAGAAAACGCGATGGTCGGTGTGCCCATCCGCCGCAGTCCCTATTTACACATCTCGTCGTAGCAGACGAACTCCAGTAGATTGCCCTCGGGATCGGTCACATACAGCGAGCGCCAATGCACCCATGCGTGTTCGGTGGTCTCGACTTGGAGCCCCACACCCTTCAGCCCATCGGCGTAGCAAGGTTGGCGAAGCGGTGGGTCGGGACGAAGTGAATCAAACCGCGCATCCATCTTCAGGAGTCAGCAAAAAGTGGACCTTTCCCGAAACGCCTTCCAGCGCGGCAAATGCCCGATCCCATAGGCAAGTCCCAACCCCCAGTGCGCGACTGAGAAATCCGGATGTTCTTCCAACTTGCCAACTATTTCCACAGACCTACCGCGATCCACAGCTTGACAATCTACTGCTCTCTGTTACAGTAGCCGCGATTCCCTGCCAATTCGGGACCGCCCGTCCCGCTCGAAGCCCCTCATTGACAGCCTCGTCTTGGGCTTACGTCAATTCCCGAGGAGCTTGCTTTATGCCCCGTCGTATGTTTTCTACCGTTCCTTTTCCCAGTGGTGCATTCTCCCGCTCGATATGGGAGAAACTATATGAGCGTGCGATTCTGGAACTTGATTACGCAAAAGTGCCCGAGCGGATTGCTGAAGCTCGTCATGCTATGCATGACAGGGCTGAAGAAATACTCACCGAGTCGTCGATCGGAGTATCCCTCGATGTCTTCACGTTGAGCACCGAGATTGCGCCTGATCCAAAGAAAGCTGCGATTTGCTGCCAGCCAAACCGAGCCTGACTTTCGCTTCCAACAGAAATAACTTCGCCCCCCTACGGAGTGCCATCTTCGTCCTCTTCTTCGTTATACAAGCACAGCGCCATGACACATCCGGCCTAGGGTAGCCAGATCGCCAGCAACACTTCAGGCGGTATCGTCGGGAACATATCCCTCTTGGATGAGTTGGAGCCGATGTGAGGTTGCTGAATCGAGCGATCACGCTCAGGCATCGAAAAAAAGAAACAAATAATGGAGTTTTGATCATGAAGCACCTGAAGAAACTCGAAGACGAGATTTCCGCGTGGCCAAATATCTCGGTTCACCCTCACCGATTCGGAGGGAAGGAATTCCTCTTCGGGAGTGATGCGGAAGTGGGGCATATCCATACAGGCGGGATCGTGGACATCCCCTTCCCGCGTGCAGTTCGCAATGCACTGTTAGTTTCGGGTCTCGCCGAGCAGCACCGTTGGGTTCCCAATTCCGGCTGGGTAACTTTTCATGTGCGCAACGGGAATGACGAAGACCTGAGCCATGCCCTGTGGCTCATGCGCCTGTCATATCTCCGCTACGCACTCAAGACTGCGACCGATCCTCGGGGGATGCTGGAGCAGGAAAGCGAGGAACTAGACTTGACTTCTCAGTTCAAAGCTCTGCTCGAAAGGTTTGTGCCCACTGCCGCCGACCACTCTGCGACGGAACCACTTTCGGCATAAACCGACTCGCACGAAGGCTAGAATGGAGCAGGGCTGCTGCCTAGAGGCTCTGCCATGGACATCCTTCTGTCGCCTATTGGTTGCGTGCGATCCAGTGAACGAGCAGATTGCCAGCCGAAGCCGAGAATCGAAACGGGGTTGCCCAAAAACCTCCTTGGCAGCAGCTCCATAAATGACTGAATTTGCACGGGTGCAAACTGCTCCGTTTCGCTGCCCACAGACTGATGTATTTGGGCAATTGAATCTGTCTTGTCGCTGAAATCACGACGCTGACCTATGCAAGCGCAGGGCGCAGCATCGGAGCGGGAGATCGTGGATGAGGTGGGCATGCACGTTCTTTCGGAGGAATCTGCGAAAACGCTCCCTCGGGGTATCCTCCCCGGCGCTATCGTCCCGAGGTCCCACTAGGTCAAGAATCTCGGTACTGTCTGAAATCAAATCCACCCAGTACCAGAATCTCGTTCAAGCTGACGCTCATTAGCTCTCTCGCCTCGGAATCAGACGGCTGGTCTCATTTTTCATTGTGCAGCAATTCTAGCACTGCTGGGCCGGTGCGCCGCCGGTTTACGCCATGATTGCCGTGACGGATAGAATCTCGACTCACTGGTTCCATGGGGACGCGTAGCGTGATTAGCACTAAACTAGTTTTTTGGGGATGTCCATTTCCAAACTATGCTCACCACATCTATTACATTGCAAGATTCCAATACGGGGAGAGTCTCTCGCATAAGCGAGGCGCTCTCTCGCCTGGCGGGCTCGGCACGATTCCGGCGACTGCGAGCAGCAGTTGCCTATGCTACTCGCTCTGGATGTAGAGACCTGAGTCTTTCGTTTGTGCAATCCATCGATGGTTGGCGAGCGGTAGAGAAGCAGTGGCTCATCAGCATCGACTTCGGTACTACCGAGGTGCAAGCTTTGGAATATTTGCGAGATCTGCCCAACTCAGAAGTACGGATACCCGATGCGAGACAAGTCCTGGACAGCGCTCTGTTCCCTGACCGCCCATTTCATCCGAAAACATTCATTCTGGATTCGGATCGCAAAGCGGCAAGCGAGTACCTCTACCGAAAAACAACTGTGCCGAAGGCAAATGGATTTCTAATCTACAAAACTATGTACCTGAGCCCATTTCCAGTTCCGGTGCCTCAGGATTCGGACGAGAAACAATTGGCCGACCGGGTGTCCGTCTTGGCAAGGGATATTCAACAATCCAACGACGAGATCGCGGCACTGGAGAATAACTTTGAAACACATCTGATGAGTAGTCTCCCGATCACGTCGTCTGGCACAAATTTTTTTAGAGATTACTATTCTGTTCCGGAATACTGGAAGGGACGCAGATTGATTCCCGAGCAGGCGCTTGAAATCAGGGATGCCGTTGCTGCCATACGGATTGACAACGAGGTTGAGGATACGCCAGCGGGACCTTCGGAGACTGGAAATCTGATATTGTCCTATTGCCCTCAACGAACTGGCTCCTGGAGGCCGTTGATCGAGTTGCGGCCCTCGGACGGGGATCTGCGGTTGTTTTTACTTTTGGCGTTGCGTAGTTTCTTGCGTCAAAATGCGCGCAAGCAATCGTGGATGCTTAAAGGTATCAAGAACAGCAGGACGGTTGAGGTTGTCCTCAACTCGCTTGTAGTTCCGGCGTGGGGTCTGCCATACGGAAGCAAAGGATTCGAGACGAACATGGCCAAAGTGCGCGAGCTGATACAAGTTTTCCGCCAGGATACGAAAGGCGAGTCCAACCCCTCCGTGATCGAGTCAAGAAGAGAGGGGAAGGACCGCGAGATAGATGCGGCGTTTTATAAACTCTACAAGCTCAGCGAGCAAGAGCGAGATCTCGTCGCGAGTACGGTCATAAGATGAACGTTGTTTTGTCAACTCCGTGCTCAAGTTCAGGGAGGGGAGGAATGGGGGAGGAAATGACCTGCCTCGCTTTTCTCAACCATGTAGAACTGAGGGTCTCAACGTTTCGGCGAACTCGTTGGGCGTGCGATAGCCCAGACTGCTGTGGGGTCGCTCGCCGTTATATTCCTCCCGCCAACGAGATCTTGTCTAAATAATATGTCAGATTGATCCGGGATCCGGGCACCAGTCGCTAGCGATAGCTGCGCATGGGATGTGAATCATGCGCCCTTCAGGGATATGATTACCTAGGCCGGAGCTCGTCCTGGTCCGCGGTCTGTTTGATCTAAGGCTAACGAGTTACGTAGATGCGCTGTTTGGGGCAGTATGGATGCTTTCGCTTCGCAACTGGCTAAACTCTGCCGTGAATGCCCAAGGCAGAACAAGTGGGTTTCGGTGCCTTCCTTTTCAGTGGGGCGCGCACTGGGCGATCGCTTGGCGCTTGAGGGAACCAACTGGGCCAACCTCCGGTTCTTTACACCAATCAGCCTCGCGCTACAGATGGCGGCACCCACTCTTGTCGAGAGGGGGCAGAAACCGTGTCCCGATGAAATCGGGCCTGCGCTGGTAATGCGGCTGCTTCTCGACCTCCCATCGGCAGTCCCCCAATATTTTCGTCCCTTGGTGGACCAACCCAAGATGTCCGAGGCCCTTTGGTCCTCTCTGAAAGAGCTTCGGCTAGCGGGCATCCGATCTGCGGATCTGTCGCCGGACGCTTTCGTAGATGCGGGGAAAGCTGCCGAGTTGAAGGCGCTGCTCCAGAGCTACGAAAACTATCTATCCACCAACTGCTTGGCGGACAGCGCGTCGGTGTTTGAGATGGCGGCTGAATGCCGCGACTGGTGCCCTGTTTCGAACGAAGATACGTGGCTCGAGTTCCCGGGCGTAGTGCAGCCTCTTGTTGCGCGCCGACTCCTCGACTCGCTGCCCGGGAACCGCCTTGAGACCGCGCTGCTCGACTTGCCCGGCATGGCACCCCCGCGCCTCGTGCGGGAGTACGGACCCCGAGTTCATTCAGCTCTACCTAATCCGAAGATTGCGAGCGAGCGCCTGGCTTTGCTGCTGCTTCCGGACGACAGACCATTGCCCGGCGACGATGTTCCCGTCGAGATGTTTCGCGCGGGAGGCATGGAGGCCGAAGTGGAAGAAGTGTTTCGACGGATTGCAGACGCACGCCTCCGGCTCGACCACGTCGAGGTTATTTGCGCCTCCTCGGACTATGGTCCGCTTGTCTGGGAGAAAAGCCAACGTCTTGGATGGCCCGTCACGGTGGAAGCCGGAATTCCTGCAGTCTTTACTCGTCCCGGTCGCGCTGTTCTCGCCTTTTGCGAGTGGATTGAGAATGGGTTCCCCGCCAGCAGGTTGCGGCAGCTCTTACAGTCGGGTGACATTACCCTTAAACTCGTGGACGGCCCGTCGGCGGGACAGGCGGCGCGGTTGCTGCTTAAGTCCGGAGCGACTTGGGGCCGCCAGACCTACCGGAGCTCGCTAGCAGGACTGAAGCTTAAATACAGGATTAAGGAAGCGGACGTAGATCTCGATCCAGACGACCGGGCGCGGGCGAGAACGAACGCGACGAGAGCGGAATGCCTTCAGGAATGGATCGAGGAGTTATTGGCGACGGTGCCGGGACCGGACGAACAGAAGCGATGCTCGGTTCAGGATGTGGTGTCGGCAGTTATCGATTTTGTGGAGAGCAATGCAGCTCGGTCCAGTTCTTTGGACGCAGCTGGCGTGAGCGCGATCAATGAAGCCTTGGCCAAGCTCCGCGTTCTGGGACCGATGGCAACGGGCCTGGGACAGGCGATCTCGTTCGTCCGAAACTGCTTGGAACCGCTATCAGTCGGTGCGTCGCGAGCGAGGCCAGGCCATCTGCACGTCTCTGCACTGCCGGCCGCAGGGTACGCCGGTCGCAACAACAGCTTCGTCGTAGGACTCGAAGAGGGCCGCGTGTTTCGGGACCTGGTTCAGGATCCGGTGCTGCTCGATCAAGAGCGCATCCGACTCAGCTCTGCGCTTCCCACTACAAGCGATCGTAGCAGTGAAGCTGTATACACGACCGTATCTCGTCTGGCGGCGCTTGGCGGCCGGGTGTGCCTGAGCTTTTCCTGTCGGGATCTTCGCGAAGCCCGCGAGACATTACCGTCTTGGGTACTGCTTCAGGCGGCCAGGGCAACGAGTGCGAAGCCGGAACTCAGCTACGAAGATCTCGACAAGAGGCTTGGCGAACCGGTTTCTCTCGTTCCAGGGTCTCAAGAACGAGCCTTGAATGACGCGGGCTGGTGGCTGGCCACTCTTCGTCGAGCCGGGACGATGGGTCTCCCGGCCGTGCTGAAGACTTTCCCACGGCTTGAGCAAGGACAGGCTGCCATAGCCGCCCGCGAGTCTGCCCGATTCACCCCTTATGACGGGCTGGTGCCCGAAGCAGGCAAGGTGATGGATCCCATACTTACCGGAGAGCCAGTTTCGCCGACACGCCTCCAATCTCTAGCTGAGTGTCCCTTCCAGTTCTTCTTGCGCTACGGACTCGGCCTGGAAGCGATTGAGGACGAGCAGAGATATCCTGCTTCCTGGCTGGACCCGATGAACAGAGGCTCAGCATTGCACGAAGTTTACGCACAGGTGATGAGGGAAGCTCGCGCCATCGAGACCAAGATCACACGAAAATCCTTCGGGCCACGTGCGCAAGCCATTGCCGATCAAGTGCTCAACGACCTACGCCGGGATGCGCCGCCTCCCTCCGACGAAACCTATCGGCGTGAGCGCCAAGCGTTCCTGGACGATCTGGACCTGTTTGTGAAGAACGAAGAGGAAAGCAAGGGACGTATACCGGTCGCCATTGAAGTGGCGTTCGGTGACGGCCTGGGAACGGAGAGCGACGACGCTGACCCGCTGGCGCAGTCTCAGCCGGTGGAGATTCCACTCGGCAAAGGGGTCGTCATCCGTCTGCGTGGACGCATTGACAGGATCGACCAGCTTGCCGATGGTTCTTACGAAGTGGTCGACTACAAGACGGGAGGCTACTACGAGCCTGGCTATGCGGGGACCTTCCGGGGGGGGCGCCTGTTGCAACATGCGTTGTACAGCGTTGCGGCTGTCGATCTGCTCAAGCCACTGAATCCGAAGCCGCGTGTCTTGCGTGGTGTCTATTACTTCCCCACCCGCAAGGGACGCGCGAGTCGGCGCGAGATTTCGAGACCGAGTGCAGCCCATCTTTCGGAGCTACTGACCCTGCTGTGCCAAGTTGTGCAACTGGGTGCGTTTATCTGTACGTCTGACGATGGTGACTGCAAGTTCTGCAAGCACGGCAAGGCGTGTCTAAGCGGGGCGGACCAGAGCGGCAACAAGATGGGAAGCGACTACGAAGGTCTGGTTGCTTTGCAGAAAGTGCGCGCCTATGAGTAGGCCTAAAACTCCGCAAACGATGGTGCGAAATCCACGGATCGGTGAAGCACCTGACGCAGATGCGCGCCGCCGGATCATCGAAAACCTCGACGTGAATATGCTCGTCGAGGCGGGTGCAGGCTCCGGCAAAACCCACAGCCTGGCCGCCCGCATGGCGTCCGGGGTTGTGTCTGGTCGATACCGGGTGGAAGAAATGGCGGCGGTAACCTTCACCCGCAAGGCAGCCGTCGAACTGCGCGGTCGCTTCCAGGAGGCATTGGAGGAGAAGCTCCGCTCTGAACGTCCCGAGGACAAGCTCAGCGAAATTGAGCACCGCCGAGTCGAGCAAGCCCTCGGTGGTCTGGAAAGACTTTTTTCTGGGACGATCCATGCTTTCTGCGCCCGTTTGCTCCAGGAGCGTCCAGTGGAGGCAGGTGTCGCTCCCGGATTCTCGGCGATGGATGAGGTCGAAGACAGCGATTTCCATGCCCGAGCCTGGAACGACTATGTCGCGCTTGAAAGGTCGCAGGAATCGAAGGTGTTGCGGGACCTCGACGATGCGAAGATTTCAACGAATGACCTGCGAAACGGTTTCGAGCGGGTTTCACTCTATGACGAGGTCGATTTTCCGGGGGGTGGCGGGAATCTGCCCCCAACGAAACCCTTCGAGGGCCAACTCTCGGCATTCTGGAAGAGATTGCAGCCGCTCTTGCCTGAGACTCTTGACCCGGATGCGACCTGTGAGGTTCAAAGGATGGTGCGCAAGCACCAGGGCCTGATGCGGGTGCTGGACTCCAACGTCCCGGCTGATTTGGCGGACCTGCTCCGAACGTGGGACAAGGACCCGAGCTTTGTCATGAAATGGTGGCGGGGTGACAAGACACAACAGAGGAACACGAAAGACAAGGTGCTCGGTCTCATCCGCGATCTCCAGCAAACCGCGGTGCGCCCCTGGCTGGATGCATGGCTCCAATATGTCTACTGCTTGTCGACCAAGTTGTTGACGGGAGCTCGCGCTTTCGCCCGCGAGCAGCGCCGGCGAGCACAGAGTCTCAACTACGCCGACTTGCTCCAGATGAGCGCGCGCCTCCTGCGCGAAAACTCGGAAGTTCGACGATCGCTTCAATCCAAATACCGCTGGCTCTTCGTGGACGAGTTCCAAGATACCGATCCTATCCAGGCAGAAGTCATTCTGCTTTTGGCGCGCGACGAAAATCTGTCGCGGCCGGAGGGGGATTGGACTAGGTCCAAGCTTCGGCCGGGAGCACTGTTCATCGTCGGCGACCCGAAGCAGTCCATCTACCGCTTTCGACGGGCCGACATCGAGATTTACAATCGGGTCCGAGACATCGTTCGACGCGACGGTACGGTCGAAACACTGACAGCATCTTTTCGATCGCTTCCTAGCCTGTGCGAATGGGCAAACCGGGCGTTTCGCGAGATGCTTCCTGAGAAACCAACGGCAGAGCAGCCTGCATTCCAACCTCTAAAGCCGGTGCGCACGGCCGCAAGCGGCACCACCAGCGGGAAGACGTCACCTTGCGTCTTCACGTTAACGTCGGCCTACGCTTCCCACCAAGTGGTTGCCGCGGAAGAGGCATGTAAAATTGCTTGCTACGTTTTGAATGAAGTGCAGTCCGGCCGCCGACGCTGGCAGGATTTCCTCGTCCTCACGCGCACTCGCCAATTCCTGGGAACGTATGCCAGCGAGCTCGACAACCTGCAGATCCCGGTCGAAGTAAGTGGCGCTGGAGCATTTGGCGACTCTGCCGAGGTAGAGGTCCTGCTTGCCCTGTTGTCGGCTCTCTGTGACCCGGATGACGGCCTGGCGTTGGTAAGTGTTCTTCGCGGCCCACTGTTTGGCGTGAGCGATCCAGACCTGTTCCGGTTCAAGCAGTCGGGACAACCGTTCATCCTCACAGCTCCTCTCCCGGAAGCAGGGCCCAAGGTGATCGAAGCGATCCGATCGCTGCAGAAGATGTATCGGTGGATCCGTACTCTTCCAACAACGGCCGCTGTCGAGCTCATCCTAGAAGAGTCAGGCTTCCTGGCATACGCGGCTGCGGCGAGCCCGGGAGGCGCAGACGCCGGGGACCTGCTGCACGCTGTCGATCGCATACGTCGTGTTGCAGAGCGGGGCGGCAGCCTGGCGGACGCGGTACGTGCTCTACGCTTCGACGCTGAGTCGAGCGAGGTGGAGTCAGCATCACTTGAACCCGGCCGGCGCGGCGTTGTACGCCTGATGAATCTGCACAAAGCCAAAGGCCTCGAGGCACCCGTCGTCTTTCTCGCCGACCCTTGCGGTGGAGTGAAGGCGCGCGCTGACATTCGGATCCGGCGCGACGGTGACAAGTCTTGTGGCTTCTTTCCGATTCGAAAGCCAAAGGGTGATTGGGGATGGGAAGTGCTGGGGCAACCAAGTAACTGGGACGAACTTGAGGCAGAAGAGCTGCCCTTTGTCGAAGCGGAGGAAAAGCGGCTACTCTACGTCGCCGGCACCCGTGCCTGCGATCTTCTGGTGGTGGGCCGGGTCGCCAATTCAGCAAAAGCTCACTTTCCATGGATTGGCCTCGACCCCTACGTGACGGGACTACCGGAACTCTGTGTCCCAGAGAGCGTCAGCGCACCGCCTCCACAGATCGTCGACCTCACTGCAGAGAAGAGAACAGCGGATGCCACCGCACGCGAAGCAATTAAGACGTGCCTCGATCCGAGCTGGCAGATTGAATCGGTCACTGAGATGAAGCGGTCATCCAAAGCAGAGTCCCAGCCAGGGATCCTCCAGTCGCTCGCCGCCCAAGCAAGTTCGGAGAGCCCTGAAGAAAGGCCAGAAACGGAAGGCGACGTTCCCGCAACGGCCCTTGCAACGGCGCTAGCCAACCGTGTACAGGGTGCCGGAATGGGCTGGGGTACTTTAATTCACGCACTCTTGGAATACGCAGCGCGCAAGCCCGACGCCAGCGCCTCGGACCTCGAACTGCTCGCGAAATGGTTAGCATTTTCTGATCCAGAACTTCGACCGTTCGTTGCGGAGGCGGTGAAAGTAGTGTTTCGTGTGACTCAGTCCGCATTATGGCAGAGGGTTCTCTCGGCGGAGGAGCGATATACCGAGGTTCCTTTCGTCGTCTATCAGGGAGGAACAGGCGGCCGTCCCACGCTGGTGGAAGGCGTGATTGATCTGGTGTACCGCACGGAGGACGGCTGGGAGATCCTTGACTACAAGACTGATCAAGTCGCGGAATCCTCTGCTGATGCCTTGGTGCGACGATACTCTGGTCAAGTGCTCGCATATCAGTCGCACTGGCAGGAAGTTATTGCAGAGCCTGTGCGTCGCTCTGGTATCTACGCTGTGCGAGCAGATCAAGTCTTGTGGTTAGAATCCGCAAAGGATTACTTCCTGAAGGCCCATCGCACTGGATTCGAAGGGCGGCCCGAAACTGAGCCGCCCTCCCCTTAGGACTGGTTAACGGTCGAATGCGAAGTGGTGCGATCAACACGTAACGCACGAAGATCGAAGGCTGTGATGCACCACTCCGCCAGGAGGTATTCTGGGACATAGCACCGATTCCTGTTCAGTTCACACCAGGCGTGAAGTTCGGCTGACGAGGTATACATCTGTGTCGTTCACCCGGGTCAACACGCGCTACGTGTTCAACTTTTCCTTTTTCGCACGCGAATCCGCCGCTCTAAGAAAGCGGCAGAACCTTCCTTTTGTAAACTGTATTCGCCAACGTCGCCGTGGCGATATACCAGGCGATCAAACCCACGATAAAGATCTCCCACCCTGCCACTGGTGCCGGTACCTTACCAATGACCACGCCGTCCAGCAAAAGGAAAGCCAGCAAGAGCAGCCAGAACAGGACCGCCAGAAACTTCCCAACGCCCTGGACCGCGATGCAAAAAGCAAGTGTGAACAGCGTCCACATGAGGAAGAAACCAAGCTCCTCGGGATGACCCGCCGGGATGCCCGTCTTCGGCTGCACGTACAGCAGCACGAATAGCGACCACCAAAAGGCACCGTAGGACATAAAGGCGGACCCGCCGAAGATGCTTCCTTTCCGGAGGTCCACGATTCCCGCAATAAATTGCGCCGTGCCCCCAAAGCAGATTGCCAGTGCCAGGGTCGGCCCGGCGCTCCAGAATCCTACGTTGTGCAAGCCTGTCGCCATCGTCGTCAGGCCGAAACCCATTAGCCCCACTACGGCCGGGTTCGCCCACCACTCCTTGCAGATACCACTGTCTGCTAATTCTGCCATATTTTTATTCTCCTTTTTTGGGCACCCAATCAGCCCCGCACTGTACACCCATCGAGGGATTCCGATGCACCATTGTTCGCGGCTCGGGCCCAGGGCTCGGGACAAGAATCCGTCTGCCCAACCCAAGTCCCCGAATCTGAGCAAAGACTTGGTTGACAACCTCCGTCGAGCATAGGAAGAAGAAATGGCCAACCAGAACGATATGCGTCCGGTGACTGTGGCGGAGATTGACGGTTCTAGAACGGCAGCGTGAGAAAAATCAGCAACGGAGGACGGATTCGTAACGTGGCAAGCTGAGCAACTGACATTCCGCGTTCGGCACTGATATCCAAGACAGAACCACTTGTGGTGAAATCAGACGATTTCCCAGGGATTTCAACGCGCCCTGCGCGATGGCGATGCGCAAACGGACCGCTGCTCGCGCCGCCAGAAGTGCGGTAACCGGTCCATGTACCATGGAATACGAACCCTGCACGGACGGAAAGAGAAAAATCATCAGAACGCAGAGAACTGCCACCACAGCCAGTTCGCACGTGATGCGGCCAGAGATCATTGAGATGGGAACATTATATCGCGAGATGCTGACTGCTCAATCCGAGTTTCCGAAGGCCGAGCGCTGCACGAAAGTCGATGTGTCGTCATGCCCTTCGAGGCGCAGTCCCTAGCGCTCACAATGGACTGAACAAGCGAGATCATGCTCTTACGCGATGCCGGACTGATCGCCTCCTACAAAAGATCTGGTTGGCTTGCTCGTTCGTTCAGCGGCGCAGATGCAAAAGCAGATTAAAAAAGAAGAGACGCCCGAAACCGGCGAGCACTTGACCAAATCCACCACAAGTCCCCACGGAACCGCGGGAGCAGCGGACAGCCTCAGTGCGATCAAGACGTAAGGCAACAATGCGGTCACACTAGGTGGGGACCGTGTCCCTGATGGTCGATCAAGCCCGACACGGCGAATAGCATCAGGAATAGTCGCAGTCCGGAGATCTCATCGGTTACATACGAGCGAATTTTCGTGGGACAATCTTCGAGTGGAGGGGGTCGTGGAACTAGGATTGCGCAGGTCTTTAAAGATATTTGCTCCCTGCGGCGAAGAGTCGCTTATAGCCTGGCCATCGTGAGGCTTGTTCTGGTCCCAGTTATATTTCTAGCGGTCTATTACCTGTTCAGGATGGGTCTGATTGTAGACCGCATAGTCAGCGTGGACGCTCCGGTCGCAAGGCTGGCAGAGCAGGCATCCGTTGAAATGCTTGACGCACGCCGTGCAGAGCGCAACTACTTCCTGCTCCGCGATCCGGAATACCTTAAGGTAAACGGGGAGTCACTCGCCCGAGTGAAACAAGCCCTAGAAAAGATTCGCGATCTTGCTCCCGCAGAACAGTCTGCCACCCAGCAGGCGCTGGAGGCCGTGACTCTGTATGGCCAACAATTTGCCGATGCGGTGTCGCTGACAGAAACACCAGGAGGCACACCTGTAGGGAGAGCGCGCGAGGTAGTGGGGGCTTATGAGAAGGATTTGAATGAGCTCTTGATACAGGCCAAGCACAAGACTCGGACGCAACTGATCGAGGTTCTTCGCAATCAGGTTGATTCGTTCGACTCTCAAATCGTGAAGACGCTGGAGGCAGGAGATCCGACTTTGCGCCGATTCACTCCAGAGCTCCAAGCCTCAAGCCAACAGGTCCTGCACAGAGCGTCGGAATTGGAAGGTCGGAGCTGGGCTCGTGTTCAGCAAGATCACAAGGATGCTCGAGATCTCCTGCATCGCGCGGAATGGGTACTAAGCATAGTGTCTGGGCTTACACTTCTGCTGAGCATCTGGATCAGCTTCGTGCTGCCTCGCCAAGTGGTGAAACCCCTTCTCGATCTCAGAGAAGCCGTGGATCACGCTACGTCGGGAAACTACCAGATTGATTTCGAACTCCGGGGCGAAGGCGAAGTCATCGAACTCGCGAAGAGTGTCCGTAATCTGATCGCTCATGCCTTGGCGTTGACTTCTCGCTCGGCATCTCCGCGATCGCAGTAGCGAGCCGGTCGAGCCAAGTCTCACGACTCGGGTGGGACCGCGAGTGCTGCACTGTTCACGGATTTTCTCCTCCATCGGGGTCTTTCATCAGTCGCATATAAGGAGTT
Organism: uncultured Acidobacteriaceae bacterium; assembly: GCA_963797885.1. GTDB lineage: Bacteria > Acidobacteriota > Terriglobia > Terriglobales > Acidobacteriaceae > Acidiflorens. Next base: position 67,178 of record CAWCRQ010000025.1, on the reverse strand, counting down.
TACGAGCAGGATCGCGAGAATCAGGGTGCCAGCAAAGAATCGCATACTCTAATGGTGTTTAGGTGAATTCGACGGCTATCCCCCACGCCCACTATCAGCGCTCTCATGAGGCAAATCAGACTACACCGTTCCGCAAATTGCTGAGCGACAGCTGATAGTAAACCTTACTTGGCCGCAGTTACCGACTTCACCGAAATGGTATCTCCGTTGGCCGTGCCAGTAACTTTGGCCTCCTCCCAAGCTAGCTTGTTGAGCTGGCCCAGCGTGGCCTGATCCGATGTGTCAAGCGTATAGACCTTGTCGCCGACCACCAAAGCATACTTGGCGCCGTGGCTCGCGCAGGCGCGAACGCAGTCTGCCGGGGAAATGCCTTCGTGATGTTTGGCGCCGCACATGGTGTCACTGACTTTTCCGGTAAAGGTCTGGGTGGCCGCGGCCAACGCGGGCGCGCCTGCCAATCCGATGCTCAGCACCGCCGTCGCTAACAAAACCTGGAATATCTGCAAACGTGGCATAAATCCTCCTTCTGAGTTATCTCCTCTTACTTGCTATTGGATGCGTCTGTGGCGTTTTTGCTGTTCCTCTGTCTCGCATCTTCACGAAATCCGCTGCACTACGAAGACAGATTCCCAGCCCGTTGCGAAGAAACGTAAACAAAGCCCCTTACCGACCTGTGCCCGCCGGCGTGCCCGTGTTATGCGCGACACGAGTCTCAGCCGGCGGGATGCCATCACTTCTGTTCTAGCGCGCTACTTGCAATGACGCAGTCGTGGTCGTTTGGTTTGTGGCCGATTCGACCTTCTGCAAACTCGGTTGAGCCCGCTGCCAGAGAATCCGCGCGTCCGATGCATCGTTCGGAAACGCTTTGGCCGATTGCTGTCCTGTGGGTTCAAGAATGACATCGACCCGGCGGTTGTATGCCAGCCAGGTAGCCTTTGCACGATGCATCTCCCACTTCTCCGGCTTCCGCGGATCCGCCGCCTGCAGAGTCGAGACCTCCTTTTCGCTCAGTTCCTGCTTCTTCCCTTCCGCCTTAGTCTGGATCTTATCCGCGGGAATGCCTCGTGAAACCAGATAGCTCTTCACGAGCCAGGCTCTCCGCTCGCTGAGTTTGAGGTTGTAGCTTTTCGGCCCGCGAATATCCGCGTGTCCAACCACCATCAGAGTAGCGTGGTCGTCAACGTACTGTTCGTGGGTTTTGAAGCGATTGGCCGCGTCAGCGAGGGCTTCTTTTTCGGTCGAGACAAGACCGATCTGCGGATGCCGTGGGCTTGGATAATTCGTTGGGTAGAACAGGCTGGCGAGCGTTACCGGTGGCGCCGGATCGATCGAACCGACAATGTGGAGAGCTGCCGTCCGGGTCGTTGTTCCGCCACATGCATTGGAAGCGGAGAGTGTGTAGTCAACCACTTCATTCACCGGACCCGTGCTGGTCTGCTTCGGCTTCGCCTCGATCGTTCGGCTGCCGCTCATGCCCTTCGCGCCTAAGGGGGCTATCGTCACCTGGCTGGCATTGGATACCGACCAATTCAGTGTCGTCGCGTCGTCTTGTATAACTTTGTCCCCTACCTTGTGAAAGTGTACTTCGGGCTGGCTCAAGGCCAGAGTCGCTGTGGGTTGTGCATTGACGTTTACCGTGGCCAATTGCGCAGCTTCGCCACCCGGACCTTTCGCAACCATTTCATACGTCGTTGTTTTCGTGGGGTCCACTGTGCGGTCGCCGGTTGCCGAGACGTTTCCGAGGTTGGTTATGGAAACGACTACGGCGTCCGTCGACTTCCAGTCCAACTGGGTCGGTTGCCCGCAGCCAAGCGAGGTTGACTGCGCTGTGAGTCGTGCCGTCACGGGAGCGATCGGGACGGTTGCACTGGCAACTCCAGCATGGAACCGCGGCTGAGGGCCCATGGTATCGCCCTTGGCCCAGTCCTTGGTTTTGATCTCGCCATTTTTGTTGAGGTAAACAATTTCTCGTTGACCGGCCTTGACCTCCACAGGGCCGGACCAGATTGGATTTCCCTCCTGTGTAACTGTCACTTGGTAGGTACCGGGGTGTACCAAGAGGCGCTGGTGCCAAATCCAGTTCCAGTCGAACTCGTCCACATGGCCCACGAAGTAGTCGGGTGTCGTACCGTTGAGCAGGACTGCGGCGCGCGGGTGGCCCTTGAATTCGATGTAGCCGAACGGGCCGGAGACTTTGTCGCCGGATCCCTGCAGGTCAACCCTGACCTCAGTCGTATCTCCAGCGTTGATTTGCACGTCTTGTGTGTTCGGGAGGTATCCGTAGTTGCGGACGCTCACTTTGTGAGTACCGGGCGGAAGATCGATCGTCTGACTGCCGTCCCGGATCGCCTTCCCGTCCACGAACACGTAGGCCTGCTTTGGGCTCACATGAATCTTCAACTTGCCATCGTTGTTGCTTTGCGCGGATGCTGGTAGCGCGAGCAACGAGAACAGAACGGCAAGCAAGAAAGCAAAAACAGTTTCACGCCTAGCAAACATCATTGGAATCTCTCCTCTCTCCGTCTCTGGCGGAGGTCTGAACAAAGAACAGTTATCGTCATTGGCGAGCGTGCCTGGAATCGCAGCAAAATGACCGACGGATGAGCGGCTATCCCGCAGCTTCCGTCAAAAGCTGAAATTGATTAGCAACGAAGAACAGCTGCGTTTTCGGGGATGCTTGCTCGGGGGATGACACCTTCACGGGGCGAAATCCGCAGCATTTCGGCATAGCCAGACAGGTGGCAACCCAAAATGCGGACGGCCACCAGCGCCAGCGCCAACCAGAGCGAGAGTCTCGTCTTGAGCGATCGCAAAGCGGTCACAGGACCGTGCACGGCGGAATAGGACCCCTGTACGGCCGGAAAGAAGAATATGGCAGTGGCGCAGAGAATCGCCAGGAGGGCAAACTCAAAACGGAAATGTCGGGATAATGCCAATTTACTATCCCCAAAGTCAGGGTGTTTCTATAGGTACCCAAGGAGTTTGATCCAATCGAGCACCGAAAAGGTTGCTCTCGTCTCAACTTGCCACGCGATGAATAGGCATGGAAGGTTTTCCATCTTTGTGACGGTCGAGGGGCAGAATGTTGACCGCGTTGCTACAGTCAAGGCGCGTATCGCGCCCGATATGCTTCGCCCGTGCCGCCTGCATCCAGCGGCGCCAAGTTTCGGTGCAAGCTCAAGCTTTGCCGCTGTTCTAAGATAGCCTCCATGCTGCCAGTTGTCCGTTGGCAAGTTCTCATAGATTTTCTGGTCCTCACTGTGGCCTTCTATGCTTTGCTTCGCTGGGCGCGATCCGCTCGTGCGACGCGCATTTGCCTTGGGTGTAGTTGGCCTACACGTTTTGGCGCTTCTGGCGCACCGCCGATCTGGTGGTTACGAGCTGGGTGTTAGATGGGACTGCCATCTTGGCAATCCTTGCTTTACTGCTGACCTTTCAGCCGGAACTTCGCCCGGCCTTCATGGGGCGTAGGCCGCACCATTGCAAAAGGAAGCTGAATCCCGAGAAAGTGCAAGAACAATATCGTTACACGCTAGAGACTCTGCCTTCCAGCGCGGCGGCATCTTTATTGCCGCTATCGCAATTTGCCACGCGCCACAAGCAAAGCGCGGCCATCAAGTCCGAGATTCAAAACACAAATGCAGACGCCCACGACTGTGAGCAGGGTCGGCGAGATATCCGGATACACAACCTTGTCCAGATAGTGCAGCACGAAGCCTCCTTGATAAGGCTCGACTCCAGCTTTCAATTCCAGCCACTTTTCGAGTACGGTCAAGGGGCAAGGCCAGGGCGTTACCTCCACGAGTATCCCCCAAACCAGACAAGTGATATGTGACCAGCAGAGCGCCGGGCGGTAGCGTGCTACGAGGGCTCCGAAAATCAGCCACAGGATGAACAGCACATGCAGGCCTAGGACGCAATCCGCTAGTATCTCGAAGAGTCCAATCATGAATGCAACTCCGGCCTTGGATACTCTCTCCTCACCGAGTTGTCATATTTATAGTTCACCTCCTTGGTGATGAAGGATAAATTTCTTCTGTTCTATTCGAGCTCCACCACCACAAAAGAGGTTTGCCCGCCTCGGTTCACGAGCAACACCAAAGTCTGCTTTCCGGCTTGGCGTAAAGCGCGCTCGTATTCCGTCACGTTGGCGACCAGATGACGATTGATCTCTTCAATGACGTCATTGCGTTGGAGCCCGGCATCGGAGGCTGGCGTTCCCGGCGCCACATCTGTCACCACTACGCCCTTCGTCGTCGGTTTGACTCCCAGGCTCTGCGCCACGCTCGGTGTCAGGGTGTCAACCTGAACCCCGTGCATCAGACTGTCTTCACCGGGGCTGGTCGGCCTGTTCTGGCCCGGTTTGCCTGGCAATTCGCCTAAGGTTACGGACATATCGCGTTCCTTGCCATCGCGCAGAATTTTGAGGTGACCCACGGTGCCCGGCGCCATCGCTGCAATCTGCAGTCGCAACTGGTTGACGCCAGTTACGGTCTGTCCATTTACTTCCTCGATCACATCGCCTTTTTGCAAACCGGCTTTGTCCGCGGGACCACCGGCCGTCACATCTGAAATCAGCGCACCTTTGTCTGGCGGGGCGTTGAATCCTCTTGCTAGGTCCGGTGTTACCTCCTGAATGACAACCCCTAAATAGCCGCGCACAATCTTGCCGGTCTTGATGAGTTGGTCCATGACCAGACGCGCCATGTTGATAGGGATGGCAAATCCGACTCCCTGGTTCCCGCCACTTCCACCAGTGATGATGGCTGTATTGATGCCGATAAGTTCACCACGCGCATTCACCAGTGCGCCGCCGGAGTTGCCAGGATTGATCGCCGCATCGGTCTGAATAAAGTCTTCGTAGTCTTCGATGTCGAGGCCGTTTCGCCCAGTAGCGCTAACGATGCCCATCGTGGCCGTCTCGCCGACTCCGAACGGGTCGCCAATCGCAAAAGCCAAGTCGCCAACCTGAATCTTCGAAGAATCTCCAATGGCGAGAGGGGAGAGATTCTTAGCCTCTATTCGGACCACCGCAACGTCCGTCTTGGGATCGGAACCCACCACTTTGCCCTTGAACTCACGCTTGTCAGGCAGAAACACCTTGATCTCCGTCGCCCCTTCAATCACGTGATTGTTCGTGAGAATGTAGCCATCGGAGCTGACGATTACACCCGATCCCAGGCTCTGTTCCCGTTGTTCGCGCGGCACCTGGTTTCCATGAAAGAACTGGTCACCAAAGAACTGTCGGAAGAACGGATCGTTGAACAACGGCCCAAAGGGCTCACCACCGCTAGGCGTTTTAACGATTCTCGAGGAAGAGATGTTGACCACGGCCGACAACGCCGGCTTGAGAATGGAAGCGTAACCCATCCCACTGCTGGCATTCTCGGCCGGTTGGCCCTTCGCGCCCGACACAATTGCGGGCGAAATCTTCTGCGTCCCAAAAGCCGGATGCCCAGCCCACGCCGTCACTCCTACACCGAAGAGGATTCCTACTGCTAGCACTGCGGCGGTCAATAGAGCCGCTGTTGGACGGCGAATTGCGAGTCCTTCCTGCGCCATGTTTCTTTCCGCCTTCTTGTTGATATCGATTTACACATCAGCAACTTATTTAGAGTCTCCTCAAATGGAGTTCACGACTAAGCTTTGGCATATTCGCGAATTTCGTGCAGCAGCGGTCGCGCCGATGCTGGCACAGCAACTCTGCCGTGAAGAATTTCATGACGATTTACATTGTGGCCATACATCGCTCTGTCTCCACTTTTGTCGGCTTGTACCACGGCACCGTTCAGACTCACACCGGCGAAAACGCCCTTGGTACGGGAGTAAGACAGAATCTCCGCATTCAATTTAACGTCGGTGCCAGCAGCGGCGTTCCGGCCCACCGGCCCGGCTGCTACTGAGGCGTCCGCTCCGAGCTTGAATCTGTCGCTGAGCAGGCTTTCCAAGGCGTGATCGTTCATAAAGAGCATCACCAGGTCGGTGGAAGAACCACCGATCTGATAACCCACACTCCCGCCATCAATAGCCACAAACATGGGGGCACTCCAGCCATGCCGAGTGCGACAGGTTGCCACTCCTCTGCCGTAGTTGCCGCCGAATATAAAAGCGAACTTCACATCGCCTGGGATAATGGCGATACATTTCGCCGATTCCAGTAGATCGTGAGGAATGCCATGGTCTGGTGTGTTCATGATCTCCTTGAAGACCTCAGCGGCTTTGTGGGTGCGATGCACGTCATCCTCGCGGTCCGAGGCGACAGCAGTAAGAGATGCAAACAGAACTAACGTGGTGACGATCACAAGACGTTTCAACATTTTCTTATCCTCCTTGAAGTTTGAACTCATTGACGAAGACCTCTGCCAGTTTTTCCTCTCTGCACGAATCACGCGCCCCAGGGCGGTCCCACGACGACGACCGCCCTGTGCAGTCAGCGCTCTTACCGCTCAAATACGACGTGATCACGCCGGTTCTGCTGCCAGCATTGCTCGTTGTCGGAGGTGCAGAAGGGCTTCTCTTTGCCGTAGCTGATGGTGTTGATCCGGTCAGCGCTCACACCTTCTTGTTCCAATGACTGCTTCAGAGTATTGGCGCGGTTGACGCCGAGCGCGATGTTGTACTCCTCCGAGCCCCGATCGTCACAATGTCCCTCCACCATGATCTTGATATCCGGATGCTGGTCGAGAAACTGAGCATCGTTGTTGGCCACCGGCACTTCATCAGGGCGTACGTTGGCTTTGTTGAAGTCGAAGAACAAGTCTTTGACGTTCTTGGCAAACAAATCCGCCTCGTTGGGCTGTGGTGTTTCAACCCGGGCAGCAGGTGCCGGGTTAACGGTTACACGCGTGCTCGCATCGTCTGTGCCGCCGGGACCATTGGCTACCAGCGTGTAAGTCGTGGACATGTTCGGGACGACACTGCGCGAACCCGCCGCTGGCACTATCCCCAGGCCAAGAATGGTAATGTCTTTCGCGTTAGCGGTTTTCCAGGTCAAGGTTGTGGATTGACCATACTGAATTACATTCGGATTAGCGGCCAGAGTTGCGGTCGGGGCCGCGGGTGGTGGCGGCGGTGGTGGAGTCACCTTTGCCACATGCTTGTTGCATGCAGCCAAGAAAAACGTGCCGGAGAGAGCTGCAATCAAAGAAAGCATCTTCAACTTTCCGCATATCATGTTGTCCTCCATAGATGAACTGACGTCCAAATGGGTCAGCCCGGTCGAAATGAAAAGAAATCGCCAATGCTGCTCTTAAGTGCTTGCAGCAACGAACAAAAAAGCGAATGTCGGGAAATCGGTCTGGCGCCCTGGCAGGGATGCTGTTAGCAGCGAAGGATGGTGCTCGGCTCGGGGGGAACTGACTGCGCCAGCGGAATCATTTGCCGGGCTGTGTCCCGAGCGGCGAAGCTGGTGGGCATTATGCGCGCTAATTGCAGTGCGGCGACCGCCATTCCCAGCCAAAGTTTGAATTTCGCGCGAAGGCTCAGCAGCGCTGTGACCGGCCCGTGAACAGCAGAATAAGAGCCACTGGCTGCCGGGAAAACGAATATAGCGACAGTGCAAAAGATCGCGAAGATGGTGAACTCGTACCCCAGGTGTCGGGGAATCATCGCTTAGCCGCCCCCAAATGCAAGGGTTTTCTTTTAAAGGGGCCCGGTTAAATTGGATGACCCAGCCCGTTCAAAGGTTGGCCAAGTCGAGAGGGCTAATGCTAGATCGTTTCGCGATACGCAATACAACGAAAATCTCTCTTCGCCGAATCTTACGTAAACGTTGAATTCTATCAACGGGGGCCGGCGGGTTGTGCCGGTTAGAGCTCCAATCGGTATTGCTTTTTTTATCTCGTGAATTCGAGAGAGGGAAGTAGCCCCTTGGGAGACCGACGCAACTCTCCCACCTCCGCCAAGCCGAACAGTGTCCTGCGAGCTCGCTGTGGCTGATCGTCCAGAGATGAGCGATGTACAGCATGCGACTCCCATGGCGCACTTCGAGACCGTGCGTGTCGCGCGTGGGCTGAATGCGGCGGCGTGCGTCGGCACGCGTGGTGTTCTCCACAAGCAGGCCACCATTCACTTTGTTCCAAAGTCAGATGGCAATCTGGCCGAAAGTATCCAGATCAATGCTTCTTAATCCTCTGCCCCTCTTCGCCCGGTGCCCTGTAAAAGGACGCCGGTGCACTTAGGGGAGAAGACCACATTCTGCAAGAGCGAGCAGATCACACCTGATGGAGGGGCCGGCTTCTCTCCGCCCGCTCGATCAGCGGCAGGAGTTGCGGTTCAAGATCCTTAAGCACCTGAACTGTGAGCGCGCTAGTGAAATTATAGTTTGCGGAAGTCTTGCCGGGAACGAAGGCGGTCGCCGTTCCGTAGAACCGATCCCCAATCATGAATACAAAAGTAGCGGTGCGGTTCACAGGGTGCGAACCAAGGGGATGACCTGCCGCGTCAAAGACCTTGAACCGGTTATCGCCGGTGCCGGTCTTTCCTCCGATGGGGAGAATCGTTCCATCGGGAAGAGCCACTCCCCCACGGGCGCGCCGACCCGTCCCGTTCTGCACTACGCCGATCAGTTCCGCCCGCACGAGTTGTGCAATTTGTGGCGACAGGATTGGTTCGCCGCGGTCGGGCTTGCGCGTCAGCACGGTATCTACTGGGGTGTCCTGGGCAAAATGCAGCTTTCTTATAGTGAGCGTGGGTTTGCGCACGCCGTTGTTCAGTATGATCCCCATCAATTCCGCCAACGCCGCCGGCGTGTCGCCGGAGACTCCGATCGCAGTCGCGTAGGAAGGAACCAATGAATCAAAGGGGTAACCCAGTTCTCTCCAGTCACGCCAAATATTGTGAAAGGCATCTTCTTCCAGAACCGTCCTGATGCGCACGTCCTGCGCATTCCGGTATTTTGTGCGGAAGAGCCACCAGTAGACTTCCTGCCGCTGCGGCGCACTGTTGGCAAAGACCTCCGAAAGCGTTGCTCCTGGGTGCTCTTGAAAATAGTTCAGTAGCCACAACTCCAACGGATGAATGCGCGCCAAGTACCCGCGATCCGCGAGATCGAAGCTGTTGGGACCATACTTTGCGTAAAGTTTCTGCAGATCCACGCCGACGAGAGCTCCAGGCGGGAAGTGCGACCGCATGAACTTCGAGAACTCGTCCACACTGGCTTCAGAATGCACGGAACGATAGACTACGGCCACGCGCCGCGGCGTCACATGGATGCCGTGCAGTAGAGTTTCAAGCGCTTGATCAGGAGATTGCCCGCGATACTTCGCATAAAAGCGGGCAAGAAACTCCTTGCCTTCGTGGTCAGCAAAGCGAGCCAAGTAACGCTGGCGCGCCTGGTCAGGCAAATTTGCACCTACCTTCGGAGTCGCATCGGTTGTGCGATACAGGTAGTACCTCTCGATGTCCCGCATGAGTCGAATGAATACCAGGTTCACTGACTGCTGGAAAGCATCGCTGACGGTCAAGGCGCGAGCATTGTGCGATGGTTCAAAATTAGAGAAGTAGTGGAGGCCTCCAGCAGTGAAAAATCCTTCATCCGGACTGGCGGAATACTTACGAGCCAGAGCCGCCGATAGCATGACCGACAAGCTCTTGTCCGGCGCGGTTGAAAGATATTGAACGGCCCATTGGGTCAACTTGTCATTGGGCTGGACAGGCGCCGATTTTAGCTGTGCCGGGGGCATCGCGCCATATTCGTCGTGCAGCCGCTCAACGATCTGCAAGTATTCGATCAGCGTTCGTAGCTTCGCGGTTGATCCCAGTTGCAGCCTAGTTCCTTCGTTGATGCTGAGAGGTTCGTTGTAGTTATCGGTTTGCATGCGAAGGACGTTCGCATCCCGCTCTCGCTCATAGAGTGTAAAGCTGTAGATCACGGACATGGGGTCGCCTTCAGCCAGCAGCTGATACTGGCTGAGGTTTGCCTTCTCCACTTCGCTAGGATCGGCTAATTGCTCGAGGAACTGGGTTACCTGTTGCTGAACCTTTCTGTCGATGGTGGTGTAGATGGAGAGGTCCAAGTGGTCCAAGGCGTAGATGCTGTTTAGATCGAGCAGTTGAAGCGCCCGCGAACGTACTAGGTCAGAGGCTTTATTCGCGACGAAGTTTGCTGCTTGCACGTGCCTTGCTCCGGGCTGCAGCGAAACATGCTCGCGCAGTGCTCGATTGCACAGCGAGGTAGAAACAATTCCCGCTTTATGAAGCGCCCGGAGGTAGCGGTCAGTTTGGCGGGTTAAGCGCTCTGGATTCTCCACCAAGTAGTAATATGGAGCGCGTATCGCCAGAAGCAGGGAAAGCGCTTCCCGATACGCTCGGGCTCGCTTCTTCTGTTCCGGGGGAGTTAGGCGACGTTCGGAAGCCGCAAGCAGTCGATTGAACGAGGCAAAGTCCGCGCCGTACCATACCCACATGCCATCCCCCAAACCCGTGACCTCACCCTGGGTAGAAAAAGCCGCGAGCGGAACAGAATTGATGTAATCGCAGACAATATCACGTCGGGCTGCGAAGCTCTCGGGACCGTCTGCGTAAGCTCGCAGCGAGGCAGAGGCCATCTGCCAGAGTTTCTCCCCTGGAGAATGAGTCTTGCCTTCCGGGGAGTGTCGAATCTTCTCCAACTGAGTGGCCAGCGTACTACCTCCGATCACCGGAATGCTGTGATCCACTTCGTGAATGCCATAGACCGCGAGCGCGCGGCTCAGCCGGCTCCATTGCACAGCGGGATTGCGATATGGACGTTGCGGGTCCAGGATGTCGCGGTTCTCGATGAACAGCGCGGTATTCACCAACAAGGGAGGAATTTTAGAAACATCCGAATAGGTCCGGGCAGGATAACGAACAGCAAAAAGGGAACTACCATCGCGATCCAGAATCTGTAGTCCCGCTTGGTTCTTTTCGTGATACACGGGATAGACTCCCAGGCGCGTCAGCAAAAGGTAAAGCGCGGAATCACGGGCCTGTGCTGTAACCCGGTAGCCAGAATCGTGCAGGCGACGAACAAATTCAGGCAGATCAGCATAGCCGAGCCGATGATCGTATGGACCCTCGCTGGGATAGTGGATGGCTACGCTTGGACCAGGCGCGACGGAGAAATTCATTGAACGGGCGGTCGCGGCTAGCACGTGAGCCTCAAGCCATGAGGAACGCAACTCCAAGGCTAGCAGCGCGCCTACAATCGCAGCGACAAGAACCGGCATCGAGAGACGAGATCGACTACACCGTCTTCTTCCATCTAGAGCGTGCGAAGAGTCCGAGTGTGGTACCCGGACTCTGAATTGACCGCTGCATCCAGAGGACGATTCCCGAAGGATCTCCTTGCGAGCTGGGGCCACGTCTTTATAGATGTTCGATACTGTCAGGAAGGATGCGTGGACAAAGAAGGGAAAAGTGAAGTTTCCAGACTGTCATCGGCTTTTCCGGATAGGAAGCGTTGTCCGTGCGACAGCCCGCCCGTTTTCATACTAGACCCTACCGATAAGACTCCCAAGAACCGTTCGGTACGCACCCTCCCTCTCAAAAACGAAGGTAACCGCTAAGTGATGACGATCACACCGGGCAGAAAAGGCAATAGGTATGCTCGGCGTGATGTACACGATCAACAAAGACGCGAGCGGCGTAATCCTCGTCTGCCTTGACTGCCCACATACCGAGCGCGTCAACGAGTTCGATGACAGACTCGGTAGCCGTCGCACGCAGGCCGCTCATGCCATGTTGAAGCATGTACGCAACGAGCACGGCAAACAATCGATAGGGAATTCTAAGCCTCAGATCATGGAACGATGGTATTGAACTTAGTGTGAGGAACGACCAAGGGTGAGGAAATCCTGATACGCCGCTTTGGCCTTGGCGATGTTGCCGGAGGGGGTTATAAGCGCGGGCGACCCACCGGTGTTGTACTCCCATCTCGACTTCCACTTCCCGTCTTTTTCCACCGTCCCCGAATTCGACTTTCACTTTGGCTTTCCCCCCACTAAGATTAGAGACCGCGTCAAGCTCCCACTTCGTCCATGGCAGATCAGATCAAGACGCCCCCTGCGGCTGTTCCTGCCGACTCTGCTGCGGATGCTCTCCTGGGCACCACAGTCGGTCGCTTCGTAATCTCCAGGCGGCTCGGCGCTGGCGGCATGGGACAGGTTTACGGCGCAGAAGACGCCACTCTGAAGCGCTTTGTCGCCATCAAGCGCATGGTGCCTCACGGCCAGTCCACTGAAGCCGACCGCAAACGCCTGCTCAAAGAAGCTCAGCGTTCATCCGCCCTCAATCACCCGAACGTGGGCGCCGTCTACGACGTCGTGGAGCAAGCGGGCGAACTTTGGGTAGTGATGGAGTACATCGAAGGCGAGACCCTGCGCCACCGCCTCCAACAGCCCCTATCCGCCGACGAATTCTTTGCCATCGCCACCCAGTGCTGCGAGGGACTGCAGGCCGCTCACGAAAAAAGCATCATTCACGGCGACATCAAGCCTGAAAACATCATGCTCAGCCCCGGCAACCGGGTGAAGATTCTCGACTTCGGCGTCGCCCGCCGCGCCTGGAACAGCAATCCCACCGACGCCACCAAGAGCATCGAGACCATGACTGTCACCGGCGGCACTCCCGCCTACATGGCTCCCGAAGTCCTGCTCCAGAAGCACGACGACGGGCGCTCCGACATCTTCTCCCTCGGCCTCGTCTGCTACGAAATGCTCGGCGGTGAGCAGCCCTTCCAGACCACCAGCCTCGCCACCACCATCGCCCGCATCGTCCACGTCGATCCGCCCGCGCTCAAGAATGTCTCCGGCCAACTCGCCGCTGTTATCTTTCGCGCGCTGGCCAAAAATCCCGACGCGCGCTATCCCACCGCCGCCGCGTTCTTGGATGACTTGCGCCGCGTTCAACAAGGCGGGAAGCCGAAACGCGTTGCATCATCACACGGCGTCTTCCACCAGTACCGCATGCTCGCGGTGTTTGCAATTGTCGTGATCGTAGTCGCTCTGCTCCTCGCCTACAGTCCCGCGCGCCGGTGGTTGGGTTCGCCCAGCGCAAACAACGCCGCTTCCCCTTCGCAGTCCAGCGGACTGCCGCAAACTAAAATCTTGGCCGTCCTTCCCTTCACGGCTGCCGCCAAAGCCGATCCCAAAGTTACCGCGCTAGCGGAGGGACTGGTAGAAAGCGTGGCCGCCAAGCTCGGCAAGCTCACCGAAGATCGCGCTTTCGAAGTGGTCCCGCCCGGCAATCTGCAGGAAAAGAAAATCTCCAATCTGCCGGATGCGGCCAAAATGTTCGGCGCCAATCTCGGCCTAACTCTCACGCTCGAACCTCAATCCGCCGATCTGGTCAAAGTCACTTACTCCCTGCTCAATGCCCAGACGGGCGTTTCGGTTGGCGGAGCCTCTGTGACTGTTCCCACCACTGACGCCTTCGCCGTGGAACAAAACGTCACTCAAGGAACCGTCAAAGCCCTGCGCCTGCAATTACTGCCGGAAGAAGAAGCCGCTCTGAAATATCACGGCACTGATAACGCCGAAGCTTACCAGTATTATCTGCAGGCTCAAGGGTATGTGCTGGATCACACGAAAACTGAGAAGCTCGACATCGCAGCCCTGATGGCCCGCGACGCTCTCAAGCTCGATCCCAATTTCGGCATGGCCAAAGCCGTCCTCGGCAAAAGCTATTGGTTCAAGTACGACAACACCAAACAGAAGCAATGGATCGCGCCCGCGCAGAGCGGATGCAACGATGCCGTCAAGCTCGGGAATGCCGGTGCCGCCGGTCACGTCTGCCTCGGCCTCATCGACGACGGCACCGGACATTACCCTGAAGCTGCCGCCGAATACCAACTGGCCCTCGGTCTCGAACCAACCAACGAAGAAGCCGCCATCGGCCTCGCCCTGGCATACGAACATGAAGGCAAGATCACTGAAGCGGAAAAGGCTTATCAACAAGCCATTCAAGCCCATTCCAACAGCCGCTACAGCTATAACATGGTCGGCACCTTTTACCGTCGTCGCAACGAATACGATAAGGCCCTGCAAATGTATGCCAAGGCCGTCCAGATCGCTCCTGACTGGTACGGGACCTACGTGAACATCGGCGCCATCTATTTCGAAATGGGTCAGTACGACAAGGCCATCGACCCTTTGATGAAATCCATCGCCATCCGGCCGAGCTATCCCGGATACGTTAACCTGGGGGCCGCTTACTTTGGCCTCGGCAGGTTTGACGACGCAGCCAAAACCTACCAGGAAGCAATCAAGCTGGACCCTGAACAGCAGGTCGTCTGGGGCGACCTCGGTGCCGCCTTGTACTATTCGGGGAAAAAGGATCAGGCTGTAGGTCCGCATCGCAAGGCTATCGAACTCGCGCTGGCGGACCTGAAGGTCAATCCTCGCGATGCAGAGCTGCTAAGCACTGTAGCGGGTTATTATTCCATGCTTGGCGACCGCAAGAATTCCCTTCTATATTTAGGGCAGGCCTTGCAATACGGTCACAACGATAAAAATGTCCTTCTCGACGCAGCGGGAGTGTATAACAAGTTGGGCGATACTGGCCTGGCCATTGAATGGCTCGCCAAGACGATGCAGGCGGGCTACACGCCGGAGCACATTCGCACGCTCCGCGAGTTCGATAACTTGGTCAACAACCCGAGCTATCAGCAGTTGATGAAGTCTTCACATCCCTAAATTCAGGTGCGAAGACTTCGACGCAGCCCGGTGACCTGCGCGACTTTACTGGCGTACCGGCCAACGCCACGGACGATTTTCTTCTTGGACAATCCTGATCCCAAAACAGGAGATTCTAAATAATTCCATCATCCAAACACCCAAGCGAGAGAAGCGTCACGACTGCACTGCTCTGTACACACGATAATTAGTGTACAAGCCATCTCATAAATGCTCCGACTGAACGGACTGAAGGTGGGGTTATCCGAGCTGTGGCACTCACTCACGAACACCCGCTTCGGAGCAACCTCTTTCAACACCCGACGCCATGAATACCATCCATGGTTTTCTGGGATTTGCACGGTCGTTCGACCTGATAGTTTGTAAGGAACCTCCACACCGGGGCGTCTCTAGGTCATCTCATTGCAGCTTCGCGTACTCCACTTTGGCTTCTTTCAGGATGGGGATGTCGGGGTCGGCGTCTTTCCAGAGCGTGAGGAAATCCTGGTATGCTCTCTTCGCTTTGGCGGTGTCGCCCTGCATGGCATAAGCGCGTGCGAGCCCGAGATGTGCGAGCGCGCCCAGTGGGAAGTTTAGCGCGACTCCTCGGTGGTTGAAAGGACCTCATCGTTCCCGCTTTCAGAAAGCATTCCGGGCAGATGAAAAGAGTGTTGTCCGAACTAAGCCCGGAGGAGCTTCGTGGCCTTGAAGTGAAGCTCAAGAAAGTCGGCAAGCGCGCTGCCGCGCTGATGGAGGAGAGTTGAGCGGCTCCATGCCGGTCGGAATTGCGTCTGCATGGTTCGGTGCGCGTGAGTTGAGGTGCCGAACCTTGGACGGTATTGTCTTACCACTGGTGGTTCTTACCCCATCGAAACCGCGCCTCATCCTCACCCGTATAGTCGGGATCAAGGTAGATGTGCAGGCTCGATATTCGGCCATCTCGAAACTTGAAGACGTTGCAGAAACGGCCGCCAGGAGTTTTCCCCCCTGCCCACGACTTACCAAACATTCTGCCCTGTGAAGTGCCTTCAACGACGAGATAGTCGGCTGAAGGAATGAAAGTGAAACGGTCGTAGTCGTGTTGAATGTATTCCAAGGCTCCTTCGAATCCTTTAACCATTTCAAGAAACGATTTCCGTCCGAATCCAAATCCGAACTTAGGGAAATAGACTTCGGCATCTTCATTGAACAGTTCAAGGATGTCTGGACGTCCCTGGTCAGCTCTCATGAAATATTCGCAAGCGATCTTTATCTTCTCTCTGACCAAGCCGAGATCTCCCGTTCGCATCCTTAGGCGGCTCGGCGCGACAAAGCTGGGCTCGGGGCTATGATTTTGTGTAAGCCGCCTAGAGAGACGTCGCACCTTCGGCTCGCCGGCAACGTAACTGTAGACCCGTTCCTCCAGCTCACTATCCGGCGCGGTGCGACTTTCTTGGCCGCTGAGTACTCTAATGAGTCCAGTCCGCAACGCAGGGTTAAAGGAACAAAAAATGGCTGCACCTCCGATACCCAGCGCGCTTGATGCGCGCACGCAAATTTTCCCGACTCTCACTCCATCGCAAATCGATCGGATTCGCCCTCAGGGCCACGTCCGGCACGTTGACCGCGGCGAAATTCTTTTCGATGTCGGCGACACCAACATCCCTTTCTTCGTCATCCTTTCCGGCAGCATGGAAGTTGTGCAGCCGGGCCTCGACGGCGAACGCCCCATCACCGTCCATCGTGCCGGCGGCTTCACCGGCGAACTCACCATGATTTCCGGCCGCCGGATCTTCGTTCGCGGACGCGTCATCGAACCCGGCGATTTCATCGAACTCCCCGGCGACGCCCTCCGCTCGCTCATCGCCAAAGATGCCGAGCTGAGCGAAATGTTCATGCGCGCTTTCATCCTCCGCCGCCTCGAACTCATCAGCCGCGGCTACGGGAGCCTCATCCTTCTCGGCTCCCGCCACTCCGCACAGACCCTCCGCTTGCGCGAATTTCTCACTCGCAACGGCCATCCGTACACGTATATCGATCTCGATACCGACAAAGCCTCACAGGAACTTCTCGATCGCTTCAACGTCAAGGTTGACGAAATTCCCGTCATAATCTGCGGCCAAGGCTATGTCCTCCGCAATCCCACAATTCAGAAACTCGCCGATTGCCTCGGGTTCAACGCCGACATTGACGCCGCGCAACTCCGCGACCTCATCATTGTCGGCGCCGGTCCCTCTGGGCTCGCCGCCGCCGTTTACGCCGCCTCCGAAGGTCTCGACGTCCTTCTTATCGAGACCGAATCGCCCGGCGGACAGGCCGCCTCCAGCTCCAAAATCGAAAACTATCTCGGTTTTCCCTACGGCCTTTCCGGACAGGAACTCGCCAATCGAGCCATCACCCAAGCCGAAAAATTCGGCGCCAAGATGATGATCGCCCGCAACGTGGTGCGCCTCGAATGCGCCCGCCGCCCCTACAAAGTCGCGCTCGATAACGGCGTCGAACTGGCCGCGCGCTCGGTCGTCATCGCCACCGGCGCGCAGTACAACAAACCGCGCATCGCTAATCTCGCCATTTTCGAAGGACAGGGCGTCTATTACGGCGCCACCTTCATGGAAGCCCAGCTCTGCGGCGACGACGACATTATCGTCGTCGGCGGAGGCAATTCCGCCGGCCAGGCCGCCGTTTACATGTCGCAGACTCAGCGCAAGGTCCACATACTCGTGCGTTCCGGCCAGCTTTCAGACGCGATGTCCCGCTATCTCATCCAACGCATTGAGCAGAATCCCAACATCGAAATTCATTACCGTACCGAAATCATCTCGCTCGAAGGCGATTCGCACCTCGAGCACGTCACATGGCGCAATAACCAGACCGGCGAAATCGCCACAGTCCCCATTCGACACGTTTTCATCATGGCCGGCGCATCGCCGCGAACCGAATGGCTGAAGGGTTGTGTCGCGCTCGACACCAAAGGATTCATTCTCACGGGACGCGATCTCGACGGTTCCACTGACCAACCCGCCTGGCCGCTGGCCCGCAGTGCGCAGATGCTGGAAACGAGTCTTCCGGGCGTATTCGCCGTGGGCGATGTTCGGTCGGGGAACGTAAAGCGAGTCGCTTCGGCCGTCGGCGAAGGTGCAATCGCTATTCATCTTGTCCATCGAGCGCTTGCTGAACTCTAGGAGCAGCCCACAAAGGCGATACACGTCCGGCGCGAGTCGCGTCTACCTCCATGATGATCCCCGCCGGGAATTCTCGATATGGCGATGAGCGGTACAACCGCAACCTTTCTGGCTCGGCGCTGGGGAAAGCGCCACGTTAGCGGCGGCAGATCCGGAGCTGTATTTATATTTGATTAGGTATTCGCACCTTCTCCAGATTTCAGGAACCATCCGCCTAAACCAGGTGCACATTTCGCTCGATGGTTTTGATGACCGTGTCCATGTGCCCGGACAGCACCTGCTTGGCACATTTTGTCCATTCGTCCAAATGCCTGCCGCTCGTGTTGACGCGTTTGCCTGCCGCAAACGTCCAGGCAGCCACAGTCCGATCCAGTCCCTCCACCGAGAATGACAAAATCAAATTCCTCTGGCTGCGTGTCCTTAATTAGCCGGCCGGTTGAGGTACTCCCCGTGGTCGTCATGCGACTTTTTCTCTCCGAGCGACAGATTCACTCTTGGCTCGCATTGATTTGACGAGGTCGGCCGACGACGCTCCTTCGAGCGACAATCCGTAGCCAACTTCTCGCACGATGCGCTCCTTCAGCGGTTGAATGAAATGGATGCGTGTGTTGCGGCGCGTAACCTCCGGAGCCCTCAAGTACAGTTCGGCCAATTCCCGGGCACGGCTGAGCGCCTTGCCGTTCGGCACAACCTCGGCAACCACTCCCCATTCGCATGCAGTAGCCGCCGGCAGCGGCTGCGGATTCAGCAGGAACGCCTCCGCTCGTCCCGCTCCCGCTCGATAACTCCAGGTGGTAAAGATTCCGTCGCCGGGTGCAACGCCCGCGGAGAAGTGGGCCACATCCTGGAAGGTTGCAGCATCCGCAGCCACAATTACACTGGCAAGCAGCGCGTAGTCTGAGTGCACATGGGCACGTCCCTCGATCGCCGCGATGACCGGAACGCGTATGTTGGCTATGTTTTCCAAAGCCTGAACGCCCTCGTCGTGAACCTGGCTCCAGACCCCGGGATCGGCGACATCACCGAAAGAGGACCAATCGACATCAGTAATGAACTCCCCACCTGCCCCCGTGAGGATTACGATCTTGTTCGCCCGATCTTGCGAAATCCGGTAGAAGGCATCGACAAGTCCCGTGTGAGCTTGCGCGGACATAATGAACGGCCCGCCGTTGCTGTGGAACTCAGCAACCAGCACACCTTTGTCGTCTCGTGTCAGCTTGAGGTTGTGATAAGCGGTGAAGTAGTCAGCTTGAAGTTGCATCGTATTCTCCTCTCTGTTTTGTGCCCTGGCCGTGAATCGTTCTTGCTAGTCTGCCGCGGCCGCACTCAGCGTCCGCAATTGCCTTAGCGTTTCCGAAGGCTCTGGACGGATCGTGTAATCCGCGTTCACACTGGCTGCACGGATCGTGCCAGCTTTATCGATGATGTAGCGTGCAGGCATCGGCAACCGATATTCCGGTTCATCATTGAATCTGTCCAGAGTGCTTCCAAAGGACTTGTAAAGGTCGCGCAAATAATCGGGCAGTGTGAAAACGAGCCGAAACTGCTCCACGACCTTCAGGTGAAGATCCGTCAGAATATCGAACGACAGGTTCAGCTTTTTGTGCAGAGCCCGCGTATACCGTTCGAGCTCAGGAGTGATTACAACAATCCGTGCACCCAGCGCTCGCACCTCGGAATGGATCTGCTGTAGAGCCTCCAGCTCCATATTGCAGTAGGGTCACCAGTGCCCTCGGAAGAAGCTGACGACCAGCGGCCCCTGGCGGAGGAGATCGGTCGAGTCTACCTGTACGTGATCCTGATTGAATAAGGTGAAATTGGGAGCACGGTCCCCAACCTTCAACGCTCGCCCTTCAATCCCCGTAGCCTTGAGCTCGGCCGTGGCGCGATGCATGGTTTCGATCACTTCGTGCGGCGCGTTGTATGGCGGAGCTCCGGATTCAAATGATTTCTTAAATTCATCCAGTCGTTCCTGAAGACTTGCCATGTGCGTTTCCCCTCCTGCGGCTCGGAACTGAAGATTGAAAACTTTAGAGAAGTGGATTTCGCAATTTTACTTCAGATCGCGGTGCGGCCTCCATCTACGGCGAGCTTTGCACCGTAAATGAAACTGGCGCGGTCTGTTGCCAAGAAGACGATGGCTTCTGCGATTTCGTCCGCTGTAGCCGGACGTCCCGCCGGTCCCTGTGCAGCTAGCTGCTCCAGACCCTCGCCCATCGCATCCGTACCTTCTGTGCGCGTGGGCCCAGGGCTCACCGCATTCACGCGGACGCCGCTCGGTCCATATTCAGCAGCCCAAGTTTTCGTCAACAGATTGATAGCGGCCTTGCTCGAACCGTAGAGGCTCATCCCCGGGGCTCCGTAATCTGCAGCCATAGTCGACAGATTCACGATTGCACCTTTGCCTCTCTTCGCCATCAGTGGAGCAAGTTCCGCGACCAGGAAATACGGCACCTTCACATTGATGGAAAAAACGCGGTCAAACTGTTCTTCGGTCATTTCATGCGTGGGCCCGAACGGATAGATCCCAGCATTGTTAATCAGAATATCGACGTGGCCATTTCCGAGTTCGATCGCCCTTTTCGCCGCGTCGCGTGCGCTGGCTGCATCTCGAAGATCCGAAGAAATAAAATCCGCTTTGCCTGCTGCTGCGCGAATTTCGTCGACTGTATCCTTACCGCGCTCCGCATTACGTCCCACAACCAAAACATGGATACCGAGCTGCGCCAATTTCTTGGCTGTCGCGCGACCGATTCCGCTCGTTCCTCCAGTGATGAGGGCGGTGGAAGTGTTACTTGTCATCCGCAGGTCCCGAAACGAAACTCTCCCTACTTAGACTCACATGGACGTAGGGCGGTTTCAAAGTCGATCATCATTCGTCGAGGATAATGCCTTGCACCTACTGGGCACGAGTCGCTGGCCGTGACGCTCGTTTACCTCAAAGGTAAAGATGCTGAATCGGAAGAAGCCCAGGAACATGCGAACAGCAGCGCACCACCCGATTCGGAAGGTCGCATTTGTCGGTATGCGTCCCAGGGCGCCTACTCCGGAATCATTCCGATCGTCCTCAGCCACGTCTCCACCAGCTGAGGCCATCCCGTTATTGGCAACTTCGTGCGCCGCAGCCCAAAGGCATGACCGCCCTGCGCATACAAATGCATCTCTACGGGTACCCCGGCCATTTTCAGCGCAATGTAGTAAGCCAGCGAGTCGTCTACATTGTCCACGTGGTCATCCTCCGCCTGCAGCAAGAACGTGGGCGGCGTTTGACGAGTGGCATGCAGATCGGGGTTCAAGGCAAGCTCTTTATCGGCATTTGCTGGATGAGGAACCACAAACTTCTTGACGTCCTGTTTAGCATCCCACTCCGCCGCGGACAGCGATAGATGTCCCGGATAAATAGCCACCGCAAAATCGGGACGGCAGCTCTCTTTGTCGGCTGCATCTACGGCCGGATACGAGCGGTGATCAAAATGATTGCTGATCGCTGCCACCAGATGGCCGCCAGACGAAAACCCCAGCACTCCAATCTTATGCGGATCGATATGCCACTCCGCGGCGTGAAAGCGCACCAGACCCACTGTCCTCTGCGCATCTTCGAGCGCCATCGGTGATTCCGGATACGGTCCCGATTTCGGATACGGCCCCACGTCCGTCACGCGGTACTTCAACAGCACGCACGTGATCCCTCTTGGCGTCAGCCAGTCACAGACCTCCGTGCCTTCAAGATCGATGGCAAGACCCTGATAGCCCCCGCCCGGGAAGACGACGACCGCAGTGCCCGTATTGTTTCCCTTAGGCGGATAGACCGTCATCGTAGGCCGCGTGACGTTGCTCACCCCAGTCGCCGGCCTGCCGGTATCCATCCACGGCTTCGCAGTCGTCTCAGCGAACTCCGGCCCCGCAACCGGCTGGGGGTCAGGCACTCTCCCCGGCCATATCGGCACTTGCGTATGTCCCGGCGATGGCTGCCATACAGGCTTCTGCGCGCTCAGATCGCCAAACGCAGACACAACACAGAGAGCAAAGATCAGAAGCTTCATGGACAATCCCCAAAGGCAGGATAGAGCAAGCCGAACTCTCATCTGAAATCCGGTCCTGATAACCAAATAGGTTCCGATAGCCGCGCTCCACATGACTTGACTCCCGGATGGTCGGCTATCCGGAGAGCGCCGGGATAAACCGGCATGTTGTAGGGGATGAAAGAGCCCTACAGGAAAGGAAAGCAGCGAATCCATCCTGGCCTTGAGTCTTGCAGACGGCATCGCGAGGTGTCGCTTGAAGCGTAGACAAAGGTATCGGTGGGCCGGGCTATTGAGCTTCGAAAAGCCGAAGGATCAGGATGCCGACTCCGTTCCGGTAGGGAGGAAGGCAACACGACAACCACGCCAATCGCGAGTGGCTGTTCGGTCCTGCGTAGTCTGAGAACCTGGCACGCTGAGAAACAACATGCACGAGAACCGGGAGATCTCCTGCACCCCTTGGTCGCACGATCAAGGCCGGTCCGCGAAGGCCATAAACCGAACGGCGGACATGAACGTGCAGGAGAAGTCGGACTGTGCCGTAGTACCCGTGAACCAGTCGAACAAAGAAGAGCGATCTTCCGCGGAGACTGGGGAGGGAAGGGCACAGACTGAGGAGAACATCGTTCAATCACACATGCGCCCGACACAGAGCGGGAGACGCATGTCCCAGGGATTGGGCGGTGTGCGGCAAGCAGCAAGGAAGAGGAAGCAGGAACGGTTCACCGCGTTGCTCCACCATCTGAACGTCGGACTAATCCGCGAGAGCTTTTACGCACTCAAGCGTCAGGCTTCTCCCGGAGTAGATGGCGTGACGTGGCAGGAGTATGAAACCGGATTGGAAGATCGGCTCATCGATCTGCACAATCGGGTGCACCGTGGAGCGTATCGAGCACAACCCTCACGACGAGTCTATATTCCGAAGGCTGACGGGCAACAACGTCCGTTGGGCATCGCGGCACTGGAGGACAAAATCGTTCAACAGGCCGTGGTGACGATTCTCAACCAGATTTACGAGGTCGACTTCAAAGGCTTCTCGTATGGGTTTCGTCCCGGTCGCAGCCCGCATCAAGCGCTGGACGCGCTGACGGCGGGCATCCAGTGGAAGCGAGTGAACTGATCAGCATAGAGGCGGCCACGCCCTTGCCGGAGACGTCGCCAAGCACAAAGAAGAGCTGCCCATCGGACGGGATCAAGTCGCAGTAGTCGCCGCTGACGGGACCGAGCGGGGCGTAATAATAGCTTGTGTCCCAACCACCAGCCTGCAGGTTCACCTGTGGCAAAAGATTGCGTTGCACCTGGGAAGCCAGATCGAGGTCATGTTGCAGCGCAGCTCGTTGTGACTCTGTAAGGTGGTCGAGGCAGTAGCGCACCAGCGGATCGGCCAGCAGTCGGTCCTGTTCTATCGTTTCGTGGCACTCCTCGCACAGCCCGTAGCTACCCTTGGCCATACGTTCCAGCGCGGAATCTACTTCGCGCAGAAGACCAACGAATCCGGCTTTCTGCGGTGCGAGCGCAATCGCACAGCCTGGTAGCGTCGTTGACAATTTTTGTGCAAGCAGGTCAGGCATGGTTGGAAGTTGCCCACGCTGCTACTGTAGCTTCGTGTACTCCGCCTTCGCTTCTTTCAGGATGGGGATGTCGGGGTCGGCGTCTTTCCAGAGGGAGAGGAAATCCTGGTAAGCAGCGTGGGCTTTGGCGGTATCCCCGGACATGGCATAGGCGCGGGCCAGTCCGAGGTGAGCGAGCGAGGCGAGCGGATAGTTAACCACCAGTCCGCTGTGATCGAGGAGCTTTTGGAATTCGCGAGCGGCGGCTGGTCCGTCGTGCTTGGCGAGATAGGCTTCGCCTCGGATGTAGGGCGCGTACATGGTGCCGACCTGAAACGGGGGAGGCGAGCCGAACTCGTAGGGGGCGACCGCTTCCAGAGCGACCACGGCATCGGCGGGTTTCTGGTTGCCTAGGGCGATGGCGGCGCGGACGATCGGAAACCAGTACAACTTGAGAGTGGTGTTGGTGGGATAGGTCTTCTCCAGTTCGTCGGCGAGGGCATTGGCATGTGGGATCTCTCCGGAGCGGGCCAGAGCGAGAGCGGCAAGGACTTTGACAAAATGGCTGTTATTTCAAACTATAGGAAAATCAAAATCTCGTGTTCGGCACGAAAGCGGCATTGTTACGGCTCCGAGTGGCTGTCGCCGGTGTGAAGGAGCCATTCGGATCGTGTCACGTTTCACGAAGGCGATGGGAGTTGACTCAACAAAATCTATTGCACGCCTGGCCGTTTCACGCAGAGTCGCAGTCACGGCATCCAAGAGCAATTCGCACTCTGGCCAGCATGGTTGTCCATTTTCCCCAAGTGCTCCCAGTCCGGGGACCTTGTCACGGACCATTTTACCGGGATAGTCAAAGAAGAAGAACGAATGCCGTCCAGTTCTGTCCCAAAAGATGTTCCCCAGCGCGATTTCTTTAACCTTCGCTAGAGGACGAAGTTGTTGGCGAAAGTGCCATGCGAGTCTCAGCCTGAGCGAAAAGACTTTGGTATGTTGACATGCCCAACTGTAAATTTTACAGTTTGAGCCTGAGTCTATTATTCGGGAGGCTTCCATGTCCGCGGTAATCCCAGTGCGACTGCTGCATCGTATCCGACCATCCAAAGGCTCCGGATTTCGGCGGTGGCCTCCGATGTCGGCGCACCGAAGGATATAACGGATTCCAGGGTGGGAGACGCAGGTTCCCCGTACACATAGCCCTCCTGCTGGCAATTGACTAAAGCAATTAAGGTCGGCTTGCGTTCAGATGAGCGCAGACGCCACCCCACCCAAGCGAGGCGATCCCCGGGTAAAGCCTTCCAGAGGCTAGGCCCTCCTTCCTCCATTTGCTCGACGGC
This sequence comes from uncultured Acidobacteriaceae bacterium, assembly GCA_963797885.1. GTDB lineage: Bacteria > Acidobacteriota > Terriglobia > Terriglobales > Acidobacteriaceae > Acidiflorens. The sequence goes on along the minus strand of CAWCRQ010000025.1, from coordinate 42,475 downwards.
AACGGGATAGTCTTCTTCACGATTCGTGATTAGCAGCCGGTCGCCTTCACGGAATTCCCAGAAATCGACAATGCCGAACTCGGGCGGGTTGCTAAGCGGGTTATTGCAACGTATGCACAGCAGAAAGTCACCCGCGCTTGGACGCAGACGGAACGTGGTGTTGTCTTCCAGCGGAATTTGCCCTCCTTGAGCACTCATGGCCGCCGAGATCAGGTCAGGTCGGGGCGGGCTCTCGGTGCGGTCATTGGAAGGGAGCCGGTTTGCCGGAATAGTATCGCCACGATGAGTACATGTCCAGCAGCACTCACGTTCTTTTGGTTCAGTTGGGGAAACGCATCCAAGCTCTGCGGAAAGACAAAGGATGGACGCAAACAGACCTCGCAGTCCACTTGGATATGAACAGGGGACACATCTCGGACATTGAGCAAGGCAAGCGCGAAGCGGGGATCATCACCTTGCAGGTGATTGCCAGAGGTCTGGACACCACGATGGCTAAGCTGCTGAAGGGCCTCGTATCGGTTCCAGAGTGGACGGGCCGAGCCCAAAACCCGGCTAGACAATTTTGGGCAAGCCTGCAAAGGCCCGTTGTGCAGTACCCTTGCTCACTCGTAGTTCGGTCTGGATTTGCGACCACGAGTTCCCACGAGCGCGAAGCGAGGCAACCCGTGAAGCGTCCACAACGACCCGCGGTCTCCCCAGTCGTCTTCCTTTGGCGCGTGCGTTCCTTATGCCGGCGCAGACCCGCTCCTGGATTAGCGCTCGCTCGAACTCCGCCATCGCGCCGATTATTTGGAACATCAAGCGGCCCGATGGAGTGCTCAGATCCAGGTTGTCCCTCAGACTGACGAAAGCCACGCCCAGGGCCGCGAGTTCGGCCAGCGCGTTGACCAGGTGCTTCAGGGACCTCCCAAAGCGGTCGATCTTCCAGACCAAAATGGCATCAAACCGTCGGCGGCAAGCGTCTGACATCAGCCGATTGAGCGCCGGCCGGGACTCCTTGCAGCCCGACACTCCCTGATCTGTGAATTCCTCAACGATCTGCCAGCCGCGGCGCCCTGCATATTCCCGCAGTTCGGCGAGCTGCATTTCGGGATCTTGATTATTGAGGGTGCTGACTCGGGCGTAGAGCGCAACCCGAGCGATGGTAGGAGTGGATTCTTGAGCGAGAGTGGTGCTACGTTGCTGTCTAGCCATTGTTGCCTCCTTCGTAGGCGACTGTGGTTAGGGCTGGGTGAGTGTTGGTAGCACTCGCTCAGTCCGTTGTTTAGTTACGACCAACGGGATCTTCGCGACTTGACCCTGCGCTTTCTGAGACTCTTACCGCGTTTCTTCCAGTAGTCCCGTTGGCGCTGGAGTCGCGAGCACTCCTCACTACAGAACTCCTGGCCGAAACGCTCAATCTCGAAAAGTTGTCGGCAATCCGTATTCCGACAGATACCGATACTGCGGGCCTTTAGGAGATATTCCCTCCTCAAAATGTAGTAGAGCACAGGACGAATCCCACAGGTCAGATCCCAGTCCGGCGCTTCAATCGGAGTTTTCCCCCATGGATAGACCTTTGAACTGAAAGCATTGACGAGCTCACAAATCGAATAGTGACCAGCATCGACCGGGTCCATCACTAGCGCGTTTCTCATTGGATCATCAGACCTCTCAAGGGAGGCATAGTACTCGCAGTTTTCGAGGTGTTCGACATTCTCCTGTCGGAAAAGCCATGGGGGCTGAATGGCATACCCTAGACCACTGCCCCGTAACTGTCGCTCGCGCTCCCACTGCTCAGGCCACTTGGAGATGTTTGCACTGATTTCGGACACATTCTCCGCGATCTTGTGAGTATCCGCGTACTTTTTTGCCTGCAACTCCGAGACGAGACTGAGAGCAGCGCGATATGCGCGATGTTCGCTCCTGAGCTCCGCTAAGACTTGGCGGGCCACCAAAAATGTCCGGTCGCCCGAATACTCGTAGTGCACTACGCCGGGCACATCAATGACATAGGGAGTGGGACGATCCTCCTTTCGCAAAGAACTAACTACGATCGGCCCGTAGCGCTGAACGAATTTGATCAACTCTTCATCCGTCTCGGAATTGGCGAATCGAATATGAGGTGAGTTCTTCCCCTGTCGCTTTTGTCCCCCGTATCGGCTAATGGCTTGCCGGTATTCACGGAGGAAATCGGGAGCCGCACGCCCTTCTTCTTCATCCATCACAACCATGCCGGAAACCTCAAGCTCATCGGGGCAAATCTTTACGGAGATATCCTTTGCCCATACAAAATTGGGGTAGGGTTGTCGCAAATGTTGCTCTACAAACGCCATCATTGATAGTAGAGCACAACATTGACTAGTATTCAAGCATATTCAGTATGACGTGAAAGCAACGGGAGACGACCACATGGAAAAATTGGTTACGATCCGCGAAGCGCACAACAACTCAGCGTCAGTATTGCTGCGGTACGCGGGTGGCGCCTTAGTCGTAAGCATCTGGATTTTGTTAAGGTTGGGCGGGCTGTTAGGGTCCCTCAGAAGTCCATCGATAAGCTCATTGAGCGACAAACGGTACCGCACGACTTGAATTCGGTCGAACGGAAGGTGGAGTCTGCGTGACAAGTAAGACCCAGGGCCTGCCGTCGTCAAATGTAGCCACAATGAAGAAACGTCACCCAAATCATCGCCTTGTTAAGATCCATCGAAACTATACGGTCGAGGAAGTCGGCCGCTTACTCGGCAAGCATAAAAACACGGTGCGCGAATGGATCAAGGTTGGACTTCCAACTATCGACAATAAGCGTCCGACGTTGATCGTAGGGCGTGAAGTCATCGCTTTTCTGCGGAGGCGTCGGGCAGGGAAAAAGCAGCCTTGCAGGCCTGGGGAGATGTACTGCGTCGGATGTCGTGCCCCGAAGCTCCCGGCGGCTGGCATGTTGGACTGTCAACGTCTTACCGAGAAAATCGGAAACCTCACGGGTATTTGCCCGGACTGCAACTCAATGATGCACCGTTGCGTCAGCATGGCCAAGATTCGGGAGTTTAGTGGAGAAATGGACCTCACGTCTCCGCAAGCACTGCGACGATTAGGGGAGATCAGTCAACCCACCGTAAACAGTGATTTGAGAGGAGACCTTCAATCATGACAAAACACAATGCAAGCAATGAACGAATTAAACACCGGTATTTCGGATTCCTGAAGGAGGCTAAGCGCCAAAGCGAGCCGACAGTGGATGCGGCTGCAAAGGCATTGGACCGATTTGAAGAATGCACCGGCTGGCGAGACTTCAGGGCATTTCACTTTCAACAGGCGATCGGGTTCAAAAAGAAGCTTGCCGAACAGAAGGGCCAAAAATCCGGGAAAGAGCTGAGCAAGGCGACTCTACATGCGACGCTGACCCAACTCAAGCGGTTCTTCCAGTGGCTTGCATTGCAACCTGGCTACAAGTCGCGTGTTCAGTATTCCGACGCCGAGTATTTCAATATGTCCGACAAGGACAGGCGTGTTGCTACGGCTCAACGGGAACCAAAGGCGCCGACATTGGAGCAGGTAAAGCACGTCATCGCTTTGATGCCGACCAAGACGGATATAGAGCTCCGTAACCGCGCCCTCATAGCATTCACGCTTCTCACCGGCGCGCGGATTAGCGCGATCGCTTCGATGAAGCTAAAGCATGTTGATCTAATCGAGGGCAGAGTCAACCAAGATGCGCGAGAAGTTCAGACGAAATTCAGTAAGACCTTCATTACCTTCTTCTTTCCGGTGGGCGATGAAATTCGCGGGATTGTGGCGGAGTGGGTGTCATATCTCCGGGAAGACAAACTATGGGGCAACGACGATCCGCTTTTCCCGGCCACGCGCATTGCGCTGGGGACGACTCGCCAGTTCGAAGTGTCAGGTCTGGAACGAGTTCACTGGCGCAGCACTTCGCCCATTCGCATGATATTTCGCGAAGCCTTCGTCAGCGCTCGCCTGCCGTATTTCAACCCGCATAGCTTTAGAAATACACTTGTCCAACTAGGCCAAGAGATCTGTAAGTCCCCCGAGCAGTTCAAGGCGTGGAGCCAGAACATCGGGCATGAAGGCGCTTTGACGACTTTGCGCAACTATGGCGAAGTTGCGTGTCAGCGTCAGGGGGAAATCATTCGAGGTTTGGCAACACCACAACAGGCACTGCCATCGGAAGTCAACGAAATCGCGAAGGCCGTGGTTCAAGAAATGGCGCGCCGTTCTCGTGGAAACGCCGGCTCAATGAATTCAATCTGAAGTCGGACTCCCAAATGAACACGGTCCCTCAATCCGACTGGCTCACGGCTTCGGAGGCCGCCGCTTACCTCAAGGTGAAGCCGCGGTCCCTTCTCCTGTGGGTCCGCCAAGGGAAAGTTCGGGCTTATGCCCTCTCGGGCACGAAACGGCGCATCTGGAGGTTCCGCAAAGTGGATCTTGACTCTGCGCTGCTCTCCAACCCTGTGGTAATCTGCAAACCGCTACCTGTGCGCTCCGGGAAAGGAGCGGCAAATTGAGAGCGTCACAGTGCGTTATTTACAGCAGAAAACGTGGTACGTGGCATTTGAAGTGGTTTGAGGATGGCAAGCCTCACCGGAGACAACTCGGAACGTTCCGTGAACTGCTCACGCGGGCAGACGCGGAGAAAGCTGCAGAGCCGCTCCGGAAGATGCTGATGAAGCCCAACAAGGAAATTCCAACAGTGGCCGCGTTGGCCGCTCAGTACGCAGTGGAAAAAATGTCCACCACCCGAACGAGCACAAGCCGATCTCTTAAAGCTTGGCTCCGAAACCACGTCATCCCCGTGTGGGGAGACAAGCTAATTACAGAGCTTCAGGCGCGGCCTGTAGAGCTTTGGCTGCGTCAACTGAAACTATCCCCCAAGAGCCGGGTCCACATCCGGAATCTGATGCACGCCTTGCTCGACTTCGCTATGTGGGCCGGCGTGCTCGAAGTCTCCCGAAACCCGATGGACCTGGTTGTGGTCCGTGGGGCATCGAAGAGAACGCGGCAACCCCGAAGCCTCACCGTCGAGGAATTCCGGCTGTTCCTTGCGCAATTGGAGCAACCTTTCCGAACGATGGCCTTGGTCTGCATTTCGTTCGGGCTGCGCATCAGCGAGTGTCTCGGGTTGAAGTGGTCCGATGTAGATTGGCTGAACTCGAAGCTCACCATAGAGCGCGGCATCGTCAGGCAAGTAGTGGATGACGTGAAAACCGAATACTCCGGACGCCCGATGGCGATTGATCCAGCCATGCTCGAAGTGCTGAAAGCATGGCGACAGCAAACGGAGTTCGCTACTGCAAGCGATTGGATTTTTGCGAGTCCGGTCCAGCTTGGTCGCTTGCCTTGGTCCTATCCGCATGTTCTGCGAATATTTACCAAAGCGGGCAAGGATGCGGGAATCGGCGGCCTATCACCACACGCGTTGCGCCATAGCTACCGTTCATGGCTCGACGCGGCAGGTACTCCGATTGCCGTGCAGCAGAAGCTCATGCGCCATGCATCAATCACCACCACGCTGAACATCTACGGCGACGTGGTGACGGATGAGATGGCGCAAGCGCACTCGAAGGTGGTTGCGCTTGCTCTCTCGAAGAACTGAGAAAGCGGGTTTCACGGGGGTTTCATTACCCGTAAGTTATTGAAAACATGGCGGAGAGGGTGGGATTTGAACCCACGATACCCGTTAAGGTATGTCCGCTTTCGAGGCGGATCGTTTCAACCGCTCACGCACCTCTCCGGAAAATCAGTTGTCAGTGGCCAGTCGTCAGTGGCCAGCAAGAGCTCTTGACAACGGTTCGTCGCGAACGACTAACGACCAACTTCTAACGACGCTTCCGAAAAAATTCCTGCAGCATCTCCGCCGTACGTCCGGCCAGAACCCCGCCCCGGATCTCCATGTGATGATTCAGACTGGGGTGATTCACCACCCGCAGAATCGAATGGACGGCGCCTGCCTTCGGGTCGTCGGCACCATACACCAAACGGCGGACGCGGGCATGAACGGCCGCTCCCGCGCACATGGCGCACGGCTCAATTGTAGCAAACAGTTCGCAGTCGCCGAGCCGGTGGTTACCGAGGTTTCGTCCTGCCTCGCGGAGCGCCACTATCTCAGCGTGAGCGGTGGGATCGCTGTCGGCGAGGTTGCGATTCCATCCTCTTCCAACCACCCGGTCTGCGCACACCACGACCGCTCCCACCGGCACTTCGCCCGCCTCCAGTGCGCGCTGGGCGCAGCGCAGGGCTTCCTCCATCCAAAGCTCGTCGGAGGCAAGCTCGTCAGAAGAAAGCTCGTCGGAAGAAGGATCGTCGAAGGAGAGCAGTTGTCCGTCACCAGTGGCGGGTTGCCAGAAAGCTAGTCTTTGATTCGCGGTATCCAGTTCGCAGTTCCCGGTTCACAGTCCCCTGTTCAGAGTCCAGTTTTCTGCGACTCTTATCATTCCGGTTTCTGTCCCGTCAGTGTTATCCTAGCAGGGATATGGAAATGCCCGACATCTTCCGGAAAGTGTTCTTGCTGGACCTGATCAAGGGACTGGGGGTGACGTTCCGCTATCAGGATCCCAAGGAAATCTATACCGAGCAGTATCCGCTGGAGCGGCCGCAGGTCGCCGAGCGTTACCGCGGCGCGCCGCGGCTGAACGTCAACCCAGACACCGACGAGACGCTTTGCATTTCCTGTGATCTGTGCGCTCTGGCGTGTCCGGAAAACCTGATTGTCGTCACCAGCGAGCGCAATGAAAAGACCCGCCGCAAAGAGCTAGTCAACTTTACTTACGACCTGAGCCGCTGCATGTTCTGCGGCCTGTGCGAAGATGCTTGCCCGACCGATGCGCTCGAACTCACCCAGGATTTCGAGCTCGCGAACTACAGCCGCGAGGGCATGATCTGGGACCGCGAGACGCTCGAGAAGGGTCCGCAGCCCACCGTGTACAAAAAGTAGTCCTGCGACATCCGATTCGTTTCCGCCGGAAGGTGTCCCACTCATGGCGCACTTTGTTTTTTGCGATGAGTGGGATTCATCGAAGCGCCTAAGAGGCTGCGGAAAAACTTCCCGAGCAAAAACCAAAAACAAAACAACGCGAATGAATGGGCTACGCGCCAGCAGTTTCCAAAGTACGTCTATGCGGTCATGGCCAAATAGAAGATCCCATCTGTTCTCTGGCGCGATAGGCCCTTGTCTTTGGGGTCTCAAGCGCGTCTTGGCTGGGCCGATAGCTATGTCTAGCAGGGATCAATGACTGATGTGCGCGGCGTCTTGGCGTTGGGCGCGGCGTTGTCATCGTTCGGTGACCATTATTCAGCGAACATTGTTCAGCGACCATGTTCAGCGACCATTCGTTCACCGGCACTTCGTTGGAGGGTATGAGCGAGGTCTCGTTAAGGCTGCGGGCCCGCATCAGGTGCATTTCGCCGGCCTGTCGTCATGCGGCGAGAAGGGGGGAAACCGGGCGATGAAACCGATGCGTCAGGGCCTTCTCGTGGATGGCAACCCGGCCGACGCCACTCGAGCGCGGGAGGCGTTGACCGGGGGCAGGCCTAACACCCGCAGAATGTCGGTTGAAAGCCTTCCCTTGTCGACTGGATCTTCTGGATATTTGGGGTGAATAGCGATATGGAAATCGAGCTTATCGAACGCAAGCGAGCCGCAGAGGACCTTCAGAAAGTTCTGACCGAGCGGGAGTTGACTGACCAAAACTTCGCTCTGGAGCGCAAGCGAGCGGAAGAAGCGTTGCGCGAGAGTGAGGAGCGGTTTCGGCTGCTGCTCGATGGGGTCAAGGACTATGCCATCTACATGCTCGATCCAGAAGGCCATGTAATCAGTTGGAATGCCGGCGCGACTCGCATCAAGGGCTACCGAGGTGAAGAAATTCTAGGCAAGCATTTTTCTTGTTTTTACATTCTTGAGGATCGTGAAGCCCATAAGCCCTCCCGCGAACTGCGGGAGGCTGTCTCCAAAGGGCGCTTTGAAGAGCAGGCGCAGCGCGTCCGGAAAGACGGCTCGGCTTTTTGGGCCGACGTCGTGATCACTCCCATGTACGACGATTCTGGAAACCTCAGGGGCTTCTCCAAAGTCGTCCGCGACGTTACACAGCGGAAGGCAGCGGAACGGGAAATTCAAAAACTCAACGATGAACTGGAACAACGAGTCGTTCAGCGCACCGCTCAATTGGAAGCCGCCAACAAAGAGCTCGAAGCTTTCACCTACTCCGTTTCTCATGACCTGCGCGCTCCCCTCAGGCACATCAGCGGATTCTCCAAGATTCTGACTGAGGAATACGCCTCCAGCCTCGCGCCTGAGGCGCAACACCATCTCCATCGAATCCAGGAAGGAACGCGGCGCATGGGGCTTCTGGTCGACGACCTGCTGAACCTCGGAAGGGTCGGCCGCCAGGAACTGCGGCTTCAAACCACCGGTCTGAATTCCCTGGTGAACGAAGTCGTGGCCGACCTGCAGGCGGAGTGTGAGGGACGGCAGGTGGAGTGGAAAATCGGCAGCCTGCCGTTCGTGGAGTGCGATCCCGCGTTGCTCAAGCAGGTCTTTCAGAACCTCCTCTCGAACGCACTCAAGTTCACGCGGCCTCGCGCTCAGGCCATCATTCAGGTTGGGCAAAAGGAGCAAGAAGGGACGCCGGTGGTTTTCGTACACGACAACGGCGTCGGTTTCAACATGAAGCATGCCGGCAAGCTGTTTGGGGTGTTTCAACGCCTGCACCGTTCGGAAGACTTTGAAGGCACGGGCGTGGGTCTGGCCACTGTCCAGCGCATTATTCAAAAGCACGGCGGCCGCATCTGGGCTGAAGCCGAACTGGACAAGGGCGCATCTTTTTATTTCACCCTCGGAGCGTCCGAGAAAAGCGGACTCAAAACCAAAGCCGTAATGGCAGGAGAAAAAGCATGACTCAGCGACAAGTCGAAATTCTACTCGTGGAAGACAACCTGGACGACGTGGAGCTGACTCTGCACGCCCTCCGCAATGAAAGGCTGGCCAACAACATTCATTTGGCGCGAGATGGCGAGGAGGCCCTGGAGTTTCTCTTCTGTAGTGGAGACCACGCGAACCGATCCTTCGAGTGCCCGCCGAAACTGATCTTGCTGGATTTGAAACTGCCCAAAGTGGACGGAATGGAAGTACTGAAGAGGCTGAAGACCGACCCTCGGACCAAGACCATCCCCGTGGTGATTCTGACTTCTTCCAAGGAGGAAAGCGACCTGGTGAACAGCTATGGTTTAGGGGCCAACAGCTACATTCAGAAACCCGTCGACTTCGACCAGTTCCGGGAGACGGTCAAGAAGGTCGGATTGTACTGGCTGGTTATCAATCAGCCGCCCGTGGCGGAACCCTCTCTGCATTTTGCCAAGGCTGGCTCGTGACCCCCACGAACGATCACGCGCCACTGCTGGGCGAGCTGCGGGTGCTGCACGTCGAAGACAATGACCTGGACGCGGAACTTGTGGCTCAGGCTCTGCGCCGAGGCGGCTTCACGGCTTCCGTGGTCGTTGTGCAGGCGGAAGCCGAGTTTGAGCGGGAACTTCGCGCGCACCGTCCCGACATCGTGCTCGCCGACTACAACCTGCCGCAGTGGACGGGCATGGAAGCGCTGGATGTGTTGCGGCGCGAAGGGCTGGACGTTCCGCTGATCCTGGTCTCGGGCGCATTGGGTGACGTGACAGCAGTCGAATGCATCAAACGGGGCGCGACGGATTATGTTCTGAAAGACGGTCTGGCGCGGCTGCCCGAAGCCGTCCGCCGCGCTTTGCAGGAAAGGCATCTGATGCGTTTGCGCCGGCAGGCGGAAGAGGGTTTGGCGCGGAAAGCCAAAGAGCTCGCCCGCTCCAATACGGAGCTTGAGCAATTCGCCTATATCGCTTCGCATGACCTGCAGGAGCCGCTGCGCATGGTGGCGTCCTATACGCAGCTGCTAGCCGAACGCTATGGCGGCAAACTCGACGAAAATGCCGATAAATTCCTCGGCTATGCGCGCGAGGGCGCTTTGCGCATGCAGGTCCTGATCCGGGATCTGCTGTCTTTTTCGCGAGTTGTGCAGGCCGGTGTCACTGGCAAGAACGTCGATTGCGATATGGCGCTGGAAGAGGCTCTGCAAAGTCTGACGGCCGCGATCGAGGAGAGCTGCGCGGTCGTCACCCACGACCAGCTTCCGAACGTATGGGCGGATCAAACTCAGATCGCGCAGGTCTTCCAGAACCTGATCGGGAATGCCATCAAGTTTCACGACGGAGCGCCGCCGGAGTGCGCCGTGAGCGCCGAGAAATCGGGTCGCAATTGGTTGTTCAGCGTGAGTGACAACGGCATCGGCATCGCTCCCGAATACGCGGAAAACATCTTTGTGGTGTTCCAACGGCTGCACGCCCGGACCGAGTACCCAGGCAACGGAATTGGTCTGGCCATTTGCAAGAAGATCATCCAACACTACGGCGGCACGATTTGGGTGGAGTCGAGAGTGGGAGAGGGTTCCACTTTTAAGTTTACCTTGCCCGCCGCTGCTCCCGAAGAAGAAGGGCGTGCGCGATCATGAAACAAGTTTGCATCATTCTGATGGTGGATGACAATCCCGCCGACGTGGACTTAGCCCGCGAGGCGCTGCGGGGAAACGTTCATCGCGTCCAGGTGGAAAGCGTGGGGGATGGCGAAGAAGCGCTGTCCTTTCTCAACCAGAGGGGAATCCACGCGGAAAAACCCCGTCCCGACCTGGTGATCCTGGACCTGAATCTGCCGAAGAAAGACGGACGAGCGGTATTGGCGGAGGTCAAAACCGACGCCGATCTGCGCACTATCCCCATCGTGGTGTTCAGTACTTCGCGCTTGATGCCGGATATCGGACGCAGCTACGAACTGGGCGCTAACTGCTATGTCAGCAAACCCGGAAATCTGAAAGATTACCTCGCCGCGGTACAGTCAATCGAACAATTCTGGTTCGGTTCCGCGAGCTTGCCTACGAAAGGACAACTAAACTAATGGAGCACGAATCTACACGCGTTTTACTGATCGAGGACAACCCCGGAGACGCGGACTTGGTACGCCTGCGGCTGGTAGAAGGCAAAACTGCGGTCCAGGTGAACTGCGTCCCCCGACTTGCCGACGCTCTCGCCTGTCTGGAGGCGGAAACACCCACCCTGGTGCTGCTCGACTTGAACCTTCCCGACAGCCACGGCGCAGAAACCTTTCGCCGGATCATGCAGAAGGCTCCGAACGTCCCGGTGGTGATCCTTTCGGGTCAGGAGGATGAGACGCTGGCCATCAAAGCGGTTCACATGGGTGTGCAAGACTACCTGGTCAAAGGCGACGTCACCAGTAAACAACTGGAGCGAGCGCTCCGCTATGCGATCGAACGGCAGGGGTTGATACGCGCTCTGGAAATGACCCGCCAGGCGCAACTTAAATTCAAGGACCAATTTCTGTCTCATGTTTCGCACGAATTACGTACGCCTCTGACTTGCATTTACCAGTACGTGACTCTTCTCCTGGATGGGTTGGCCGGGCCGCTGGCGCCGAACCAAACCGATCACCTGAAATCAGTCCTAAAGAGTACGCATCAGTTGCACGCCATGATCCGCGACTTGCTGGAGGCCACCCGCGCGGAGAGCGGCAAGCTGCGCATCGAACCACGCTGCCTCGACATCCACGAACTGGTGCAGCAGGCGGCCGCGATGATGCGGCCCACCGCCGCCGCAAAGCACATTGGCCTGGAAGCGGTATTAGACCAGACCATCCCTCTGGTCTATGCCGATCCCGATCGCACTCTCGAAGTCCTGATCAACCTGATCGACAATTCCATCAAGTTCACCCCGCCCAAGGGGACGGTGACGGTGAAGGCCTCGATGGTGGAGACCGATCCGAGCTCCGTTTATCTGTCGGTCAACGACAGCGGCCGGGGCATTCCGCAAGAAGCCCTGCCGCAGGTTTTTGATCGTCTCTACCAGGACCCCAACGCGGTGGACGGCAACCGGACTGGGCTCGGTTTGGGACTCTACATTGCCAAAGAAATCGTCACTCGGCAAGGTGGGAGGATGTGGGTGGCAAGCCAGCCCGGATTTGGCAGCACGTTCTCGTTCACTTTGCCGCTCTACTCCCTGGCCAAGCTCCTGCTTCCGGTGATCACTCTGAAGGGGCGTTTGCGGCAGGATATTGTGCTGGTGCGGGTGGAGCTGACCCCGCTGTCCAAAGCCCTGCGCGGAAGCTGGAAAGAAGTGTGCCAGCGGTGTCTGGAGCGACTGCGCCAGTGCATTTACGTGGACAAGGATCTGGTTCTTCCACCCATGGAGATGAGCGGCGCCACCGAAAGGTTGTTCATCGTCGCTTCGACCGACATGGCGAACATCAACATCATGATGGACCGCATCCGGGGACAGCTGGGCGCGCTACCGAAGTTGCAGGCCAGCGGCACTTTGCTGGTGACGGCCGAGGAAATTCCCAGGCCGCCCGCGGCCGACCCAAGAACGTTGGAGCAACAAGTCTGGGGCGTTGCCGACTATGTCACCGAAATTATTCAGCAGGATCTTCGCCGCGGACAACACTTCACCGAAAAGGAGAACCATTAAAATGCGCAGTGAAAGTTACAACGAGGAGCAGCCCATGCAACGAGCGAAGATCATGGTGGTGGATGACGATCCCGATCTCAGACAGGCCCTTAGTTTGCGTCTGCGGGCCAATCACTTTGACACCATTAATGTTTGCGACGGTTATTCCGCCATTGCGATGGCGCAGAAGGAACATCCCCACCTGATCATTCTCGATCTCGGACTGCCGGCTGGGGACGGATTTGCCGTGATGAAAAACTTGCGACAGTATCCCGCGCTGGCGGACATTCCGGTGATCGTGCTTACGGCTCGCGATCCCGAGTCCTGTGAAAAACGTACCCTCGAATCGGGCGCCGTCGCTTTTTTCCAGAAGCCGGCCGACAACGTGGAGTTGCTGGGAGTGATTCGCGCCTGCCTGGAGACGGGCTGGGGATGGGGCGGAAGCTTGCCCTCGTAGCGGTGCTCGTCCGATGGAGAGCGGATCGCGGAAGGAGAGCGATATGTATGTAAACAGCCGGGGGGCGCTGGCTCGTTCCCCGACGTACGAGGTCCGCCGGCGGGAAGCGCGCTATGTTTCCAGCATCCCCGCCACGCTGCAGCGTTTCTTGCGCTTCGGACCAATCATCACACGCGGTGTGACGCTCGATATCAGTATGCACGGAATGTCGGCGCTGGTCTGCGGCGCGCCCCGGGTAGGCGAAACGGTTGTGATCGCGCTGTCGTTAGCAGGCGCCGACATCGAAATGCTGGCGTCTGTCCGCCACAGCAGCGATGCCAGGTCTGGATTTGAGTTCTACCCTTTGTCTCCTATCGCGCAACAGGGGATTCAGAGCTGGATAGAGGAACTGCGCCAGCACGAAGAAACGCTGTTCCCCTATCCGTACGCGTTTGGGCCAAGTTTGGCAACGACTGAGAGTCAGAACTCATTTTGTAATTTTGCAATCGGGTAATTTGGTAATCGGGAAACCTCTTCGGGTTGCGCCCTAAAGCTGGGGCTTTGAATTACATAATTACCCGATTACGAATTTACAAAATCCTGTTACTCCGGCAGCAGCGGCAGTCCCTGAATATTCCAGGAAATGTGGTGAACGGCGCTGTTGGTGGCGAGGATGGCTGACTTGCCCGGAGCGAAGGCCAGTCCGACCAAGCCCTGGCCGGAGACTTCGAGGTTGGCCTTGCCTTGGGGAGTGATCTTCACGATGCCGCGTTTTCCGGCGAGAGAAGCGGCGACATAGATGTTGCCCTCGACATCCAGCGCCAGGCCTTGCGGACGCCCGAGACCGCGGTAGAAGACCGACACGGTTCCGTGGGGGTCGACTTTATAGACGCAGTCGAAGCTGGAAGTGCTGGGGCCGGTGACGAACATATCGCCGTGAAGACCGAAGGCGATGTGATAGGCGGAAACGCTCGGCTCCAGCGTCGCAAAGACAAAAATCTGGCGGTCGCGAGCGATCTTGAAAATGGTTCCGCTGCGGTCGCCGACGTAGAGATTCTCCGCGGCATCGAAGGCAATGCCGGTGGCGATGCCCATGCCTTCGGCGTAGGTCGAAACCGTGGCGTTCGGGGCCACCTTGTAGACGGCCTCGTCATGCCGCGAAGAAACGTACATCTGGCCTTCGCGGTCGAAGGCAATCGCAGTGGCGTTCATCAGGTCGCTGAGAAACGGCTTCAGGTTGTAGTTGGTGTCGATCTTGAAGATCGACACCGGAACTTTTTGCCCGCGCGATCCGGAGAAAGTGACATAGAGGTTGCCTTCGCGGTCGAGCGCGGGATTGGTAACGGGGTGAAGATTGTCGGCCACCGGGACGGCAACCTCAATAGAATGCGGATTGCTGACGTGCGCGTTGGCGCCCACCCCGTTGGTTCTCACGACGACCGGCCCCGAGGCCGCTCCCTCGGGCACTCGGGCCACCAGGAAATCGTCGGAACTGATTAACACGGAGCCTTCGATCTCGCCGAAGTGCACGCTGGGGCGACGCAGTTCTTGCGGACGCAGGCTTTTTCCGATGATACGAACCTCGCCTCCGGGCAAAGCGAAACTCGGCGCCACCGCTTCGATGTGCGGCTTGCCGTTGACGTTCTTTTTTCCCAGCAAACGGTCGGAGATGCTCATGAGATTGTTCCGGCGGGAGCCATCCCGCCTCAACCCAGCGCTAGTTCGTTAGAAGTCCAAAGTGCAACAGAAGATGCATGACGGCGAGCGCATAAAGTCCCGCTCCCAGGTCATCCACCACAATGCCCGTGCCCTCGGGCAGCCGCTCCAGTTGCCGAATCGGAAACGGCTTCCAAATATCGAAGACACGGAAGAGTATAAGGCCCGCGAGAAAAGTTTTCCAAGCGAGCGGGACGGCGATTAGTGTAACCAACTGCCCCGCAACTTCATCGATGACGACGAATTGCGGGTCTTTTAGGCCCGAGGATCGCGCCACCAGCGTGGCGGCGGGAATTCCGATGAGGGTCACGGCTGCTGCCGCGACTATGGTTGCCGAGGTGCGGCTTGCGAGCGGGATCCGCGAACTTGCCAACGCCCACAGCATAACTGTGGCTAACGATCCCCAGGTACCGGGGCCGGGCCTGAGGCGTCCCGCGCCGAAGAACGTCGCGATCATGGTGGCCCAGAGCGGAGCAGCGCTCAGCGGAGCAGCGGGGGCGTCGGCGACTGCGGGCGGATGATCCATCAGTCTCCGTCCTCGTCTGGGCTGTCTTCGCGGATCGTTTCCTCGGCGTCGGCAACCGGCGACGAGATCACGTACGCGCCGCTCGCCCACTTGCCGAGATCGATCAGGCGGCAGCGGTCGCTGCAAAAAGGGAAGTCCGCGTCCGCCGACTTTACCGGCTTCTTGCAGATCGGGCAGCGGAGCTTGATGGGGCGCTGGCGCGGCATAGTCGGATTGCAGAAGTCAGAGGTCAGATTGCAGAGGTGAGAACATTTCTGCTCTGAGTGATTTTGACCTCTGCAATCTCACCTCTGACCTCTGACCTTACAGGATTTCCGCCACTAGATCATAATCGTGTGCCGCCGTGATGCGGCAGCGGTGAAACTCTCCTGCTTTCGGCTCTCTTCCTTCGGGATAATCGTTCACGAAGACTTTGCCGTCAATCTCCGGGGCGTGCATCGCGGTGCGGCCTTCTAGCAGGAGGTCGGACTCGGTCGAAGTGCCTTCCAGCAGCAGATCGAATTCACGCCCGATCAGCGACTTCTTCTTTGTCCGGCTGATCTTCTTCTGGATCGACATCAGCGATTTACGGCGGCTCTCGATCTCGCGTGCGGAAAGCTTCTTGTCCTGATCGAAAGCGCTTGCACCTTCCTGGTCGGAGTAGCCGAAGGCGCCCATCCAGTCGAAGGCCGCGTCTTTCGCAAAAGCGCAAAGCTCCTCGAATTCTTTTTCAGTTTCGCCGGGGAAGCCGACGATGAACGAAGTCCGTAAAGTAACGCCGGGAATTACACGGCGCATCTTCTCGATGGAGCGCAGGAACAAGTCGGCGCCGCCTCCACGTTTCATGCGCTTCAGAACGGTCGCCGCAGCGTGCTGCAGCGGTACGTCAATATAGGAACAAATATTGTCGTGGGCGGCGATCGTCGCCAGCAGTCGCCCCGTGATTTTGTTGGGATACGCGTAGAGGAAGCGAATCCACTGCAGGCCTTCAATGCCCGCGAGCCTTCCCAGCAGCAGGGGTAGGCCGTCTTTCAGCCCAAGGTCCTCGCCGTAACAGGTAGTGTCCTGTCCGATGAGAGTGATTTCGCGCACGCCGGATTGCGCCAAGCGCTCGGCTTCGGCGATGACGGATTCGAAACGGCGCGAGCGGAACTGTCCCCGCAACTGGGGAATGATGCAGAAGGTGCAGGGATGATCGCAGCCTTCGGCGATTTTGATATAGGCCGTGTATTTGGGCGTGGTTAGCATGCGGGGCGTGTGGTCGTCGTAAAGGTAGTTAGGCAAGTCGGCGACGGCGCCGTCCCAGGAATCGCGGGCGAAGCGCCCCTGTCCGCGGCGATGATTGCCCTCGGGGCGCGAGGTAAGGATATTGAATGGGCTGGGATCCGGCGCGGGTTGGCCGAGGCGGGAGCGGGACGCTCCCGCGACAGCCGGCGAGACGCCGGCGCTACGATCGGGATTGACCACTCCGGCAGCGGCCAGAATTTTCTCCAATTGGCCGGTTCCAACGATCGCGTCCACTTCCGGAATGTTCTTTCGGATCTCATCGCGAAAACGCTCGACCAGGCAGCCGGCAACCACGAGGCGCTTCGCCTTGCCGCCCGACTTTATTTTGTGGCGGATTTTGTGACGGGCCATTTCGAGGATCGTATCGATGGATTCCTGTTGCGCGCTGCCGATAAACGCGCAGGTATTGACCACGATGACGTCGGCTTCCTCAGCGTTGGGAGTAAGCTTGGCGCCAGCCTCGGCCAGCATGCCCATCATCACTTCGCTATCGACGAGGTTCTTGGGGCAGCCGAGGCTGACAAAACCTACCTTGGCGGGGGCAGCCGGCTCCGAAGTCGCGGATATGATTTTCTTTGCGGGCACTGGGACGATTGACGACCAAAATCAGCAGGAAACGAATCTAAGCAATTCTAGCATCCTGCATTGCCGTGTTCGCACCCGAGCACCCAGGAGGAAACCGTATTTCCGCCATCGGGCGGCCCGTGCTAATCTTAGGGACACAAAAACTACATCCCTCAATACTCTGGAGGAGAGATGGCGGCTAAAGGGCTCGCAGTTCTAGTGGTGCCAGTTTTGGTTCTCGTTGCCAGCGCTGGGGCGCAAGACCTCAATCGTGGGACACCCGTAAATGAGATTTCTGTCACGGCCGGGCGAACTTTCGTCAGCACCCAGACGATCCAGAATCCGACTCCGGACAATCCCAATCCCCACATTCATTTCGGAAACCGGGCGAGCTTCGATGTGGACTACGCCCGCCTGCTCATGAGCCATACGATTTTCGGACTGTATGCGGAATTGCCGGTGGAGATCTTTTATCATATGGGCCTAAACACCTTCGAGGACAAAATTCCCCAGAACATTTCGGCGCTGTTCATGACTCCATCGCTGCGCATGAACATTTTTTCCGGTCAGGGAGTCAGTCCGTGGGTTAGCGCGGGCGCCGGCTACGGACGATTCTGGGAATCCTCGAATCTGGTTTTTGGCGGAACGAACCCTGGGCCGGGCGGCACCAATACCAGCGTAGTCCAGTTCGGAGCTGGATTGGATGTATGGCCGTGGCATAACTGGGGTGGGCGGCTGGAAGCGCGCGATTTCTACTCCGGAGTTCCCGACCTGAACGTTGATACGGGGAGAAGCCGTCAGCACAACTACTACGTAGGTATCGGCGTTGTCCACCGCTTCTAGGCGCGTGGGCACATGTGGGGACGGGGCGGAGCCTGTCCTGAGCGGCAGCCGAAGGGGCCCGTCCAAGCGGGGCGTAGCCCCGCTTCCACAGAGTTCTGAATCCTGTTTAGCCCGCGGCTGCGCGTTTCGTGGTTTTTCTTGAATCCACCGCCTCAGAGGCAGTGATGTCGCGGAAAAGCTGGGGCAAGCTTTGGGCGTCGTCCACCGACTTGCCGAAACGTGCGGATTCGTAAGCGCGCGTAAACCGGGCTACCTTTTTCTGTAGTGCCGCTTCCTGAATGGCCGCGACAAAATCCAGCGGTGTTTCGGAGGGCGACTTGCGCCAGCCCAGCCGTGCCAGGCGGTCCACCATCCGGTCATACCAGAGGGCAGCGGATTCGCGCGGGGCACGCTCCGGATGCGCCCGCAGACTACGGTTACGCCACCCGCCGACCATTCGCCCGAAATTGAGCAGAGTGATCAGGACTGCCGCGAACCCGATACTGCCGCCCAACCAGCGCATCGGAAAATTGGTGAAGTGGTCGTGGGCGCGCCGTGCCGACCGCAGCAGGGCGCGATGCTGACGCTCAATCCACTGGCGTGCTTCGTCAAAGAATTGCCGGCTGGTGGTAGCCGCATCCTTTCCCAAAGTGCGTTGGTGGCTGATATCGTAATTGATAATCCATTCGCGCCAAAAAGATGCGGCCGCATCCACATAGAGCTGCATCCGCGACCATCCGGTGCGCGCCGGCAGGCTTCCCGCCGGAGTCGGATCAAAGCTGATCCAACCGGATCCGGGGAAGTAAGCTTCGACCCACGAATGGGCGTCGCTGGCTCGCACCACATACTGGCCGGTGAGGTCATTGAATTCGCCCCCGCGAAACCCGGTCACCATTCGCGACGGGATGCGCAAAGAGCGCAGCATCACCGCCATCGAACTGGCGAAATACTCGCAGTGGCCGTGCTTCCTCTCGAATAGGAAATTGGCCAGCGGGTCGGGCGGCACACGGCTGGGCAGCTCCAGCGTGTAGCCGAAGTGGGTTGCCAGATAGTGCTCCAATGCGATTGCCTTTTCATAATTACTGGGAGCCGCCGCGGTGATTTCCTCCGCCAGCTTCGAAATGCGAATATCGAGCGGCGGGAGTTTCAGGTACTCGTCCATGCCAGCGGGCGCGGTGTTCGCGGCCAGACGAAGCTCGTCGCTGTCGATCTCGGGCAATTGCGACTCGGCTTCGTAGCGAGTGATCGGGGTTTCGGGATCGAGATTGTAAACGGCTCCCCCGGCGTCGGTAGTCACGCGCCGAAAATTTCCTTTCAGACTCTGGGGCCTCTCGGCCAGAAAAAAGACGTTGGTACCGAGCGGCTCCATGAGAACGCGATAACGAAGGGATCGGCCGGCGAGTGCCGACGGGTCGCGCGAGTCGACAGCAGGCAACGGCGCCAGCCGATAGCTTCCATCGCCCGCTGGCCGCAGTTGGGTTTGCTCAAACGAATTTGACCAGACTCTGCCGTCAAAAACGCTCAGCGCAATCCCACGCCACTTCAAATCGTAAGCGCCCTGGAGATCGTTTTGGATCTCGATGTGCATGACGACCGCACTGGACTGCTGAATCTGGCCGATGCGGCCGAGTTGCACGCGATCTGTGAAGCCCGTGGAAACATCGCTACTGGGCGTGTAGGCGCTCAGATAGCGTGACGAAATGCGGGGAAGAAAAAAGAAGATCAGGAAACTTCCAGCGAGAATCATCAGCACGAGCGCCGGGGCGATCGCCAGCAGCGCGTAGGCCATGGGCTGGGCGGAAGAGGCAAGGCGTGGATCTTGCGCGGGCGTTGATTCGGCGGCGACCGAGTGCCGCATTTCCATCAGCACAAAGGTGACGACCGCAACCAGCAAGAAGCACGCAAAAGAAAGCAGAAACACACTGCCGACAGTAAGCACAGCGGCGGCCAGCACCATCAAAAACGAAAGCGCCGCGAGCATGTAGTGATCGCGCGTCCGCTGCAACGAGAATAGCCTGACGACGATCAAGAAGAGCACGAGGTGAACGTTGGCTCCGAGAAAGCTGCGCGAAATAAAGAAGTAGTCGGCGAGGTAAACGAAGACGTAGATGAGGGTCAGGATATTGGTCCAGCGTTCCGGGATGGCAAACTCGCGCCAGGTCAGAAGTTGGTATCCGCGGAGCGCCAGCGCCAGCCCCACTCCAGCCACTGCGGGCAGATCCAGGCCGCCGGTCGAAGCCAGAGCGGCGAAGCTGGTGAGCACGAGCAGATAAAGTGCCACATTAAAATAGCGCTCGATGGCCTGGGCCATGGTAGTCGTCGGCAGGGTGATCGTCGCCATGGTACTCGTCGCCATGGTAACCCTGCGCGGGTTGATGGAGGGGTCAGTCACGAGAAGCTTCTATTGTTGGCGAAACCGGAGCGGAAGGGAAGTGTCAGCGGTAACCAGATGAATTGGCGACTCAGTTTGGTGGAGGCTGCGATTTCCCTTCGTCTTCATCACTGCCCAGAAAGTCGAAGCCGGGGCGATTCAGCCGGATGCGCCGTGAAAAGTCAGGCGCATCATCGAGCGCGTTGGCGACGGGATTAATGCGCGCCTGTCTCTTAAGTTCGGGGAAAGGCAGATTGCCTGCGAAGTTCCCGCCACGGTAGAGCATCTCGGGAGATCGACCATTCAAGAGAGTCCACCAAGCATAGCGCGAACTTCCCGCTGGGAGATGGCCTGTCGCGGCCATTTGCGCGAAGACGTTGGTCGTGCAATTGTCGGTGACAGCGTTGAACCAACGGGGGTGGTCGCGCAGGCGATTCGCCTGTTGCAAATACTGGAGAAAGAGCAGGCGTGACCATTCAGGGCTGGCAACCATGTGGTAGAGGTAAACATCCTCACCCGATCGATAGTTGGTGCGGAGGCGGATGAGATCGCGTTCATTCGCCAGCACGTAAACAATGGTGAATTGGCGAAAGAAGGAGCGAATGGGCGAGTAGCTCTGGCCCACTTGATAACGCGCCTCAATCGATGCCGCCACGTAATCGGCATCGGCGGCGTTGTTGCCGAACTGGAAGCTGACGATGGGATGCGCGATCCAGGGTGAACCCCAGTAATCTACAAATAGGTCGAGGCCGCCAAGCTGAGACAGGAAGACGGTCTTGGTGAGCCACTCACAGGTAAAATCCCTTTCCTGACGATAGAAGCAGTTGCGGAAGTTGTGGATGGTGACGCGGTCGCCATCGATTTCCGCCCAGGGCGTTTGAGAAACGTTGGGCTGCCATTGGCGATTGTTGGATGGCTTCAGGGAGAGCCAGAAAGTCAGCACGATGAGAAAGCCAGCGAGCGAAATCACCATTCTGCGCGGACGCGTTCTTGCCGTATATACCGTCGCCGCGATGACAACCAGATAAAGGATAGGAGTCAAGACCGGCAGGTGCGTGAACGAAAGATCAAAGTACAGTGCGGCTGCAGCCCAGAATGTCATGCCAGCAAGCAACAACCAGACGAAGCCGACGCCAAGCCAATGAAGGCCGCGTTTCGTCCGCGATGTTTTGTTGTCGGGGCTCATCACTGAGCCGACATGGTAGTTGGTCGGAGAAATTTAGTCACGGAACAAGTGCGCATAAGTCGTAATAGCTCGAACTCGACCTTGCGGACAGGGTTGGCAAGGCTCCACGTATCGGACGCAGACCGGTATCCGAATCGGAATTTGAGTGTAATCGCGATGTTACGTCAACTAACCGACTATGCCGGTGACCTGCTATTGGAAAATGGATAGACGATCCGTGGAGGAAAAGCTATCCTGCCTTCGGCTTGGAAGGTGGTCACTCGTCTATGCAGATTGACTATGAATTGACCCAAAAGGATTTCATCGATTCCGTTGCCACTCATCGCAACCGCAATTTTTACGGCAAGTGGCTAATGCGGTTATTATTGGTGTTTGCCCTTCTTGTTGGCGTCACTCTCGCGTTTGGGCTCATCGTTAGGCCCAATTCTCAGGATACAAGAAATCTCATGCCGTTTTTCGGGATCATCCTCTTATGGATCGGAGTGGAATGGGGACTTCCATGGTTGAGTGCTCGTAGACAATTCTTGAAACAACCGGGAGCTCAGGGACAACGCACAGTGTTGATTGATGCTTCAGGCGTTCACCAGCGTTGGAGTGGAGGTTCAAGCGATATTGCATGGAAGAATTTTGTCCGCTCGTTGGAAGGAAAGAAACAATTTCTTCTCTATACGTCTCCGGCTAGTTTCGACATCATTCCCAAGCGGGCGCTGACTTCTGAGGGGTTGCTTGAGCTACGCGCCTTGTTGAAGCAAAACATTCCTGCATAATTATCGAGAGGCTTCCCAAGACTTGCCCGCTCGGGAAACGGAAGTGGTTGTTGACGAAACCAGGCGTTAGCACAAGCTTGCGCCGTCTGTTTGCCCTTCAGCCATTACCTTCAAAAACCCTGTTGCGGCCTGACAGTAGCGACCCCATCCGACAGCGTGGTGTGCAAGGTCAAGTCTTGGCTACCACACATAAGTCCTTGCCGCCGTCGTTTTTTCGTTCTCGTGCAATTTGTTTTCTGTTTACAATACCTGCCCATGGACTACCTTCTGAAAACTGAGCCGACTGTATATTCCTTTGCCGATCTGGAGCGCGAGAAGACGACGATTTGGGATGGCGTGACGAATCCGGCGGCGGTGAAGCATCTGCGCGGAATGAAGCCGGGAGAGCGGCTGGTGATCTACCACACCGGGGACGAGAAGAGCGCGGTAGGGACAGCGTCGGTGGTAGCGGTGGATGCGAGCGATGCCAGGAATCCGCAGGTGAAGATCAAGGTTGGGAAGCCGATTGCGAAGCCGCGGACGCTGGCGGAAATCAAGGCGCGGGCCGGCTTTGCGGAGTCTCCGCTGGTGAGGCAGGGACGATTGAGCGTGGTGCCGCTGACGGCGGCGCAGTACGCGTGGTTGGTGGGGGAGTGAGGGGATTGTAGTCGCCATCTTTCGCGGACAGGAGTGTCCGCGCTACACGGCTTACGTCCGGATCACTCGCTCCGCGCAATCGGGTTCGGGGCAGGCGTAGGTTACGTGATTGCGCTGGCGGTCGAGGCTGACGATGAACATCGGGCGTCCGTGGCGCTCGCAGGTGGGCTGGTCGGGAGTGAGCGCGGGCGGGTTTCCGCGCCTGGGCGTGGTGTAGCCGAGGCGCTCGCCGAAGCAGCGATGGCAGAACTTGTCGGTGCAGCGAAAGAATTCAATGGAAAAGTCGGCGTTATAGGGAGCGATTGCGGGCTCCATGGTGCGGTAGTGCTGGTCGCAAAGGGGCAGGATGTCCGTCCGCATGCGAAGCGAGTTTAGCACTTTGAAGGGGGCCAAACGGAATGAGGCAGTCGGCGGCGCTGGATCTGTGCTCAAGCGCTCAATTTGCGCAGGAACTCCCGCTCGTCCATGTGGTACTTAAACGCTTTGCGGCCGTTGATGAAGACTACGGGGACTTCGTCGGTATAGCGACGCCGGATTTCGGCGTCGGAGTCAACGTCGATTTCATGCCAGTTGAAGCCGCCACGCTTTTGCAGCTTGACGAGGCTCTCCTTGACGATTTCGCAGAGATGACATCCCTTGCGGGAATAAACCACGACTTCCCGAGGCTTCGTCATTTGAGGAGTTTACCAGTCTCGGTGGGGGCTTTCCAAGACACGGAGGGGCGTAGATGGGTGCCAGACATGGGTTCCGGACAATGGGTACCAGACAACGGGTGCCAGACAAGAGACCGGCGTAGAATTCCCAAATGACGACGCTCGGGATGACGACGACGACGAACCGCAGGCCGCTTTCTGGAAAGACGGTCTTGGTGACGGGAGCGGCGAAGCGACTGGGGCGGGCGATTGCTTTGGCCGCGGCCGAGAACGGCGCGGACGTGGCAATTACTTTTCGCGAGTCGGCGCGCGAGGCGCGGGCGGTGATCGTAGAGCTGGCGCAGCATGGCGTGGAGGCGCTGGCGGTGCGCTGCGATGTCACGGATGAGAAGAGCGTCCGGGAAATGGTGAAGGAAGTGGCGAGCGAACTGGGCGGGATCGACGTGCTGGTGAATAACGCCGCGAATTACGAGACCGTCGAATTTGCGAAGATTACGGTAGCGCAGTGGGATGCGATTTTTGCATCCAACACGCGCGGACCGTTTCTGGTGTCGCGAGAGGCGCTGCCGTATTTGAGAAAGCGCCGCGGGCGCATCGTCAATATGGGTTCTCTGGGCGGGTTGCGGCCTTGGGCGACTCATGCCCACTATTGCTCGTCGAAGGCGGCGCTGCACATGCTGACCAAAGTGATGGCGAAGGCGCTGGCGCCGGAGATCGCGGTGAATGCGGTGGCTCCGGGGATGATTGATTTGGGGGAGAAATCGGCGGCCTCATTCATGAGAAAGACGGCGAAGCAGACGCCGATGCAGCGTAGCGGGACGGCAGCGGACATTGCCGCGGCAGTGATGTTCTTTGCCGCGGCTCCGCAGTTTATTACCGGGCAGGTGTTGGCGGTGGATGGCGGGTTGGGGCTGTAGCATCCCGTGGTGCACTGCGATTCGTATCAGGGCATGCCTTCACAGGCTGCGGAAAAAGTCGTCGAGGGCGCAAGAAGCGCTCCTCAGGCGCTGAAGCGCGGGCACATTTTCAACGATTTAACGGCACGACTGAAGTCGTGCCCTTCCCAAAAACCTAGGCCGGTAGCGATTTGTTTCCTGGCTTGGGTTCACGTATCGTTTGTTTTCGCGTATCGTTCTGTTTCGACCTTCACCATACTTATGACACGATCCATCAGGGGCGCGGGCTCTTTTTTCCTGACACTCGCTCTAGCAATGTTTCTGGCCGTTCCTTTTACAGTTGCGCAAGATCGCCCGGAGGAGGGCGGTCGTGAGCTTCAGGTCTGGACTGGCGGCGGGCGCTCGGTTCCGGGCGGGACCAAGGATACGAGCGTGTGGAACGCGGGAGTTAACTATGGGTGGATCCTGACGGCTCCGCACGGGCCAGGATTTCTCGACGGACGATTCGAGCTGGCGGTGGACGCGGTGCCGGCATTTGTTGTATTCCAGCCGGCAAACACCGTGTACGGGGGAGGAGTGAATCCAGTGGGGTTGAAATGGATCTTCGCCACGCGCGGACACGTCGCTCCCTACCTCGAGTTGAGTGGAGGAACGCTGTTTACGACGCATGAAGTGCCGGCGGGAACTTCGACGGTAAACTTCACGTCGGGCGCGGCGTTCGGAATGTATTTTTTTGGGGAGCATGCCTGGTCGGTGGATGTCCGGTACATGCACATTTCGAACGCCGGGCTGACCGTGCCGAATCCGGGAGTGAATACGGTGCAGGTGCGGTTGGGGTTTGGAAAGTTTTTTGGGAAGAAGTAGCGGGTGGCATTGCGGTCGTGTGGAAGCGGGGCTGCGCCCCGCTTGGACGGGGCCCTTCGGCTGTCGCTCAGGACAGGCTCCGCCCCGTCCCCACACAGGAAAGTCAAAGGCTAACGCCGTTCGCTTAACGCGGTCGCGGTCTGCCTCGGTTCGGCGCGGCGTCCGCAGCAGGGGCCGGGCGGAATTACGGCGCCGTGAGGGCAGGTTCGCGGGTGGTTGAGGAAGGTGCAGATCTTGTCGGTGGCTTCGGGGGAGAGTATGTGCTCGAACTTGCAGGCCTGTTGCTCGATTTCGGTTTCGCTGTCCATGGCGAGCGAATCGGTGAAGAGGCGCTCGGCGAGGCGATGGCGGCGGATAATGTCGGCGGCGCGCTGGTGTCCACGCGGAGTGAGTTCGACGATCGAGGAGCCGTCGCCGATGGAAAAGCCGGCAGGCTTCAGCGCATCGTGGCAGGGATTGACGAAGGGCTTGTGATCGTGTGCTTCAGGTGGGTGCGGGCGCATGGTTACCAGTTCCATGGCGGCCATTTTTTCCACGGCGATGGATACGGGCAAAGCGCCGTGGACTTCCATCCGGCCAATCTCCGCGATTTGGCCGTTCTCTTCCAAGGCAAATAATTCTTCCAGCACTTCGTCGAATTGCTCTTCGTCGGCCATGGCAAAAACTTCCTGGGCGGCGATTTTGCCGTGATGCAATTCGATGCGGCGATCGGCCAGTCGCGCGACTACGGGATCGTGTGTCACCATGACGATGGTGCGTCCCTGCTGGTGAAGCTCGCGGAGCAGGCGCAGGACGATTTCTTCGTTGACGGCGTCGAGGTTGCCGGTGGGCTCGTCGGCGAGCACGATTTTGGGATCGTTGATGAGGGCGCGGGCGATGCAGACGCGCTGCTGCTCGCCTCCGGAGAGCTGCGAGGGCAAGTGACCGGCGCGGTCTTTGAGGCCGACGCGATTGAGAGCTTCGAGCGCTTCCTTTTCGTCGGTCATGCTGTGGAAGTACTGCGCGAGCATGACGTTTTCGACCGCGGTGAGATACGGGATCATGTGGAATTGCTGGAAGACGAAGCCGATGGTTTCGGCGCGGACATGGTTGAGGTCGGAGGCGCTGAGGTTGGCGACGTTTTGTCCGTCAAGCCAGATTTCGCCGCTGGTGGGGCGATCGAGGCATCCGATGAGATTGACCATGGTGCTCTTGCCGGAGCCCGAGGGGCCCATCATGGCGACCCACTCTCCGGACTCGATCGAGAGCGAGATGTCGTCGAGCGCTTTAATAAGGCCGCCGTTATTTTCTTCTTCTCTGGCGGGATAACTCTTGGTTACGTTCTTGAGTTGGATCATCGAATCGTTTTCCTTCTAGTACCGTGACCACGTGCCTCGTATGTTTCACCACTGAGAGTAGGGCCGCCGTCCCGGCGGCTGTCCGGCGGGCGTCCTCGCCCGTTGCGCCGAGGGCGAGACGCCCTCGGGACAGCCG
Organism: uncultured Acidobacteriaceae bacterium; assembly: GCA_963797885.1. Taxonomy (GTDB): domain Bacteria; phylum Acidobacteriota; class Terriglobia; order Terriglobales; family Acidobacteriaceae; genus Acidiflorens. The sequence goes on along the minus strand of CAWCRQ010000025.1, from coordinate 15,768 downwards.
GCAGGATGCCGGCGCTACTCGTTTTCAACAACGTAATCATTATCCGGCTACTCTCCCCTCAGAATAATAGCGGGTTGAACGCGGCGCAGCAGCACGATGGGCAGGATCGCCGAGATGAGGGCTACGGCTACACTGCCGGCTAGAATGTACGGGAAAACGCTGAAGCGCGGGACGACGGGCGCGTGAAAATTGACTCGTCCGATCCAGGAAGCGACGCCGATGCCGATGAAGAAACCTAGAATCGCGCCGACTACGCCCAGGGCCGCGGCTTCAGCGGCGAAGAATCCGTTAATCAGACGTTCGGACGCGCCCAGAGCTTTCATGATGGCGAAGTCGCGGCGGCGGTCGAAGACCCAGCCGATGAGCGTGGCGAGGACGCAGAGCGCGGAAGTGAGTACGACTAGCGTGGCGGAGGCGTAAAGCGTGGCGCGCGTTTTGTTCAGCACGTTGGCTTCGCCTTCCATGATTTGGCGGACGGGGCGAACGTCGGCCGCGGGCAGAAGCTGCGCGAGCTGGCGAATCGACGCCTCAACCTCGGCGGCGGTTCCATTGGCGGCGACTTCGATGGTGGAAGGCGCTACGCCGGTCCAGTTCTGGAATTCAGATTGATCGAGATAAATACGACTGTCTTCGCCGGCGCCGGTCTGCAGCATGCCGGCGGGCGCGAGTTGGATCGCTTTGCCCTGGAACGTCAGTTCGAAGGGCTGACGATTAGCGCTGACCTTAGGGCTTAGTATGGCGGAGGCGCGCATGCCGATAAGGGCTTCGTTTGGCGCGTCGGGCCAATGGCTCACCTTCCACCAGTGATTCAACTGGCGGGCGCGGGCGAAGTCGGTGCCGACGACTACTACCGATTGCCCGTCCTTGGTACGGGCGACGGCGTACGCGAAAGGAACAGCCAGCGTTTTTGCGCCGAGAACGGATTCGACTTTGGCGAGTGCGTCGGCGGGCAGGGACTGACCGTCTTTCGCGACGATGACTACATTGGCTCCATAGTTTCGGAACTCGGTGCGGAGCTTGGCTTGCACGTCTACATAGAGGTTCATCATCGCGGTGGCGACGGCGGCGGCTACGATCATGGCAAGCAGCGCCGAGGCCGCGCGTCTGCGACGGAGTACGGCGGCGCGAACGAGCATGCGGGCGAACATTGAAGTATGGGGGGAGTGGGCTCGGCGATCGGCGACCTGCTGGGGAGTGAGGAGCATGCCGGGAGTGTTGCTCGTCGTCATCTTTATCCTTCACCTCGCAGGGCGAAGACGGGATCGAACTTCACGGCGCGGCGGATGGCAGCGGCACTTCCGGCAAAAGTGACGAAGACGGCAATCGCAATGATGATCGGGAAGAGCACGGGCTCGATGGAAATCTGCGAGTTGAAAATCGACCGACCGATCTGGCGGGCGAGCAGCGCTCCGGCGGAAAATCCCGCAAGGCCGCCGACGAGCGCGAGGAGCAGCGCCTCCGCAAAGAAGATGGCAGAGACGGCGAGATTACCTGCGCCCAGGGCTTTCATCAGGCCGACTTCGACACGGCGCTCGTAGATCGCCGTGGCCATGGCTGCGGAAACGGCGAGCGCGGATGCGAAGAGCGCGGCGAGCGTGATCAGCAACATGAGTCCCTTGATGCGCGAGAGCACCGTGCCTTCGTTTTGCGCAACCTGGCGGATCTGCTCCGCGTGCGAGTGCGGTATGACTTCCTGTAACTGGTAGGCAATCGACTCCACGTAGGGCGAGCAATACCAGCGGTCGTAGACCTCGGGAGTCATCGTTTTGGGATCGCGGGCGGAAAGCGCATCCGGGGGCTTGGTCATCGCGCTGACGTAGACGCGGCGTACGGCGCCGGGTTTGCCTAGAATTTGCTGCGCCAGGGCTAGCGGCGCTACGATCTGGTCGTCTTCGGCGCCGCCGGTCGAGAGGATGCCGGAGATGGTGAGTTGGCGACCGTTGACTGCCAGTGTGTCTCCCGGCTTCTTGGCTAGCTTTGCTGCCAGGCGTTCACCTATTAGGATGTTTTCGGAGCTGTCAACTGGCCAGCCGCAGGAGGATGGCGAGTCTTCGACTCGCCCTGGACGGGCGAGGCGCCCGTCCCCACACTTGCCTTCGCCTTCTACTTTCCACCAGGGATGGGTAATGCGCACGCCGGTGGTGAAGTCTTCTTTGCCGAAGCGTAGCGCCTTGTTGAAATAAGTGCCGACTAGCGTGACATCCTTCTCTTCTTTATTATTGCCTGCGCTTACTTTTACGGTGACGGGGAGCATAGGCGAGAAGCCGACTATGTTGTGGTGCCAGAAGGTGCCACGAATTTTCGGGAGGTCGGCTTCGTTGAGGAACGCTCCGTCGCTTGGCGGCTTCAGATTCACGCCGCCTACTTCCACGTCGAGCGTGTCTTCCTGCGGAGTGACCACCAGGTTGGCGCCGTAGCTGCGCAGTTCGCGGTTGATCTTGTCGCCGATGTCGGTGGCTACGGCGATCATGGCGGTGGCAACGGCTACGCCGAGCGTGATCGCGATGCCCGCGAGCAGCTTGCGTCGCGCTTGACGGCGAAACGATTCGTAGACGATGCGGGGAAACATTATTTCGGCTCGAAGTAGTGTCTGCCGGCGGCGATGTCGGCTTCGGAGACTATGACCGCATCGTCGGTGACCTGGGCCTTCAGCGGGATCGGATTGCAGCCGCCGGGCATACCAACCGACTGCGGGTTGATGGGGGCGGCGCAGTTTTTGCAGACCACGCCCTGTGCTCCCTTGTAGAAGCCGACGGGGCCGCAGATTTCGCACGCGTCGAAGAGGGTAGCGATTTTTCCGTCGGGCTTCTGGTAGAGCCAGAAACGCACCTCGACGCCGCCTTCATTGGCTTCGAAGCGGTGCAGTTCGCCGTCGTAAATCTGCTTCAGCGGGATGGAAACTTTGCCGTCGACGAAGGTGACTTCGGCGGCGGGCGAGAGCGCGCTGGCGCTCTTCTCGTAGATGAAGCTGGCGGTGACCATCACGATGAAGGCGAACGAGAAGAGGTAAACCGAGGCCATCCAGAGACGCTCGCGGCGCACGGTCCAGAGCGCTTTGCGGCGTGCGGCGCCGGCTGCCGGCAGTTCGACCGGTTGGCGGCTCTTCATTTCAAACAGCACCATCAGCGCAGCCAGCGCGAGGATAGTGATGAAGAAGAAAAAATCGTTGCGGACGATGGGGCCGATGATAGCCATCTCCTGGCGGGAGGAGGGAAGCACTCCATTCTCGGAAAGCTCGTGCAGGCCGGAGATCACCAATTGCCCGGCCACCAGGAAAAGAATCGCGGTGGTGACCCGGAAGAATTTCTGCAGATTGATCTTGACGCTGCCCTTGACGAACATCACGCCGAACAGGATGGCGACGACAATTCCCATGACCGTGCCGATGAAGCTCATCAGTTCGCTCGAGTTCAGGGTGACGGCAGAGAGGATTAGAACGGTTTCGGCACCCTCGCGCAGGACCATGAGAAAAACGAAGATGAAGAGGCCGATCCATGCGTCGCCACGGGCGAACAATCCGACCTTGCTTTCGATCTGGCCTTTTAGCTTGCGGCCGGTCTTCATCATGAAGACGATCATGGTGACGACGAAGACCGCAGCGACCAGCATGACCCAGCCTTCGAAGACGTCCTCGTTCAACTTGAAGCGCGAGACTACGATGGCCACGCCGATCGATCCGGCAAAGGCGGCGGCGAGGGCGGCATAGACCGCTTTGCGCAGATCATTGCGGCCGATCTTGGCCAGATAGGCCAGGGTGATGCCGACGATGAGAGCGGCTTCGACGCCTTCGCGGAGGGTAATGATGAATGCCTGGAGCATGGGAAAAGGGGCCCTCTTTCTAATTGAAAATGAAATGCAATTTCAATATCAACAGGATACGGTTTCGCGTGGGGGGCGGTCAACGCAGTGAATCACGGGTTGTTGTGATTTGCATCACACGGGGAAACAAGCTCTCAGCTCTCGGCTCTCAGCTCTCAGGAAGAGATTTTGATCCCCTCTTGAACGCTGTGTGTCAGGCCATTCAGGATTCGGCCGAGCTCTTTCGTTTTGTCTTCCATTCTGCGGAATGCGAGGGGCTCTAGATAGTGCAACTCTTGTGCTATGAACAGTTGCGTTTCAAGTTCTAGCAAAGAACCCCTAGCTTTATATAAGAACTGCGCGAATTCCTTTAGGGAGTAGCGTCCTTTGCCTTCGGCGATGTTGCTGGGCGACCGATACGGCTGCTCGTCGCATTTGAGAGGTCAGCCCATAAATCTCATCCCTTGGAAACCTTTGGGTAGCTCTATAGATCTCAAGTGCCAGATCCGTCGCTTTACGCCACGCGATCAGGTCTCGGTAGCCATCTGCCATGTAATTGCTCCGCAACTACTTTGGGGTGTCCAAGGATGTCCCCGCAGTGACACTTGTCACCCAGAGTTCGGTCGGTTTTTGCTCTTCTGAGAGCTGAGAGCTGAGAGCTGAGAGCTGAGAGCTGAGAGCTGAGAGCTGAGAGCTGAGAGCTGAGAGCTGAGAGCTGAGAGCTCAAATGATCCTCAAGAACTTGCGCGCCTGCTCCAGTTCAGGAAACAATTTTTCTTCTTCCAGAAACTCCCGCGAGTGCACGCATCTCCGGCTCCCCCGCAGTTTTACCGGGTGCTTCAAATGCAGCATTTCGTGGAACAGGATGTATTCGACGGCGTAGCGGGGGACGCGTGGGTGGTCGAAGACACGGCTGATGACTATGGCGTTGTGGGCGGGGTCGTAGTGGCCGAGACTGCTGCGGGCGTGGTTCCGGCTCCAGGTGAGTTGCGGGCGTCCCATGAGTCCGTGGAAGAAGCGGCGGTTGAGGTCGTCGAAGATTTCTTCCAGATGGTAGTGGTGGCCGCGGGCGGAGTGAATGTGCTTGCGTCCGCGTATCTGGCGGACGAGCCGCGCTTTGGCGGCAACATCGTGGCTGGCGACATAGCGGCGATAACGGGCGCTGTGGATGCGATCGACCGGCTGGCGATAGAGCTTGGCCAGCAGGATGTGGGCGATCGAATACTGCACGGCTTCGGGAGCGCCTTCGAGCAGGTCGGAGAGGCGGATGTAGAGCTTTCCCTGGCGGAGGCGAATGGTGTTGTTGATGGCGACGAAAGGATAGAAACGAACATCCATGGGCGGCATGGGCGGCGCGAGCGTGCGGGGGCGGAGTTCGCGATAGGCTTCGTGAAAAATTTCGGCGAGCTTTGGGGACACGTTGAGGGAAGGGTAGCACGAGGCAGCCGTCAGCCGTCAGCTATCAGCCGTCAGCCATCAGCTATCAGCCTGTCACAAAACAAGTTCTCTGCGGTGAAGAAGTTTACCGCAGACCGCGCCGCTCTATTTCTTCTTTTTGTGCTTCATGTAGTCCTCGACTTCGGCGGCGGTTTTGCGGTGGTCGTCGGCGCTGGAGTCTACGGTGTCGAGGGCGTCGGTCAGCAGGAATTCGTACTGCTTCGCTTCGGCGGCATCGGCGGTCGCGGAGTTCTTTAGGGCGCGTAACTTGGACTGAAATTCGGTGTCGGCTTCGATGATGGCTTTCAGCGGCTTGCGTATGTCATCCTTGCGGCCGACGTACATGTCGATGTTGTCGTTGAGTTCGTCGTAGACGGCGAGGAAATCTTCGAGCATGTCATGAGTTCGGCGGGCGCGCTCGGTGGTTTTGGGATCGCTGCGCATTTGCTCAAGCTTGGTCATGCGATCCCGAGAAAACTTCACGTAAAGCTTTAAGCGCTCGTCGGGGTAGAGCATGGCGTCGCGGAGCTGGTCGATCTCCAGCGGATTGAGGGGGTCGCGGCGGCGCTGGGCCCAAAGCGGCGAGCCGAGTGGCACGCAGAGCGGGAGCGCGAGCAAGAGCGCCAGGCCGAGCGCGGTGCAACAGCGCCAGTGCCAGTGCGAATGCCAGTGGACGTCCGGCCTCATTTCTTCTGTTCCTCCTTCTCTATCTCTTTGGCGAACATTTCCTTGAGCAGGGTGGTGCGGATGTCTTCCAGGCGGCGGATGGCCTGTTCGACCGGAGGCTGGTCGTCGAAGGCGAGAGTGCGCTTTACGTCACGCAGCTTCTCCGCCATTTTTCGGACATCGATCTCGACATGCTTGAGGTGCTTCTTGTTTTGGGTTACGGCGTCGCGAGCTTTCTCGGAGTAGGTAACGATGTCATCGACGGCGGCGCGGGCCTGGTCGGACTGGCCATCGCTGTAGAGCTTGTCGGCATTGCGGAGCTGATACTGTGCGATCCGGATGGCGAGATCGGCGCGGTCCTCGGGACGCGCGCTTTCGAAGTGTGCTTTGAGTTGGTCTGCGGTTTCGTCCTTGGCCGCGCCGTAAGGGCAGGCGAGGGCGAGGGCAACGACGAACATATAAAAGGCCAAGCAGCGCATTGCGGTCAACGCTTCTTCGGTTCAATAGCGATCAGGCGGTGGGTAGCCTGCCACTCCTGATCAGGATACTTCCCTTTGGCAACATCTAGAAAGTGATGATAATCGAGGGCGGCGTGTTTGTAGTCGCGCAAGTGGTCATACGCGGAGGCGCGAAGAAAAAAACAGAGTGGCGGCATCTCCGCATTTAACATGGTGCGGCCATTGAGGGCTCTGATCGTGAGGTCGTAGTTCTTGTTCTCGTTGGCGGCAAAGGCCAAATCGACGTAGACATCGGGCCAATCGCGCTTCAGCCGGACCGCTGCCAGAAACTCTTGTTGCGCTTCCGGGAACTTTTTCTGACGCAGCAAAGCCTGTCCCAAGCCGCGATGCAATTCCGGGTCTTTCGGCTGGGCCGCGACCAGAGCGCGATATGCGGTTTCCGCGAGATCATTCTTTCCGGCACTTGCATAAAGGTCGGCGAGATCACGCTGCGCGTCGGCGTCTGCAGGGGCGAGTTTCAGCGCAGTCTGGATTTCCGCGATGGCGTCGTCTTTCTTGCCTTGCGCGGCGAGTACGCGCCCCAGTTGGAGATGAATGCCGGCGTCATCGGGGCGCTCGGCGGCCAGCCGGCGTAGCAGCGGTTCGGCTTCGCCCAGGCGGCCGGACTTCATGTACAGGTTGGTGAGGCCGATGGCGGCTTCTGTGGAGTGCGGATCATCGTTGTGCGGATCAAGCGTCATTACTTGTTTGTATTCGGCCTCGGCGTCGGAGAATTCTTTTTGCCGCTCGTGCAGCAGGCCGGCAGAGAGATGGGGTTCAGGATCCTTCGGGGTGAGTTCGGAGGCTTTGCGGTAAGCCTGGAGTGCTTCTTCCGGCTTCTTATTCTCCAGCAGATGCGCGAGTGCGAGCCAGGCGCGGGCTTGACCTTCTTCCGTGTGATTTCCTTGAGCCTGATTTCCTTGAGAATGCTCGGTGGGTTTGAGCGTTGTGGCGGCGCGCAAGAATTGCTCGGCCTCGGGATTATGGGCGCGCGCGAGCATCAGGCCGAGGTTCAGATTGGATTCAAAAACGTCGGGCTTGGCGGCGACTGACTTGCGATACGCGGCGATGGATTCCTCGGTGCGCTCTAGGCGGTTCAGAACAAATCCGAGATCGAACCATGCCTGATAATTATTGGGATCCTTGTCGATCGCCTTTCTCAGCAGCGTTTCCGCGCTAGTGAAATCGTTTTTCTGGATGGCATCTTCGGCCCGCGCGATTTCCGGGGGAGTGTCATCGATGCGCTCTTTGTAATGGCGGACGGTGGTGTGGGTTTGCGCGAGGCCGCCGGTCGTTAGCCATGCCGTAAGAGCGATGACCAGGATCGCGTTAGTGAACGGGCGGTTCACGCGAGGGCCGTCTTTGCAGCGGTGCCGGGCGGGGACGCCCGGCGCTCCACTTATTCTACTGGTTGCCATTCTATGAACTCACAGGCGAATCGTTCGCTTCATCCTGACCAAAACGCGATGCTGATAAGCGTCAGTCCGGCTTCCCGCAATTGATCATCCACGGCGTGCCAAACTGGTCAACGAGCATGCCGAAACGCAGCGCCCAGAAGGTTTCCTGGATCGGCATTTGCACCGTGCCGTTCTCTGCCAGAGCCTTGAAGATGCGATCCGCTTCCGCCTCAGCGCCGACGTTGAGCAACACGTAGAAGCCCTGCGGTTTCTGATAGCTCTCCAGCGGCACATCGGCGCCCGTCAATTGGTGGTCGGCCAAGGCGAACGCAGCATGGATGATCTTCCCGCGCCACGCAGGCGGCATTTGGTCTGCCATGGGCGAATCCCCGTACGTCATCATCGTGACGATTTTTCCACCCAGGCACTTCTCATAGAGCTTAAAGGCCGCTTCGCATTCCCCGTTGAATGCCAGATGGGGATTCATTTGCATTATTCCCTCCTTCGCGAACGCCGTTGCCGTTCAAGACTTGCTTCAAGTACTGTCCAGTGTAGGAGTTCTCGAGCTCAGCGATCGCTTCGGGCGGGCCCGAGCCGACGAGGTTCCCACCGCGATCGCCGCCTTCCGGACCGAGGTCGATGACCCAGTCCGCCGTTTTGATGACCTCGAGATTGTGCTCGATTACGATAATGGAGCCTCCCGCATCGATCAGACGGCGAAAAGCGAAGAGTAGTTTGCTGACATCGTCGAAGTGCAGACCGGTCGTGGGCTCATCGAAAATGTAAAGCATGCGGTTCTTGCGTTTGCGCCCGTCGCCGCGCTCTGCCGGGCGGCTGGCTGGGCGAGTTCCGGGCTGAAGGTGCGCGGCCAGCTTCATGCGCTGCGCTTCGCCTCCGGAGAGCGTGGTGGCCGACTGGCCGAGACGCAGGTAGCCGAGGCCGACTTCGTCGAGCACGCGCAATTTTTCCGTGAGCCGGGGAACGTCGGCGAAGAACCTGAGCGCTTCGCGCACGGTGAGGTTCAGGACTTCGTGAATGTTCTTGCCTTTGTAGTGGATTTCGAGCACCTGCGGCTTGTAGCGCGTGCCCTTGCATTCGTCGCAGATCAGCTCGACGTCGGCCAAAAACTGCATTTCAACGGTGACGATGCCGTCACCCTGGCAGGTTTCGCAGCGGCCGCCGGGCACATTAAAAGAAAAATGCCCAGCAGGGGAGCCGCGCTTCTTGGCTTCCGGCAGCGAGGCAAATAGTTCGCGGATGATGTCGAAAGCCTTGATGTACGTGACCGGATTCGAGCGCGGAGTGCGGCCGATGGGCGATTGATCGACGAGGACAACCTCGTCGAGAAACTCGTCGCCTTTAATGCTGTCGCACAAAATGGAGCCGGAACCGCTGCCGTTGGTCTGCCGCTTCGCCGTGGCCAACGCCTGATACAGGACGTCATGCAGCAACGAAGACTTTCCCGAACCGGAGACGCCGGTAATCGCCACCAGCATGCCGAGTGGAATTTCAAGATCGATGTGCTTCAGGTTGTGCGCGCGGGCGCCGGTGATGCGGAGTTTGTGCGAGCCCGGTTGGCGGCGTCGCGGCGGAATCTGGATGTGAAGTTCGCCCGCGAGGTAACGGCCGGTGAGCGAGTGCGGCATCTTTAGGATCTCGCTGTAGGTGCCGGCGCCGACGACTTTTCCGCCATTTTCTCCGGCACCCGGGCCGAGGTCGAGAATGCGGTCGGCGGCGCGCATGATGTCGGGATCGTGCTCGACCACGAGGATCGTGTTTCCCAGGTCGCGCAAGTCATGCAGGATCTTGATGAGCCGGTGCGTATCGCGGCTGTGGAGGCCGATGGAAGGCTCGTCGAGCACGTACAGTGTGCCGACCAGACGCGAACCGAGAGAGGTCGCTAATTGGATGCGCTGAGCTTCTCCGCCCGATAGCGTAGAGGCGAGACGGTCAAGCGTCAGGTATTCGAGCCCGACGTCGTTGAGAAAACGCAGGCGCTCGCGAAGTTCGATCAGCAGCTTGTCGGCAATCGCAGCTTGCTCAGTCGAGAGCGTGAGTTGACCGAAGAAGCGGGCTGCCTCTTCAACCGTCATACTGCACACCTGGCAGATATTCTTGCCATCGATTTTTACCTGGCGCGCCTCTGCGCGCAGGCGTGTGCCGCCGCAAGCAAAGCAAAGCGAGTATCCGCGATAGCGGCTGAGAAAAACGCGGACGTGTAGCTTGTACTTCTTGCGCTCGAGATGCTGAAAGAAGCCACGGACGCCGCCGAACCCGCGGCCACCGTCACTGCTGCCCTCGACGATCAGCCGCTGCTGTTCGGCATCGAGTTCATGCCAGGGCACGTCCAGCGGAATTTCCGCCTGGCGCGCGAAGCGCTTGAACTCGGTGAACAGCGGCCTGTACTTGGGCTTCGTCCAGGGCTCGATCGCACCTTCGTTCAAGGTCTTGCTCTTGTCGGGGATGACAAGGTCGAGATCGATGTCGATGGTGTTGCCGAAGCCCTGGCAGCGCGGGCAGGCGCCATAAGGATTGTTGAATGAAAACAGGCGCGGCTCGGGCTCTTCGTAGCGGCTGCCGTCGTTCTTGCACTCGAAGCGCTGGGAAAAGCGCAGCCGCTGAGGAGTGTCGCCTTTACCGTCGCCATCCCCATTCCCACTCTCACTCCGACGCGCGGTTTCGAAAATGACCTCGCCCGCTTCGCGATAACCGATCTCGATGGCATCGACAATGCGGGAGCGCTGGTCGGCGGAGACGACGAGGCGATCCACCAGTCCAAACACCGGTTCGGAAAAGTTGACGTCGAGCAGCGATTCCGGGGTCGAGAACTCGAAGATCTGGCCGTTCTGAAAGAGCCGGTTGAAGCCGCGTTTGCGCAGATCGAAGAGGCGCGTCCTCATCGCGTCGGAAATCGAGCCAAAGCCCGCGGCGGAGGGCAGATTCGACCCGTCCGGCTTTTTCTTGCCGCGAGACTTCCTGGCGCCTTTGTCTTCCGCAGTCGGCGCCGCAGGCCCCGCAGGAATGTAAGGCTGAATCGGAAAGAACACGCTCAACCGAGTGCCCTCGCCCAGGGCGAGCAGGCGGTCGGCGACCTCGTCCACCGTATCTTTTTTCACTTCCTGACCGCATTGCAGGCAGTAAGTGCGTCCGACGCGGGCATAGAGCAGGCGCAGGTAATCAAAGATCTCGGTGGCAGTGGCGACGGTGGAGCGCGGATTGCGGGTGGAATTCTTCTGCTTGATGGCAACCGCGGGCGCGATACCGTCGATCAGATCGACGTCGGGCTTCTCAATCCGCTCCAGAAACTGGCGCGCGTATGCGGACAGCGACTCGACGTAACGGCGCTGGCCCTCAGCGTAGATCGTGTCGAAGGCAAGCGACGACTTGCCGGAACCGGAGACGCCGGTGACGACGGTCAGAGTGTTGTGCTCAATCTCAAAATCAATGTTCTTGAGGTTATGAACCCGGGCCCCGCGAACCACAATGCTATCTGTCGACATCTTCCCCTGGCACTACAGACGGATCAAAACTCGCAACCGAATCTTTCTATTATAAAGGGTTGCTGGTCGGCGGATTCAGATTAAGATTTGTGGTCCTGAGATGAGGGAAGGACCTGCTGTTTGCCAGTCGGTTGATTACGGAAGAGCCTTCCGCTCGGCATGCAGTTGGCGTATCTTTCACCTGATGTCAAGATGTCAAGATCCAAGCCTGCTCAAAAACGCGCCGCCCGAACCAAGACAGCCAAACGAAAGGCTCTTGGAAAATGCCTCATCCCACCTCGTGTGCCCGACGAGGCGCTGAATCAGTTTGCGTTTAAGAGGAATGACGAGGAAGCACAGCAGATAGCTGAGTATGTCGAATGGCAATCCCGCAAGGATAAGGAACACGTCACCTTTCTTGAGAAAATTCAGACAGAGTTCGTTTTTGGTCAGGCGCACGACTGTTGGAATGTTCACACGAACAAGTCGCAATGGTGGGTTATTACAGGCCCAACGAACCTCTACTCGCAGGCATTGTTCCCGAGTTTGGACTACACGCTCTCCTTTCACATCGGGTTGATGGCACGAGTCAGTGCGGCACACAAGGGCACTGAGGATGATCGCTTAGCGGATCGCATGGCAGCAGCGTTTCGGCGTTGGGAACAGGCAGCAGAGGCACTGGACGAAAGCACAGAGTCTGAAGAAGTCCAGGCCGTTGGCATGCGCTGTCGTGAAGCTCTGCTGGCCTTTATTCGATCGGCCAGCAGTCCGAGCATGCTTCCGAGCGGGGAAGAAAGCCCTCAAGCATCGAACTTTATACGCTGGTCAGAACTGATTGCTGAAACAATAGCTCAAGGAAGCAAGAACGAGCGCATTCGTGGCTATCTAAAGGGCTTGGCTAAGGAGTCGTGGCAACTGGTCAGTTGGCTTACACACGCTGCGAACGCGACTCGAGATGATGGAATGATAGCCCTAAATGCGACGCACGCCACCCTGGAGGCCTTTGGTGCGGCATTGCTTCGTCGCGAGCGACAGACGTCCGAGCGCTGCGGGCGGTGTGGCTCACTGAAGCTGATTGTGCTCTACAGGCCAGAACTCCCGGTCGACGGTGCAGTTTGTCAGAGCTGCGGATGGGAGAAACTGCCCACTGAAGAACTGGATGCCCCTATGACGAGAACAACTCCGTGAGACGAGTGAGGCGCAGCAGCTCCAGCATGCGAGGTGGAATGTTGGCGAATTCAAGGATGCATAGGCCTTGCTTGATTGCGGACACCTTGAGGCCAACCAGCGCTCCGAGGCCCGCGCTATCCAGATGTCTTACATCACTAACGTCGATAACGATGCGACCGCCAAGAGGGATGAGGGGCCTCACCAGTTCTTTTAACTCACTCGCAGTGACGCTGACCAGATCGCCATGACACTTGATGGTCGTCACTTGATTCCCGTGTTCATCTTTCGACTTCTCGAGTTCACAGTGGAACAAAGCATCTCGTGCCATGGCTCTGCCTTCTCCTTTAGGCCTATAAGATTTTCAGATCGTATAACCCAGCTCTTAATGGTATGCCTAAAGACATACCCCGATACAAATCGTACCTGAGCCACGGGCTGTTAGGAGGGTTAGAATCGCAGAGCATGTCGTTCACTTCTTCTTCCGATAACGAACGCGAGCGCTGGAACCAGAAATATCTCGAAGCGGCTGGCGCAGAGACATGGACGGTCCCCGATCCCTTCTTGGCACGGGCATTTTCCGGATACATTCTGCCGCTGTTTCCGCACCCAGGAAGCGCGCTCGACCTTGCGGGAGGAGCGGGACGGCATGCGATCTGGCTGGCGAAGATGGGCTGGAAAGTCACGCTCATTGATGTCTCCGACGCCGGTGTCGAACAGGCACGGCAGAATGCCGGACCGCTCGCGTCCCACATGCACTTTGTAGTAGACGATCTCACCCACTTTAAGGCTTCGCAAACCCAGTTCGAAGCAGGGTTTGAAGTGGTGATGACGTTCTTCTATCTAGAGCGAGAGATCTTTTCGGAGATGGTGAAAGCGGTGCGACCGGGCGGACTGCTTGTCTACAAGACGCTCACGTTGGCGCAGTTGAAACTGCCGGGCGGCCCGAAGGATCCGGAGCACTTGCTGGAGCCGGGCGAACTCTTGCAACTGGCGGATGGGTTGCGCGTATTGCATTACCACGAAGAGGTCGCGGAGAAGGCGACGGCGGAGTTGGTGGCGAGGAAGGGAATCTGAGCGAAGCCATCAGGACCGCCAGCGAATATGTGACCGAACGGTTCCACATAATGCGTAACGGTTCGGTTACCGGTTAGCGTCAAGAGCTAGACGTGTTCTCGGTCAAGTGTGACGTTGCAATCGGCGCACGTTCGCATCTAGACTTGTGAGCGCCGGAGTTGATCCGGGAAATGGTAGCTCAACTCACGCGAAAGTGGCGGAATTGGCAGACGCACCAGACTTAGGATCTGGCGGGGCAACCCGTGGGGGTTCGAGTCCCCCCTTTCGCACCAAGCACTCGCTTGGATTGCTTTGGAGCTGGTTTCATAAATGCCTTTCAGCTTGGAAGGCACGTTCCTCAGGGGCTAAAGCCCGCGTTCTTCCAGGCTCTGAGCGGCACGGCTGAAGCCGTGCCCTACCCAAAACCGATTTATGTACCATGCTGGGGATTCGCCGCTGAACAAGGAGATTCCTTTTGACCGTTGACACGAATGAGCAACCCTTCATCGATCGTGACCATCAACACCCGGCTCACGGTTCGGAATCTCACCGACGCAAAGTAATGTGGATCATCATAGCGATTCTGGTGTTGCTGGTTGTAGTGCTGGCAGTCGTGCTGATGTGGCGCCACCACGAGGCCGCGAACAAACCCAAGCCCGCGCCGCCGAAGATCACGATTACTAGCGCGACGGCTAAGACAGGTGACATTGGCGTTTACCTTGACTCCATCGGTACGGTTACTCCGGTCTATACCGATTCGATTACCAGCCAGGTGACGGGCTCGGTTGTAGCCGTGCATTTTAAGGAGGGTCAACTGGTAAGTAAGGGCGATCCGCTGGCTGACATCGATTCGCGTCCGTACGGCGCGACTCTTTTGCAGGCGCAAGGTGCGCTCGAGCACGACGAGAACGTGCTCGCCCAGGCCCGGATGGATCTGGAGCGCTACCGTGAAGCGTGGTCGCGCAATGCGATTGCAAAGCAACAGATGGATGACCAGGAAAAGCTTGTACTGCAGGACGAGGGCACTGTTAAAAACGATCAGGGAACGGTGCAATTTGACGAGGTTCAGGTCGGCTTCTGTCATATCACCGCGCCCATTTCCGGGCGGGTGGGTTTACGGCTGGTGGATCCGGGCAATCTGGTGCAGTCGGCTGGAACCGTAACCCTCGCAGTCATTACACAGCTAGAGCCTATCACCGTAATTTTCACCATACCGGAAGACAGTCTGGGCCCGGTTGAAGCTCGCTTGCGCGCGAAGGCTAAGCTCCCTGTCGACGCCTTCGATCGCACTGCGCTGACGAAAATCGCAAGCGGGTTGCTGCTGACACTCGACAACCAGATTGACACTACGACGGGGACGGTAAAAGCGCGATCTATCTTCGACAATAAGAATGATGCACTCTTCCCCAACCAGTTTGTTAACACGCGGCTGCTCGTGAATACGTTGCAGGGGGTGACGCTGATTCCAGCATCCGCCATTCAACAAAATGGGCAGGCATCGTTCGTGTATGTCATCCAAAACAATATCGCGCATATACGCAGCATAAAGCCGGGAGTTACAGACGGCGGCGAAACGCAGGTTGACGGCATCAATCCTGGAGACGTTGTCGCCACCAGCAGCTTCGATAAGTTGCAGGAGAACACTGCGGTCACGATTGCGAATAAGGATTCGAACAAGACTTCGAACCAGAGTTCGAGCCAGACTTCGAACCAGAGCTCGACCAAGCCGGCCCCGGCCGCCACGAAGGGGAGCAGCGCCCCGTGAGCCCATCGCGTCCGTTTATCTTGCGGCCGGTTGCCACCTCTTTGCTGATGGCCGCAATCCTCCTGGTCGGTATTGTTGGCTATACCCAACTGCCGGTCTCCGCATTGCCGCAAGTCGATTATCCGACGATTCAGGTACTCACGTTTTATCCCGGAGCAAGCCCGACGGTGATGGCGACGACGGTGACGGCGCCACTGGAGCGCCAATTCGGCCAACTGCAGGGTTTGAGCCAGATGACCTCCACCAGTTCCGGCGGATGTTCCGTCATTGTGCTGCAGTTCAACCTGGCTCTGAATATTGATGTAGCTGAGGAAGAGGTGCAGTCTGCCATCAACGCGTCGCAGAGTCTTTTGCCGTCCATTCTGCCCGCGCCTCCGACTTACAGCAAAACCAATCCAGCCGATGCCCCTGTGCTTACCCTGGCTATCACCTCGAGTTCCATTCCGCTTTCTCAGGTTGAGGACCTTGTGGACACTCGCCTCGCGCCCAAGATCTCGCAGCTTAGT
>CAWCRQ010000024.1:0-6475 GCA_963797885.1 uncultured Acidobacteriaceae bacterium | reverse complement strand
CAGTCGTTAGTCGTCAGTCGTTGGTCGTCGGCAGACGCACCGCCATCCTCACCGGAACCTGCGAACGACGAACGACCATCGACCAACGACTGCTCCACCATCACATCCGCGACTTCCGCCTGCTTGATCTTCAGATTCGCCTGCAACTCCAGCACCTCGCGCATCTTCAGGCGATAGGCCTGCTTGCAGCACTGCGCCCGCGGCGACCAGACGGCGGGTCCACGCGAAGTATTGAGCAGGCGAAATTGAATTCCCACCGCGTCCGTGATTTCGCCCATGATGCCGCCCAGCGCATCCACTTCGCGCACCAGGTGCCCCTTAGCGATGCCGCCAACGGCCGGGTTACAAGACATCTGCGCAATTAGATCGACGTTCAGCGTATAGAGCGCAGTCTTCAGCCCCATGCGCGCCGCCGCCATGGCGGCCTCGCATCCCGCATGGCCAGCGCCCACCACCACCACCTCGAAATGTTCGTCAAACGCCTGCATGTAGGCTTGTTCGAACCCCACAACAACGGAGAGAGCACTGCTTCGTTCAATTGTAGCAATGTTCTTCTCTCAGACATCTCTCAGGCAGCGAGAGCGTAGCCCGGGCCCTGGTTTCTAACGGCGCGTCCTTGTGATTCGCCCGTCGCAACGGTATAGTTGAGAGTTATCGGGGTAAATTATGGAAACTAAAATCATGGAAACAAAGCCCTTTGTGTCTCTACTCGAAGAACGCATTCATCGCTACGACTTGCTCAGTCATCCCTATTACAAGGCCTGGTCGGCGGGCGAACTGACCCGCGACGATCTGCGCGCCTACGCTCAGGATTACTACTCCCACGTGGAGGCGTTTCCGGGCTATCTGGCGCAGCTTGCCGTCCGGCTGGAAGAAGGCGAACTGCGCCGCGCCGTGCTCGCCAACATGGCCGATGAGAAGGGCGGCGAAGATTCCTTCGTCGAGCCGGAGCGTTCGCACTCTGAATTGTGGCTCGATTTTGTCGAGGGCGTGGGCGGAAGCCGCATGAAGAAACGGCGGCCGGTTGCGGGAGTTCGCAAGCTCATCTCCTGGTTCCAGCGTGTCGCCGGCGACGGCACTCCGGAAGAGGCGTTGGCGGCTTTCTATGCCTATGAATCGCAGGTGCCGCGCTTGGCGCAAGAGAAAGATCGCGTCCTCAGTGAACTCTACGGCGCCGATGAGAAGACCCGCAGCTATTTTACTTTGCACGCCACCGCCGACGTGTACCACGCGCAGGTGTGGCGCACGCAACTGGAGAAGCGGGTTGAGGCCAATCCGGAGACTGCCGAAAAAGCATTGGCGGCCGCCGAGAAAGCGGCCAAAGCGTTATGGGCCGTGCTGGATGGCTTCGAGGCGCGCCGCATGGAACGGGTGGCGGCGTAGTTTCAAATCAGAAGTAAGAAGTCAGATTGCAGAAGTGAAAATTCTTCGCGTTGGAGCGCGTTGAAATCGTAGCTTCTACCACCGCCATCTCTGCACCCCCATGCCCCGACCCATCCCCATTGGCGTGCGCGGCGAGGCGGCTGAAACCGTCGAGTTGAAGCACACCATCGCCGCCGATCATCCGGAGTTGCCACCCGTGTATTCGACTCCCGACATGATTCGGCTGATGGAAACGGCCTGCTTCCATGCGCTGCAACCATTTTGCGATGAGGGAGAAATCACAGTGGGGATCTCGATCCACGTCGAACACCACGCGGCCAGCGGAATCGGAGTGCGAATTCAAGCCGAGGCGGAACTGGAATCGTTCGACGGGCGCTTCTACGTCATGCGCGTCCGCGCCCACGACGGCACGCAGGAGATCGGGAGCGGCACGGTTGGGCGCGCCGTTGTGCACGTACCCAGTTTCGTCAAGCGCATGCACGACAAAGCTCGCGGCGGCTGACCGTGCCGGAAGCAAACCTACCGAAGATCTGCCCTGGCAGGCTGCTCTTGAGAATCCAGCCCCGGAGGGGCGTCCGAGCTTAGCCCAGCGCTTCAGCGCGGAGGAAATTGAAAGAGACAACTCAAGTCCCGGAGGGGCGACAGAGAGAGAGAGTCAGAAAGAAATCATGGAATCCCAGACCAACAAAGCGATCCAGTTCCGTCAACTCCATCGCGGACCCGGCGTCCTCATTCTGCCGAATGCTTGGGATGTGGCCAGCGCCCGCATCTTCGAGGAAGCTGGCGTCCCCGCGATCGCAACCACCTCCGCAGGCATAGCATTTTCGCTGGGGTATCCCGACGGCGAACGCATTCCACGCGAGGAAATGATGGCCCGAATCGGCCGCATCACTCGCGCCGTTCAAGTGCCGGTGACTGCTGACGTCGAAGCAGCGTACGGTTCCACGGCCGAAGATGCCGCCAAGACCACGCGCGAACTGATACAGGCGGGAGTCGCTGGAATGAACCTGGAGGATGGGAGCGGCGATCGGGCTCGACCTTTGATCGACTTTCAATTGGCGGTCGAAAAGATCACGGCGGCGCGCCAGGCTGCCATGCAAATGCACGCGCAATTTGTGATCAATGCTCGCACCGATGTGTACCTTCTGCCGGGAAGCAATCCAGACACCGATTATTCCGAAGCGGTGCGGCGGCTCGTTGCGTTTCGCGATGCGGGCGCCGATTGCGTCTTCGTGCCCGGACTCAAAGATGCCGAGACGATTGGGCGGCTGGTGGAAGTCGTCGAGTGTCCACTCAACATTCTAGCCGGGCCGGGAACGCCCTCGATTCCGGAACTCGAAAAACTGGGCGTGGCGCGCGTGAGCGTGGGATCGGGCCCGATGCGCGCGACGCTCGGCCTCCTGCGGCGAGTGGCGGAGGAACTCAGAGCCTCCGGAACGTACAGCGCGATGGAGGGAGCTGTGCCTTACGCCGAGGTGAACAAACTGCTGGGCGGCTAGGCGACATCCCCGCACCATGTGGTGACGGGGCGGAGCCTGTCCTGAGCGCAAGGCAAAGGCCCGCCTCCAAACAAGCCCACTTCTCACCCGTTGACCAGATGCATCATTTCTTCCGGATAGCGCGATCCCGAAGCCGCGCCAGAGGGAAAGACGTCGTTCAGTTGGCGCAGATTATCCGGAGTCAGTTTCAAATCCACCGCCGCGGCGTTTTCCTCGAGATACTTGCGCCGCTTCGTGCCGGGAATCGGGACAATGTCGTCACCCTGCGCCAGCACCCAGGCGAGCGCCAATTGTGAAGGCTGACAATTTTTTTCGCGCGCCATCTCTTTCACTTTCTTTACCAGATCCAGATTCTTCTGAAAGTTTTCGCCCTGGAAGCGCGGCGACAAACGGCGATAATCATCCGTCCCCAGGTCTTCGAGCTTCTTGAACTGGCCAGTCAGAAAGCCTCGTCCGAGCGGGCTGTAGGCGACAAAGCCGATTCCGAGTTCGCGGCAAGCCGCCAGCATCTTCTCTTCCGGATCGCGCGTCCACAGCGAATACTCCGACTGCAGCGCCGCGATGGGATGCACTTTCACCGCGCGCCGCAGCGTCTTTTCGCTCGCCTCTGAAAGGCCGAGATAGCGCACCTTGCCTTCCTTGACTAATTCCGCCATGGCGCCAACCGTCTCCTCAATTGGCGTCTCCGGATCGACGCGGTGCTGATAATAGAGATCAATGTGTTCGACGCCCAGCCGCTGCAAACTTCCGTCGCAGCATTTCTTCACGTAGTCGGGCTTGCCGTTGACGCCGCGAATATTGGGGTTCGTGGGATCGCGCACAATGCCGAACTTCGTAGCCAGCACGACTTGCTCGCGCTTGCCCTTGATCGCTCGTCCGACCAGTTCTTCGTTTTTGTGCGGCCCGTAAACGTCGGCGGTGTCGAGAAAGGTGATGCCGAGTTCTAGCGCCCGATGGATGGTCGCAATTGATTCAGCGTCATCGCGCCCCGAGTAAAACTCCGACATGCCCATGCAGCCCAGGCCAAGCGCAGAAACTTTGAGACCGGAACGTCCAAGATTGCGGGTTTTCATGAGTGCTCCTTTCGCTGAAAAAATATGGCTGGAGATTTGAAGATTCATGGTCCATCATTTGTATCGGATGCAACAGCTGCGGAGAAGGTTCCGGCAACCGAATGTGTGCCGCAAAATGTGTGCCACGAAATGTGTGCCACGAATTGCGCCGCTCCCGCTTGCTCTGGCATCTTGTAGGAAGGCATCATTTTTTTCGCGTGCAGCCATGAATCGACCGCCGATTTGGTTTGAGCGGAAGTTTGACTTCACCTTTCCGGTGGAGCAGCATCCGAACCTGTGCGCGCGTTTGCGAGGCACGCCGGCCCGGCTGGAGGAAATCGTCCGCGGCGCCGATCGCGATGTCCTGGTTCGGAAACCGCGCGAAAATGACAAGTGGTCGGCCCAGGAACATGCCGGGCACTTGCCGGACCTCGAACCTCTATGGATGGCGCGGGTCGATGACTACCTAACGGGGGCATCCGAGCTAACCGTGGCTGACCTGAGCAATCGGAAGACCAGCGAAGCGCAGCACAACCTGCGCCCAATCGAAGAGATTCTAGCCGAATTCCGAAGCGCGCGCTTACGACTGGTGAGCCGAGTGGAGAAGATCGACCCTGCGATTTTCGCCCGCGCCTCTCTCCATCCGCGGCTGAAAACACCCATGCGGCTGGTGGACCATCTCTACTTTGTGGCGGAGCACGATGACCATCACTTAGCCCACATCTGGGGACTCATCAACCATCAACGCAGGGTAGCGGGAAACACACGAATCAAGAAGTGACGCGGATCAAAGGTTTCGTGTGCGGTATCACTTCACCGATTTCGACGGCGGGAACGCCGGCATCGTGCAGCGCGCGTGTGAGTGGGGCGGCGTCCTCGGCGACAACCGAGATCAGCAGGCCCCCGGCGGTTTGCGGGTCGAAGAGAAGCGTGCGGATGTCGTCGTGCACCGACGGATCGTAGTCGACCAGGCATTCGGCAAAGTCGCGATTCGCTTTCAGTCCGCCGGGAATGTAGCCGGCGTGGATGCAATCGAGCGCGCCCTCGAGCACCGCTATGTTAGCGGTGCTGAAAACGAGGCTGACGTCCGACGCCAGCGCCATTTCGCGAGCGTGGCCGATCAAGCCGAAGCCGGTGACGTCGGTCAGGGCGTGAACCGACAAAGGCGCCGTTGGTCGTTGGTCGTTGGCCAAATCGCTCAACGCCGAGCTTGGCTCGGCTGGGCGGACGAATGCGTCCGCCCCTACGTGAGTCTTGGTGATTACCTCGGCCGCCGCCTTGTTCAGCGTAGTCATCGACTTCACTGCCGCGTCGATCCACTCCAGCTTGGCGACGCCTTTTTTGATCGCCGTAGAAATTACACCTGTGCCCAGCGCCTTGGTGAACAGCAGCCTATCGCCGGGTTGCGCACCCCGATTGGCGAGCACGCGCTGGGGATGAATCACGCCGGTGACGGAGTATCCGAATTTTGTTTCTTCATCGCGGATGCTGTGGCCGCCCACCACCGTGCATCCGGCTTCGATCATCTTCGACAAGCCGCCGGCCAGTATGCGCTCCAGAATCTCGAGATCGCCTTTTTCGGGAAAGCAGACGAGGGCGAGCGAAGTCAGCGGCTTTCCCCCCATGGCATAGACGTCGCTAAGTGCGTTGGTAGCCGCGATCTGGCCGAAGGTGTAAGGGTCGTCCACAATGGGCGTGAAAAAATCCACCGTCTGCACGAGCGCCGTCTCGGGCGTGAGCAGATACACGCCGGCGTCGTCGGCGTGATCGAAGCCGACCAGCACATTCGGGTCCTGTTGCCGGGCTAATTTCCCAAGCACCGTGTCCAGCGCCGCCGGACTCAGCTTGGACGCTCAACCCGCGGCTTTAACGGACTCCGTGAGACGGAATGGTTTTGTGTCAACCACACGCACATTGTAGCGGAGGGGACCATTGCAGAGGTTAGAGGTCGGATTGCAGAGGTGAAGACCCAACCCGAAGGTCCTTACCTCTGCAATCTCACCTCTCACCTCTGACCTTACTTCACGCTGACCTGTGTAACCTGCAGATCCGGATAGGCGTGGTTCCACTGCGCTGAGATGTTCTCAAAGGTCAGCCGGAAGGGTTTGCTCTGGCCGGGCGCGAGCGGCGACAGGTTGAGGTCCACGGCTTCGTCGTAAGGTCCGCCGGTGCGCAGAACGCGGATGGGAAGCTCCTCGCGCTGCGCCGTCTGCCCCATGTCGTCCTTGAACGTGATCTGCACCACCGCGTGGATGACGGTCTTATCGCCAGTGTTGGAGATGGCGCCATCGATATAGCTGACGGTGGCGCCAACAAAATTCTGCGCGGCACTTGTCTTGAGGTCCGAGAATTTCAGGCTTGCGGCATACGCTGGAGGCGCGGCGGGCTTTTTTTGCTCGGAGCGGAGAATCAACGCCAGGACGCCGACCACGATCCCGACGATGACGATCCCGATAAGGATAGGACGGAGGCTGGACTCTGGCCGCTCGGTCGTGGGATTTGCGTTCGGTTGGATCAGGCTATCCATGGCGGGATTGTACT
>CAWCRQ010000023.1:0-6568 GCA_963797885.1 uncultured Acidobacteriaceae bacterium | reverse complement strand
CCGCCGGCTGCTTAGGCATGCGAGCTTATGAATGTGCTAGCGAGCTTCCACGCCGGAAGATGATGGTTTCGTGGCGTTCTCCGACAACCGCGAAGCGCCCACACGGTAGTTGTCGTAATCAATCGTCAGCGTGGCGCGCCCCCCGAGCCGGATGTAGCTTACAGACTCGTTGTGCCGGGGAAACCAGAAATCCTGCACCTTCATGTACTCGTGATGAACTTCGTTTTTCTTCGTCCAGAATGAAGGATTCTGAGCTGGCTCGGCGTCAATGCGCGTCACGGCAAAATCGGTTCCGTCGACCCACACTTTGCCGCGATAGACGTACTTGCTTCGCGCTTTGGGGTAGACGGCGAGCACGTATTGCGCGCCCTTGTCGGAGGAATTGGAGCCCGAGGAATTGACGCCCGAGGACTCGTAGCCGACCAGCGCGAAGTCGTAGTTGTCGCGGTTCAGCAGCGTGCGGGCGTGCATTTCCGGTTCTACGGCTTCTTTTTCGCTCTCCAGCAATCTGTTGAACACGCGGTTGATGATCAGCTTCGATCCCTTTTGGGAGATGATTTTGAAGCTCTTAGTTGCAGGACTGTCATACGTGGCCTCCACCGTCATTTCGGCGTCGCGATTGCCCGGGAATCCGCGATAGGAAAGGCGATACACCCGGGTGGATTCGAGGTGGCGCAGTGCCCTTGCCCGCTCTTCATCTTTGCGGACGAGATTGTTCACGACCTGGTCGACTGAGAGTGGCGCCGTGGTGATGGAAGGCGGGAGCGGGCTGGAATCGGCTCCGAACGCGCCCACCAGTGTGGCCGCCAGCAAGAAGAAGAGCCGGGTCGAACTCTGAATCGAACTCATGAAATTATCCGTCAAAGGACCTAGCTTACCACCATCCCTGGTCCGTCCCGAATGCTGAGCGGCCTAACGGCGGAGCGGTTCTCATGTCAAGATTTCGGCACCTGCTCTCGGCAGCAACCGAGCAAATTTCTCGGGTAGCATAGCGATTTCACCCATTTTCAAGAGGCGGTCGCGAAGCCAAGGGAACGTTTTCAATTACTTGCAAAACGGAGCCCAAACGGGCAGTAAATTGCTCCCTACTCTCAGAGAACAAGGAGCCCTCCCCCATGTGGATCCGCGACGGGGAAAAGTGTGTTCATTGGAACTGGACGGCGATCTTCTCCTACACCGTATCGCTGGCTGTCAGCCTGGCGTTTTGGACGGGTCTATTCCGGGCCGTGGCACACTTGGTGAAGTAACAGGCATTGAAGAGGTTAGAATTAGCCGGCGCGGTGCCTGCGGCTGAGTCCGGAAGCAGCGGCAAGATGCGATAATGACCGACCGTTTCTGCCGGATCATCGTTTCCTACCGGTCATCGTTTCCTACCGATCTTCTACCGATCATAGTGCAGCAGCGAGAACACGTCATACTTCGCCAGTTTCTTGCGACCTCTCAGAAAATCGAGTTCGACCACAAACGCCAATCCTGCAATCTGCGCGCCCAATCCGCTAGCCAATTCCGCAGTCGCGACCGCCGTTCCGCCGGTGGCCAGCAGGTCGTCCACGATCAGAATGCGCTCACCTTTTCTGATGGCGTCTTTGTGAACCTCTAGCGCGTTGCTGCCATATTCCAGCTCATAGCTGATCTTCAGGGTTTCGGCGGGCAGCTTTCCCGGTTTGCGGACAGGAACGAATCCCGCGTTCAGCCGGTAGGCGAGCGCTGGACCGAAGATAAATCCGCGGGCCTCCATGCCCAGCACCAGGTCAATCTCTTTGCCGATGTAGTTTGCCGAAAGCGCGTCAATCAACCGCGCGAAGCCGACTTTGTCCTTGAGCAGCGTGGTGATGTCGTAGAACAGGACGCCTTTTTTCGGGAAGTCGGGCACCTCACGGATCAGCTTCTTCAACCCTTCGCAATCTACTGGCTCGGCCGGCATCTGGGTCGCCATCTTGGTTTGCATTGTAGGGTTAATCTCCTCGAACTTGAAATGAATTGAGTCCCGCCACCGGCTCGGCCTCGGATTCTTCTACATCATCCACTCGTGCCGCGCGCGGCCCTTCCCGCAACCGCGACCGCATTCCGGACAACTGCTCGCGCGTTCCCATGGCCAGCACTTCGACGCTGCCATCGGGATTGTTGCGCACCCATCCTGCAATTTGCAAAATGTGCGCCTCACGTTCGGCAAACCAGCGGAAGCCGACGCCTTGAACACGTCCGCGCACCAGAAAGCGACGGGCTAGGAGAGAAGCCATTTGTAATTTGTGATTGGTAATTTGTAATTGGAAAAGCGGACCCAAACTGGTGTCCAATTACAAATTGCCAATCACAAATTACAAATTAACTACTGCGCTCGCGACAGATACGTGCCTTCCGCCGTGTCGACTTTGATCTTCTCGCCTTCATTGATGAACGGCGGAACCTGCACGATGAGGCCGGTTTCGGTCTTCGCCGGCTTGGTCACACTCGATGCGGTTGCGCTCTTCAAGCCAGGCTCGACTTCCGTCACAGTCAACACCACGGTCTGGGGCAACTCGATACCCACCGCCTTGCCATCGAAAAACTCCACCTTGATCTGGAGGTTCGACGTCAGGTAATCCACCGCGTCGCCCAGCGTGTCGCGGGTCAGGTGGGTCTGCTCGTAGTTTTCCGTGTCCATGAAGTAGTAGCTGTCGCCATCGGCGTACAGAAACTCCATGTTGACCTCATCGACGTTGACCTTCTCGATGGGGTCGGGCGAGCGAAAACGGTGTTCGAACATGGCGCCGGTGCGCAGGTTGCGCAGCTTGGCCTGGATGAAGGCGCGCAGGTTGCCCGGCGTACGGTGCTCGACGCTGAACACGGAATGCAAATCATTGTTGTGCTTGATGATCATGCCGGGACGGAGTTGGGTCGCTGGAATCGACATTGCTGGTTTACATCTCCTTCACTCTGCTAGGAATTCTGGGCAGCGGGACAGTCGCCAAGCCTTTCGCCGCACTAGGGATTTAACACCCTATTTTACACAGCCGGACAGGGTTGTGGAAACCGGCCGCCAGGTAATTTGTAATTAGTAATTTAAACTCCGGGGAGTCGCCAGATTTTCAATCACCAATTACAAATCACAAATTACCAATTCAACATTCGGGTCTAGAATAGAGATGATCAGGAGGTTTATATGCGCATTGGAAAATACGAGAGTTCGGACGGTACGGTCGGCACAGCAGTTACTTTCCTGCTGATCGGGCTTGGCGTCGGCGCCGCCGTCGGTTTGTTGCTCGCTCCGAAGTCTGGGCGACAGCTGCGGAAAGACCTGCGGCGCTCCTGCGATGACGCCTTGGGAACCGTCTCCGAGTGGACGGACGAAGCGAAAGACCGTTTCGAGAAAGTGGTCGAAAAAGGCTCCGAGTTCGCCGACGAACTGCGGACCAAAGCCGAGCCGCTAAGCGATTTGCTGCGCCGCCCGTAAATTGTGGCTGCGCCGCTCGCAAATTGTGGCCCAGGCCTTAAGCTAGAGTCGTCACCGGTAGCGGCGACGGAGCCCGTTCCCTGCAATTTCGTATCCGTGCAATTGCCGTTTCGTATCAGAGCATCGCTTTAGCTGCCGTCAGGTCTTAGAACTGTCCGCCCCTTTAGGGGTTGACGAACTTTCCCCGCAACCTCTTCAACCCCCGGTCTTACGGTAACGGCTGAGTTTCTTCCTCGAGCGTGCGCCTCTTCTTGTGCACATTGCCGAAAACAATGCCCACCGAAACCCGGAAGTTGTCCTGCGTCTGCTTGCCGACAAACGCAAACGCCGTGCCGGTCTGCAAATAATCGGCCTTGAACCGCACCGCCAAACGCCGACTGACTTTGCGGTCCGCGCCAGCGCCGACGACCAGCGCCCGGCCAGTGCCGATGACCGTGACGAGAGCACCCGTTTGAGGGGTCGCAATGCCGCGTATGCCCTGGTGCCCGTACAGGAGCTCGCCAAACGGCGTCCAGCGTCCATACTTGCGGCGGAAAAACTGCGCGCCGAAAAGAAGGTTGTACTCTCGCGTCGTCACATCGAACGTGGGAGACGGCGTCGGCGTGTAGAATTGACCCGATGGAAACGGCGCCGGCACGAGACTCGGAATCTTTGACGTTCCGAAGTATTGCCCGCCTTCCACCACCAACCCCAGCCAACGGCTCACGTTCGCACCCAGAGAAGCGTCCCAGCCCGGCAATCCCGCCCAGTGTCCGGCGTTGAAAAAACCGGTCTCGGCGTACGTACCGCCGCCAAAGAGTTCGAAGCGCGGATACTGCGGCGCCGCCACGCGGCTGGCGGGTGGAGGTGGAGCGGGAATTGGCGTTGGCTCGGGGGCTGGGGCCTGGGCTGGAACTTGATCGGGAGCGGGAGCGGGAACCTGCGCCCACGACATCACACACAGCGCAGCCACGCCGGCCAAAACTCCCAGGTATTTCCTCACGAGTCCTCCTTGAAATACAGTTGCCAGTGGCCAGTTGCCAGTACCCAGTCCGGCAGCGACTTGCCTTCTGCCAAACCTGAGTTCAGTAGCCCCGGAACAGTGCCTTCCGTCCGAAACTGACAACCGGCAACTGGCTACTGGCAACTGGCAACTGGTTCTGTTGGATGCGTCCGGCAAACTATCGAGTATACCGTGTGCGGCACGGGGCGCTCCCTTCGATAGAATCATCGGAACACGGTTGAACGAAATCCATGGAATTCAAGCTGACGGAAAACGAAGTGCGCGTGCTGGGGTCGCTGATCGAAAAGGACATCACCACGCCGGAGTACTATCCGCTCTCGCTGAACGCGCTGGTGAATGCCTGCAACCAGAAGTCGAATCGCGATCCGGTGATGCAGTTGAACGAAGATGCGGTGCGCGACGCCCTCGAGGCTCTGCAGCAGCAGCGCCTGGCTGGACCCGCACGCGGCGCCGACAGCCGCGTGACCAAATACGAGCAGCGCTTGCAGGAGGTATTTAACTTCACGCGCGCCAAGATTGCGGTGCTGTGCGTGCTGCTGCTGCGGGGTCCGCAGACCCCGGGCGAACTGCGCGGACGCTCCGACCGCATGCACCGCTTCGAAACGCTGGAGGATGTGCAATCGGCGTTGCAGAAATTAATGCAGCGCGAACCGCCACTGGCCAAGGTGCTGCCGCGGCAGCCGGGAACAAAAGAATCTCGATATGCCCATCTGCTCGCTGGGGATGTGGTGGAAGCGCCGGTGCAAGAAGACGCTGCGGTTGAGCGTTCTCCGGCAGATGCGGAGCGCATCGCGCGGTTGGAAGAAGAAGTGGCGGAATTGCGGCGAGAAGTCTCGGAAGTGAAGGACCAGTTGGAAAGATTTCGGAAGCAGTTTGAGTGAAATCTACCGCCGGGACGCCGAGAAATCAGGGGTAGTTCCCTCGGCTGGCCGCCGAATTCAGTATCCCAACTACAGCCTACCTCGGCCATTCCTCTTGCCGTGGCCGGGCCTGGAAATGTTTCGCCTACGACCCTTGCGACGGCGGAGAACACTTTTCTTTTTGTTCGCCATCAGCCACATTCTAGCACGGCTGCTCTTGTGATACTCTGCTGCCCGTGAAGCCGCTCACGATCCATTCAGCCGACAAGCTGTTGGCGACCGTCCGCAAAATCCGACAGGAGTGGAATCTTCCCGAACACAACGAGATGTGGTTCAGAGCAGAAGATGAAAAACATCTTGCCACTAGACTTCAGCCGAAGCTGTATCGTCCCGGGAAAGGGAGGCCGAGAAAGCCGGTGCGGGAACTCCTGGGCATTGAGGACGAATGCCACGACGAGTTCCGGCGATGTGCCGACCAGCTTAGTGAAAGCAAGCCGGAAGGCGACGCCGACTGGGACTGGTACTTTCTTTCGCAGCATCATGGGGCTCCGACACGCTTACTGGACTGGTCTGACGGTGCACTCGTGGCCCTCCACTTCGCGGTACGAAATAAGGTCGCTCCCATCAAGACGGGTGCCACCATCTACGTGCTCGATCCATATTGGTTATTGGATCACATCAAGAAGTCGAGGGCCTACGACAAGACTAAAAAGAACTGGAACCAATACCGTCGAAAGCGTAAGTGGGAAGGGCTAAGCAAGGACGATTGGGACGATACGTACCTCCCGTGCGACAGGAGTGAGCGTAGGGAATTACCTCTACTATCAGCGCCGCTGCTGTGGGATACACCGCAGGTGAGTCGTCGCGTGGCAGCCCAGCGTAGCCGGTTCATGATATTCGGCAGCGACCCTGAGTGGTTGTCCAGCCTATTGGGTAGAAGGGGATCGCGGCTGCGAGCGATCAACGTTCCCAAGGAGAACATGCACGCGATTAAATACGAACTGAGAGACGCGGGCCTTACAGAATCGGTCATCTTCCCCGACCTTGACGGTCTTGGTCGCGAGATAGAGCAGAAGTGGATGGACAGACTCTAACACCGACTGGAATCTGTCCGCCGACTTTCGTGGCAACGCAGCGGGCCGGGCGTCGGCCTACGGCACCCTTTCCTGCGTATATCCCGCAGCCCCCAGCGCCGAGATAATTTCGGCGATGTGATCGGGCCCGCGGGTTTCCATGGTGATTTCGATCGCGGTCTCACCCAGGCCCACGCCG